>DYPD01000168.1 GCA_020720115.1 Thiomargarita sp. | reverse complement strand
TATTTTTATATAATATATTTTATAATGTTAAAAATTGGTTTTTAGACTGGACTCACGTATTATATAATTAAAAAAGAAATAAATAAAAAAATTGCAGATGAATTTATAAAAGATTCATTAAGTTTGTTTAGTTTTTTAGATATTAAAAAAAAAAATAATAAGAAATACAATTAATAATAGGCATAAAGATTTCGAGGATGATCTTCACTACAATACGGTAATTGAACATTTAATCAAATATATAGTTACGAGAAATAAAAAGCATTTTCCAGGCGCTAAATTAAAAATAGTCGATGCGGAAGAATTTATTAATAATCATTTTATAGATATTGAAAAATAAACAGGAAAATTTCAACATAACAATCCATTGACGTTGACTATAAACTCCGCTCGCTACACTCAGGGACGTTTTGCAACTTAATGGCGCTTTAACCTACCCCCCGCTGTTATAGAAAAATTGACAAATAGCGCCATCTATAGCGCTTTACTAAGACTACATAAAGGAGGTTTATATGGCGATAAATCTTAGGGAAGATATCAAGCCAATTTCTTTTATTAAAACACATGCCGCAGATATGATGAAATACTTTACAGAAAATCATAATCCAATAATAATCACACAAAATGGTGAAGCAAAGGCTGTTTTAATGGATATTGATTCATATCAATAGATTAAGTACGTATTTTCGATTTTGAGTCTAATCAGGCTTTCAGAGTTTGATATTAAAAATGGTCCTATTCAAACTTCTGATGAAGTGTTTTCAGAGCTAAGAAATAAATACTTTGAAAATGGCAAGTAAATATACAGTAATCATTCCTCAAACAGTAAAAAGTGAAATAGACGAGATCATTTAATTCTAAAAATTCAGGTTTAGACACTTAAGTAATCTCTGATTAAATAAATTTATTTTATAGAAAACACCCCGTCCCTGCGGGACACCCCTCTAAAAGAGGGGAATTCCCCTTCTTAGAAGGGGTGGCAGGCGAAGCCTGACGGGGTAGTCATATTTAATCAGAAATTACTTAAATTAATCCTTTTCTTTCCGTGTGATCCGTGTAATCTTCTTTTTTCGTGATTCAGACAAAAATACAGAAAACAGGCAAACCCCCATTAAAGAGGGTTCGCCTTAATAAGAAAGGGAGACTAATTTACTTCTATAAAAATATCATCAAAATATGCCTTATTATTAATGGTATTTGCCCCATTTATATCTGATTTTTGCATAAATACACGGACTTTTTTGCTGTATTTTGGCATTACATAACTTGCTGTCCGCTTTGTCCATACATCTGACTTTACAACAGGTGTTGATATGTGCGTATTAATGCCTTCAGGATCGTTTTCTTTTCCGATTATATATCCGTAAATTGAAGGATTGCCAGTATCAGCGTTTGCAATTTCTGCCTTCATGTTGGCGCTTACAGCAAGCTGTTTTGTTCCTGAATAAATCCCGTCAATATTGCTAATATCAATATCCTGGAAAACGTATCCCGCTTTTAATACAAAGTGATTTTTACTATCCGCAGACTCCACTGAAATATTTCCATAAGAAACATCCCAATATTTAAGATTTTCATCAGCTCCTGGATTTTTTACAAGATTTGCTGACACTGGATTATCAGGAATAAGATAACTTATTGACAAACTGGGTCTTAAAGACTGATTTGAGCTTTCTTTTGCGGTAAATGTCGCCTGTGAATAATAATTTGTGCCTGGCATAACAATGGCAAATCCGTTATTTGGCATTTCTCCTGAAACCCATTTCCTGAAAAGCGCTGTTATGTCAAATGTTATTTCACCAACCGCAGGATTTGTCTCTGCCACAATGCCGCTCGCTCCAAATCCAAAATCAGTCGCAAGATCAAAATCGCCTCCTGGTGTCTTCCATTTGTTCTGTCCGTCATAAGTCTGCCAGGTTGCGCCGTCCATAGTGTTTCCGTAAGTCCCTTTACCTTCTTTCCAGTCTTGATTAAGGGCATATATCTGATTTTTTAATATTGCCTGATCCCCTGCATTATCCTGAACTTTTGTGCAATTAAGTCTAAGTATTGCGCCTATAATGCTTGCATTCGCAGGAATCTGAGACTTTGTGACATCATATTTCATTAATGTCCTATAATCAGGCGCGCCGCCGTTATAAACCTGCAAAACATCAGTGTCTCCGTAGTTTCCTTCATAAGAAGCCCTTATAAAGGCATCCTGCAATCCGTCCTGAAGGTTAGTCTGATAAATAATTCCTGCTGGATAGACATTGAATTTTGTTTGTTTTTTTGTGGAAGTTTTGCCGTCAGACACAGTTAATTCAACAATATACTCACCCTGTTTAAGGTAAGCATGAATTGCTTTTACTCCATCAGCGACACTTCCATCCCCGAAATTCCATTGATAACTTAAGAAATCACCGTCAGGATCACTGGATTTAGACGCATCAAAATTAATCACTGAATCTGGCTGATAAATAACGTTTCTGTCATAATATATATCAGCGACAGGGGCGCTGTTTGTATTATCAAACTTCACTGACACATCCTGACACAAAGTTTTATTACTGTAAGTGTCATAAGAAATTGCCCCAAGATTATGCTCACCCTCAGAATAAGTTTTTGAATCAGGCTTAATTAAATAAGAGCTGGTATTATTAAGGGTTTGAATGAGCTTTCCATCAATATAAAACTCCACTTTCTGAACACCTGTGTCATCAGTCGCGTTAACCTCAAAATCAAATATCCCTGACATTGTTTCGCCAGAAATGGGTTTTATTATTGAACAGTCAGGAGGCGTGGCATCAAAAATATTGTTTATGTTAAAGGACACCTCATTGCTGGCGCCTTTATTTCCTGAAAAATCATAAGCCTCCGCAATAAGAGTATATGTCCCGTTTGACATGGTTGTTGTGTCAAGTTTGTGGCTAAAAGGGCTTGCTGATACGGTTGCAAGAACTCCGCTGTTAATATAATAAATAACCTTCTGAACGCCAACATTATCGGTGGCAATCACCAGAATATCAATAATTCCGCTCACAGAGCTGTTTGACACAGGATTATTTATTGTTATTGCTGGCAAAACAGCATCATGAGGAAGGCTGTCATAAAGCGCCTTGTAATAGAGATAAACATGACCATTCGCAGCATGGTTTACCGCCTCTTTTACTGCAGAATATGTTCGCGCGCCAAGGTAATAAAATGGATATGTAATTCCAGTTCTGAAATATTCCTCAGCATATTTAATATATGAAGGATCTGATGAAAATGAGTATGCATAAGCAAAAGAATCAGCGATCACAAGCATCCAGTTGTTAATCATATCGGTGAATTCATCTTGATTTGCCTGAGATGTCCCGTTATTTTGAAGTCCATTGTAGTAGTAATGCCACCAGCTTGAATAATAGCCCTTAGGCTTGATAACGCCATATTTGGCGAACCAGTCCATAAATTTGATAACCTGCGCCTTAGCCATGGCGCTCTGGGAAGTCAAGCCATACTCTTCAGCAATCACCGCATAGCGCGAAACAGCATTTACATACATCATAAGAAAAGGCGCTGCTATAAAGTCTGTGTTTCCTGCGACAGGACCATTGATAAAAGGCTGTTTTTCAGGGGGGAAATATTCAATGACATCCTGTATTGCCTTTTGATATCTCATATCCCCTGTGGCTTTCCATCCCTCATTTAAAATATTGATATAATTGGCAAGCGGACGCGCGCCCCATGTGCCTGATGCCCCGCTGTCTCTCAGATACGGCTGGTTTTTATAATAACCGCTGTCCTCAATTATCATATTGCAGGCATAACCTGCGGCTTTATCTATAAATCTCTTGTTTATGGGATTTCCTGTGAGATAATAATCAAGAAGCGCGCCTCTTGCCCCATACGCAACCTCCATTACTGGTCCAAGCATATTTCTCACTGTATTTGTATTGCCAGGTTCAAGATGCGCTGACATCCCGAAAACAGCGTTTCTTAAAATGGAAACACTCCAGCCTGTTTCAGTGCTTATATCGTGAAGCATAATTAATTCAAGATGATTTGCCATTGATTTTGCCATATCCCGCCATCTTTTATCCCCTGTCCTGAAAAACTGAAGCCATGCGCCGTAATCAAAGTCATATTTAACAATAAACGGACCTGCCTTGCCTTCCGCAAAAACCTCAAAATCAAGGGGCTGATCGCCATACCACGCCCATCCATAAAAATCAAAATAATCCAGACCGCCTGGCTTTTGGTCGCTAAGGCTCTGCCAAAGGCTGTAATAGGGGTAATAATCACCGTCTGGACCAGTATAGTTCGGATCTGCTATTATTGTCCTGTCATTAAAGTAATCATAAAGAATTTCATTATTTGCGCTATTTATCTGACCATATCTTCCCTCAAGCGAGCCTGTGGCAGTGGTAAATTCCTGTATTGCCTTTGAGTCTGCATACCATTCAGACGGTGCAAAAGCTATCACAGGGCTTGAAAGGGAGGCGGCTATTTCATTTGCGTTTGAGGATGCGGCATCGCCTTTATGAAAATAAATAAACATATCTGTGGTTTTTTCCTCGCCAACCCTGAAATTATATAACCCTGCATAATCTTTTGGGAAAATATTTAATTTTACAAAGCCGTCAGAGGAGCCAGAAAGGGATTTTGGAAAATTCTGCCAGAAATCAGTCATTCCCATTGAAATACCCTTTTTGCTGTCAGATATATCAAACCATCCTGAAAATTGATTGCCTGAGTCAATAATATTTGACGCATCTGTCGCCTTATAACCCTTAAAGCTCACATAACTGTTGGGGCGCGGATTGTCAGAAGAATCATATCTGTTCCAATATGGCTTTCCTGATGAATCCTGATAAATATTTAAGTTATTTAAAATACCTGTTTTGTTGCTGTTTTGTGATGGAAAAAGATATGAAAAACCGCCTGATACATTCGAAAGGTTAAATTTTGCGGATAACTCCCGAAATGTTATGCTGTTTGGCTCATAAAAATTATAAACCTGATATCTTGTGCCGTTAAGCGCCGCGACATTATGATTTCCAATGGTGTATAGCACGCGCGCGTAGCTGGTGTTTGCATAAAAATATATATACATCCTATAGTCAGTCAGGGCTTTTTGTGTGGAGTCTGTTAATGAGCCTTCTGCCTTTATGATTGCCATTAATGGTCCATGTTCTTCTATTGTAAGGCTTTGGGGGCTGCCATTTGCCGATGAATAGACTTTTCCTGAATCATCTGTTAAAAAAAAGCCGTTTTCATTTGAGTTTGTAATAATTTCTCCGTCAACTATAACGGATTCAAAGAGGGAAAAATTCTTTTTATTTATGACAAACTGAGCCTTATTTGTATTTATTTTCATTGTGTCAGCAAGGTTTTCAATGGTTATGCCTGATTGGGTATTATTTTTAGCCCCAGATTTTAGATAGAAAGTTTTTGAAGAAGCTGCGGACACACTTCCAGAAAATGTGACCAGAACCCATTTTAATGGTTTTCCAGTGTCATTTGGCGCGCCTCCCCATCTTGCAGTAGCTTTTATCTGTGAGGGAATAGCCTTGCCATCGTTTGAATAGACATTCAAATCACTCACATCAGTTATATTTTCCGCAATTGGAATGGGCGCTCCAGCAGTGAATATCATATCATTTCTGTTGACAGTCAAGTCATTTTTTACCTCAAGGGGGACATTAATCGCCGCAAATACGCAACAGGCGTTTAAGAGTATTAAGAATAAAAGCGCTGTGAAAAATTTTGTTTTCATAAAAAACCTCCTGTTTTTTTCATTGGTTAAGGGACTGATGATAGACTAGCAAAACAACATGCTGTTTTTATTAAATTTAACCACATTTATATTGGGATAGTTTTGTGAAAAAAATGAAAAAATGTGTCAATAATGTTGCAATTATGTGACAGAGAAGGGCGCTGGGAAGTTATAGTGGGATTTGGGAGCGATAGACAGGTTTTAAGGAATAAGGGATTTATTTTTATTATAGATTTGATGTAATTTTTACATTTTAATTATCAAGGTTGGAATTAATTTGTTCAATTATATCTTTTAGATCTTTATCTGATATATTGCCCATTTCCGACTTATCATAAATAGCTGCCAGAAAAACAGCAATATCATAAATGTGTTGAAACTCTTTTTCCTGATTAACAACTTCAGTTAAATAAGTTATTACTCTCAACCCCCCGCTTTTTCCTTTTCCTTTGCTTTTTACAGAAAGACGTATCTTATAAATATTTTTGTGGATGGACGTTCCAATTCTTGGATTTTCCAAAAGTTCTTTTTCTAATTCTGATAATTCAACTTTCATGGAAGCATATTTTTTTAGTAGTTTTTTTGCATCTTTCTTAAAGGTATCGGTTACAATAATTTTACAATTCATTCAAAAATTCAGAAAGTGTTTGAGATTTTTTTTGACCATTTTGTATTTGTCTAACTTCTGAAAAGGCATTTTTAAGCTTTTTTTTCATTAAGAGTAAGTTTCGCATTCTTTTATAATCAGAAATTAAATTTTTCCAATCTTTTACACTAATCTGAACAGATATTTTTTCACCATGATTATCAATAACATAACTTGCTTTGGGAATGGTCTTAAAATTATTAATTTTCTTCATAAATTTAAATAATTAGATTATTTTTTAATTAAATCAAATATGATTATTTTTTCGTCCGATATTCAAAAACAATAAAACCGCAACTAATTATATAATTCTAAAAAAATATAATATGAGTCCAGTCTAAAAACCA
>DYPD01000033.1 GCA_020720115.1 Thiomargarita sp. | reverse complement strand
TTTAGCTCAATATCAGGGACGCACGCAAAAAAGCCTTAACCGTGTACGCACCATTTTTCTTGGCTATGGAGAAACAGGAAAAACTTCTCTCATCCGTATATTCAATGGAAAAGAAGTAGTGCCAGGCGTAGAACCTATGACGGCGGGCATCAACATCAGTGAATGGTCGGTACCGAATACTGAGATTATTGCGCATTTCTGGGATTTTGGCGGTCAAGTTATGGCTCATGCTACCCACCAATTTTTCATGCGTACACAGTGCTTGTATGTAATAGTGCTAAATGCCCGTACTGATATTAACGCAAATCAACAAACTGAATATTGGTTAGAGCATGTTCGCGCTTTTGGTGGGAATGCGCCAATTTTGATTGTTGGTAATAAAGCGGATTTGGCGCAAGTCAATATAGACATGTTCCGTTTACAAGATAAATATCCAAGCATTATTGGTTTTTATCCGGTTTCTTGTACTCAATATAAAGAAACATACCACGCAGAGTTTGAAAGATTTAAGCGCGATTTTATAAATCAATTATGTGAACTTGATAAAAGACAGGTGCGCTTTGAAGATGCACATTTTGCTGTTCTTTAAGAATTAAGAAATCTTTCTGTAAAACAGTCATTTCTTGGAAAAGATGATTTCTATGCTTTATGCGACAGACATAATATTCCTAAAAGTGGTGGTCAAGATCGTCAATGGTTATTACAATACATGGATAATTTGGGGGAGATTTCAAATTTTCCAAAACTGACCACGCTTAATGAATTTGTTCTAAATCCTCGCTGGATTACATATGGAATATATACACTATTATTCTCAGAAATTGCAAAAAAACAGTTTGGTGAATTATCTTACTCAGATGTTGTAAATATTCTATCTATAAAAACAATTGGCAATGATGGTCACGAATTAACCTATCCAGCGGAACGTTGCCGTTTTATTATTGACGCAATGATAGAATTTAATTTGTGTTATCGCATCTCTGATAGAGAAAATATTTTTATTTTCCCTGATCTGCTTTCATCGGATAGACCAGAAAAACTTAGCTTTGATTATGATTCAGCTATGCGGTTTGATTTGGATTTTGAAAGTTTTCTGCCGCGTCATGTTATTTGTAACTTAATTGTCAAGCGGCATACGCAAATCTTTTTAAATATGGTGTGGCAAAATGGCACACAGTTGCGACATAATAATTTTAACCCCGATGCTTTGATAGAGGCTGATTACCATGCCCGCCGTTTGTCTTTATGGGTGAATGGGCAACATGCCAATCGTTACTTTTCATCGCTTTATGATGATGTAACGCAGATTCTAGCAAGCATGAGAGACCTACCCTATAAAGAGTGGGTGCATTTACCAGGCAACGCTGGGCGAGCACCATTCAGAACTTTATTGGCACATGAGGGGCGGGGCAGAAATGAATATATCCATGAGAATGGCATATCTTACGATGTGTCAAAACTACTGAGAATTATGCCACCTGACAAAAGACAAGAGCAATTCAACTTCTACATATCAGGAAACTATATGAGTAACAGTGGAAACCAAACAATTACAAATTCACCCATCATTGGAAGTACCTTGAATCTAGGCGAAATTAGTGGGCAGGTTCAAAATGCTGTCAATCAAATGCCCGCCGCAACCGGTGAGCAAATCGGTATCAAAGAAACCCTGCAAAATTTGCACAGGCTATTAACTAATGCCGGTGAATTGAGCGACGAAGACAAAGCGGAAGCATTAAAGAAAGTCCAAGAAATTGCTGAAGCCGCACAAGACCCGGTAGCAGGCAAAGGTATTGCAAAAACTGTGCTACGATTCTTCAAAGGATTAGCGGCTGACTTCGAGAACGCTAAGGCATTGGTGGGTGAACTCATGGGATTAGTTAAGCAAATTGGGACGTTTTTCAAGGTAGAGTGACGCGGATTATCCCATACGTTATGAAACGCAAAATCTATCTTGAAACCTCGGTAATCAGCTACCTTACCGCAAAACCAAGCAAAACCATCTTGGGCGCGGCGCATCAACAGATTACTCTGGCTTGGTGGGAATCACGCGAACAATACAAGTTATTTGTATCGGAGCCAGTGTTGCGGGAGTGTGCCGCCGGTGACCCGGTTGCCGCGCAAAAACGGCTGGCGGCAGTCGCCGAGATTCCCTTGATTCTAATTGACGAACACGCCGTCGGCATTGCCGCTGAATTGGTGCAGAACGGCATTGTACCGGCAAAAGCAGCGGAAGACGCGCTACACATCGCAATTGCGACATTGTACGGCGTGGATTATTTGCTGACCTGGAATTGCCGCCATATCGCAAATCCAGAGTTGCAAAGAAAAATAGCTGCTTTTCTTGAAGAAAAGGGCTTGTTTCTACCGTTTATCTGTACGCCGGAAGAATTATTGGGGGAAGACAATGCTGAATGATGAAATCGTTGATGAAGTCCGCCAGACGAGGGAAAACCATGCCGCCCGCTTTAATTTCGACCTGTGGGCGATTTACGCGGATTTGAAAAAATCCCAAGATGCACGGGTTGCCGCCGGACATCCCTGTGTGTCACCGCCGTCCGCTGCACCAAACACGGGATTTCGGCGGGTTCATGTTTCAGTACGGCGGTAAGCCGCCGTCACCCTGCTCGCCAATCATGGCTTGGTTATGCGGTTTACCTTCGGCGATTTGGTGGTGCTGCAACCGGAATTGCTCAACGGCTACGCCTCGACGGTGATTCTGGCGGTGCGCAAACACCGCGACGAAATCGGCTGCGTCAGCGAGGCGGCGGTGTTCGGCGGCAAGTGCGATTTCAGCAACGTGGCGCGGCTGCCCCGCGCCGACGAGGACTTGCTGCTGCGGGCGATGGTACAGACGTTTCTCGACAGAGCCTTGTGCATCGCCGAAGACACGCCGGACGGCAGATAGGTAGGGTGTGCAACATCTTTTCGTTGCACACCATTGTTCATTTAGCCATACATTTTCATGGTGTGATTATGAATACCATTGTAGAAGATATTAAAAAGCTGCCTGTCTCCAAGCGGATTCAGCTTGTGGAGGATAGATGGAAAGCATCCTGCCGTTTTCATTGGAGCTTTCAGCAGAAGAACGGGATGAACTTCATCGTCGGTATGCCGCCCATCAGGTTCATCCAGCCACCGGTATTCTCTGGAAACAAGTTCGAGTTTGCGCGGGCAGTTGAAGTTGCAGTGGGGTCTGCATAAGGTGCAGAGCGCTCCTCAGCTGTGCCGCGTAGGATGCTGGCACGAGAAAAAGCAGCTTTGCTGTGGCAAGATGAAAAGAATCTTCGTCTTTCGCAGCATTGCGCCGTATCCGCCCAGAGTTTTGGCGCGGATACGCTGCGCTTGATTCGCCCTACATAGGTGAATCTAGGCTTAAAGCACTCGTACCTTGAGTACGCCTTGAATTTGGCGGATTTCTTCTAGCACTGAATTAGGTACAGCAGTTTCTACATCTACCAGGGTATAGGCTAATTCACCGCGTGATTTATTGAGCATATCCAAAATGTTGATGTTGGCTTTAGCTATTGCGGTGCTGATTTGTCCAACCATGTTCGGTACATTGGAATTGGCGATGGCGATGCGCGGATGATTTCCATCACGCGGCATTTGCACGTCGGGGAAATTCACTGAATTGAGGATGCTGCCCTGTTCTAAGTAATCCCGCACTTGGTCGGCGACCATTAGGGCGCAATTGTCTTCTGCTTCCTGAGTTGATGCGCCTAGATGTGGCAAGGTGATAACACGCGGATGTTGCTTGATTTGATTGGTTGGAAAATCACACACATAGGCATTGATTTTACCGGCGTCTAAGGCTTGCAGCACGGCGCTGTCATCTACAATCCCGGCGCGGGCGAAGTTTAGAATAGTCACGCCAGGGCGCATGTGTTGTAGGCGCTCGGTGTTGATCATATTGCGTGTGGCATCAATCAGTGGGACATGAAAAGTAATGAAATCCGAGTGATTCATGATGTCATCCACGCTGGTGGCTTGTTCAACTTTAGAGGATAGCTTCCAAGCGCTTTTCACGGTGATTTGTGGATCATAGCCAATCACGCGCATCCCCAGATCAATGGCTGCGTTTGCGACTTTAACCCCAATGGCGCCAAGTCCCACGACGCCCAGGGTGCGATTGGGTAATTCAAAACCTGCATAGTTTTTCTTACCTGCCTCGACTTGTTTACCTATTTCTTCATCAGAGCCTTGCAGAGTGCGGGCATAATCCCATGCTTGGCAAATATTACGCGCTGCCAGTAGCATCCCTGCCAGCACTAACTCTTTTACTGCATTCGCATTTGCGCCAGGCGCATTGAAGACTGGAATCCCACGCGCACTCATTTTTTCTACTGGGATATTGTTTACTCCCGCACCAGCCCGCCCAACCGCCTGTAAAGTTTCAGGAATTTCCCAATCATGCAGCTTAAACGAGCGCAACAGCACTGCGTCTGGGTGCTGGATTTCTGAGGCAATTTCGTAAGCATCACGCGGCAAGCGTTCCAACCCCACCACTGAGATATTGTTTAAAGTGAGAATTTTGTACATATTCAAGTCCTTATAACGATTTTAGGGAATAACAGAAGGAAGGCTTGTCACTCATCTGCATAATGAGCGATTTGGTTAGGATCATACACAGCGCCATCAACAAAAGGATTACGGTTGCCCTGAATTTTCTCAATGCGCTGATTCCGTTCGTGCTCCCAGCCATCTACTGCATCCTGCTGGCTCCAAGCGGTAAAAAGCTGAATGTCTTGCTTAGATAAGCGGATGCCATAGGTTGCACTCATGTAAAACATGGTCCGCGCAATGTCGCCTTGCACATATGCGGGTGGCTCAACGCGGCGATTTTCGCTATCTACTTCCATGGCGCATTTGCCATACTCACGCTTTTCGCCGCTGACCATTCCCCAATTAAAATTAGAACGATCGCCGTTAATTTCTCCCACAGCCGGATACAGATTATGCAAGTCATTGTGCGCAGTTAGAAAAACCTTATCTGTGTCCTCACAGCATTGACGCCCGCTGGCTTGTTTTTTACCTGCTTCGGCGGGGCAAACCTTTTCTGGCTCACGCCAACACTGGCGAAAATGACCAAACTGATGCGCGGGAAACACATGTTCAACTTCTGTGCGCTGTGCCCGTTTACTGTCTTTGCGCGGCGTCACGCCACAGCTTTGCAAATCCACCGAACGATCTGTCGGGTTAAAAGCGCAATTACAATAAAAAGTTTTTTCGTGTCCCTTATAAATCTCTTTATACACCAGTGTTTTAGCTTTATTAAAACTACTCGGCGAATGCGGCAAACGGCTTAGATCAATTGGCGCGGTTGGCTGCGGTGGTGGTGCAGGTTGTTGCGATTCGGAAGGCAATAAGCCCAATTTCTGCGCGAAAAAATACAGGATTGCCAAGACAATCACGATTGCGATGGGGAGTTGTTTTTGTTGCTTTGCCATAAGGGTTCCTTAAATGTGGATGGGAGGAGCAGCATTATCAAAATGATTTCTTCAATGTTCAAGCAGACTGAGCAGGAACAGGCGCAAAAACTTCAGCGGCGCAGGCTGTGTAGCAGTGCGAGGGCGCTAAAGCGTAGCCAGACGCCGAGGCTGACTACCCAGAGTAAGGGAGCGGGGTAACTGTGGCGGAAAAATTTGCGGTAAAACATGAGCATGGCGCGGTGTTTGTACCAGGAAACGCGCAGCGGCTGGCGGCGGCTACAGACGCCTTTGAGGTGTGTGACGCGCAGTTGTGGCACAAACAGTATCCGCCAGCCGGCGGCTTGAAAGCGCATGAACCAATCGAGGTCTTCGCAGTGCAAAAAATAGCGTTCATCCAGCAACCCCACTTGTTCTACTGCGGCGCGACGCACGCACATGAAAGCCCCAGAAATGCCTTCTAATTCAACGGGCGCTGTGGGGAGCGGTTGGCGGCTTTGCGCGACGGTTTGCCAGTGCGGAAACAGCCGATGCAAGAATAGCAGTTGTACCAGTGCCCGCCCTGGTGTGGGAATGTGGCGGCGGCTGCTGGCTTGTTCGCTGCCATCTTCGTTGAGCACTAAAACGCCTGCCATGCCTGCCTGTGGATATGCGTCTAGCGCGGTGCGCAAGCGGCTTAGGGTATCGCGGGAAATCAGGCAATCGGGGTTGAGAATCAGGATGTAAGCACCGCGCACATGTGGCAGTGCTCGATTGACGGCAGCGGCAAAGCCTAGGTTGTGCGCTAATTGCTCGCTGTGTAAACGCGCATCTGTGCCGTAGCGGTGCAGCAGGTGGGTAAAGCTGTCATCTTCGGAAGCATTGTCTAGCACAAAGAGTTCTACCGCAGTATCAGAGTCCAGCACGCGCTGCGCCGCCTGCGTGAGCCACTCGCCAGCGTTATAATTCACCATGATGACTGACAGCAAGTCGGTCTGGCATTCCTGCAAAAATAGCTTTGAAGTCATTAGGTTAGCAGCTTTTAATTAAAGCGGCGCTGCAAAATGCTGTGTAATTCGGCATCAGTCAGCGGCAGCGGGTTGGTTTTCATGCTGTTGCCCTGGCTATTTTGCACAATGGCGGCAAAACTCGCCGCTGTCACCCCGTAATGGCTTAACGGCGGCAACTGCAAACGCACAGTCCAGTCGCGTAAAGTGCTCACCAATGCCGCCCAAGCCGCGTCTCGCTCCAGCGTCGGTTGCTGACTTAACAGCCGCCCGATGTGAGCGTATTTGTCCAATGCTGGGCTGTTTGGCAACCGCGCCCGCAAAGCGGCGATGTTGATGTCGGTTGCTTCCGCTACCAGCGTGCCACACACAGCGCCATGCGGGATAGGGTAAAAAGCCCCCAGCGGCGACGCCAAACCATGCACCGAACCCAAGCCCGTTTGCGCCAGATTAATGCCCGACAGCAGCGCAGCATACGCCAGTTTAGGACGGGCAACGCTGGCAGCGGCGGGGTCTTCCCACACCGCCCAAAAAGCCTCCGCAAAAGCGCAAATACCCGCCAGCGCCAGCGCGTCGGTAAAGGGATTGGCACGAGTAGAAACGTAGGACTCCAGCAATTGAGTGAAGGCATCCATGCCATTGGCAGCGATCAATGCCGGCGGGCAAGATGCCAGCCATTGCGAGTCAACCAGCGCCACTTGCGGCACTAACGCCTCGTGGCGAAAGGATTTTTTGAAACCATTTGCGCCATGCTGACTCAGCACCGCGTTTTTCGTCGCCTCGCTACCCGTGCCCGCAGTGGTCGGCACCGCAATAAAGGGCGTTGCCGGTGGCTGATAAGGCACGCCGCGCCCCACGCCTTCGAGGTGATCCAACACCGAATTGCCATGCGGCAGCAACCCGGCAATGGCTTTCGCTGCATCCAACACACTCCCGCCGCCAATCCCAATGACCAGGCTAATGCCTTGATTTTTATGTGCTGTAACTGCCGCATCTATCCACTGCGGCGACGGCTCGCCAGGAATGCTGACCCGTTCCCAAGTAACCCCGCTACGCTGCCAAACAGCTTGCAAAGTTTGCCATTGCGGGCTACGCAAAAAGGAACTCTGCCCCGTCACCAATAACACCCGCTGACCATAAGCAGCAGCAATTTCAGGTAGTTGCGCAAAAGTGCCTTCACCAAACACGATTTTTGGCAAACGGGCGATCTGAAAGGGTTGCACCCAGTCACAACCAGCGACAAATGTAAACATAATGAACCCTGCGGTTAGCAAGAGAAACGGCAAGAAAATAGTAAAGACCGCGCATTAATCAAAATGCACTGGTTGTTCAAACTCATCAATACTGTGACGAATGAAATCAATTAATTCTGCATCTACGGGTTGCTTGCGATCATCTTCCAAGCGTCCATGCAAAATAGTAGCAAGGCGTTGTGTATAATGCAGCATGAGTTCAAAAGCCACTCGTCCGCCTAAAGCACCAGGTAACTGCATGAACGCAATCAAACCAGGCGTAGAGAAACTTTCCATGTCACTGGGATTAAAAGTACCGGGTTTCAATAAATTAGCAATACTAAACACAGCGTCAGTAGTAGGGGCTTTTTCAATACCATAATGATGAAAAATATTCATTTTACCGTGTTGAATGCCCAGTTGTTCCATAGCGGCAAAAATATCCGTACCTTGAAACCCGACGTCTCGTATCGCACGAATATTGATGGCAATGATGAGTTCTTTTGGTAGTTCTTTTTTAACAGCGGCGGTTTTTTTTGCAGATACTGGACTGCTTGGCGGCGGCGGTTTAGGGGACTCTACAGGTGCTTGGTTTTCTGCTGCGCGCAGTTGTTCCCAATCGGAAAATGCCGGATCAAGATCATCGCTAAAATCATCGCTAAAATTGTCTGCGGTTTTTTCTGTTAAAGCGGGAGGAGCTGTGCCCGCATCCACTGAAACACCAGCAACACTGGCATCTACCAGTTCATTATTCTCAAAAATAGGACTGTCATCAAAATATTGGTAGCTGTATAAATCTTTATCGGATAACTGAATTTCATCATAGCGGGGGCGACGCAATAACTTCCACAAAATCAGTAAAATAATCGGCAACATAATGGCGGAGCTTAGAATCCAAGGTTCAGCCATCCAGCGTTGAATAAATTCCATGTTGGCTCCAAAGTTTTAACTACTGGCCATTTCCATAGCGAGATCAATATCCACAGTGACCGGACGAGAAACGCCCGCTTCTTGCATGGTGACTCCGATGAGTTGATCTGCCATTTCCATCGCAATTTTGTTATGCGAAATAAAAATGAATTGTACATGCTCAGACATACTCTTAACCAGATCACAAAAGCGCCCAACATTAGTGTCATCTAAAGGTGCATCTACTTCATCCAGCATACAAAAAGGTGCGGGATTTAATTCAAATATAGCAAATACCAGCGCCACTGCGGTCAAGGCTTTTTCTCCACCAGATAGCAAATGAATAGTGCTATTGCGCTTACCTGGTGGACGCGCCATTACCGCCACCCCAGAAGTTAAAATATCATCGCCCGTCAAACGCAGATTAGATTGTCCACCACCAAACAAACGCGGAAACATGGCTTGAAAGCCTTGATTAACGGTATCCAGGGTTTTTTGCAAAATGCTACGAGTTTCATTATCAATTTCTCCAATGGCTTGTTGCAACATGCGCAAAGCTTTATCCAGATCATCGCGTTGATTCTTTAAGTAATCTTGACGTTCTTTTTGCTCTTCATATTCTTCTAACGCTGCCAAATTAACTGAACCTAAACGCAAAATTTTATTTTCAATATCCTCAATGCCTTCTTGCCAGATTTCTTCGGTTGCCTCTGCTGGCAATTCGGCAAGCAGGGTGTCAACCTGGTATGCGCCTTCTTGCAATTGCTCTTCTAATGTTTGGCGACGTACCAAATGATTTTGATGCTCTAATCTATCCTGTTCTAGCGTTGCACGAATGTGTCCAATTTGTTCTTCTACAGTGCGCTGTTCTTCTTCTAACTGACGTAATTCAATTTCTAGGTTTCTAACCTGTTCTTGTGCTTGTTGTAAATCTTCGGCTAAAAGCTGTTGTTGCTCGGCGTGTTCTTGATGTTGTTCGCGCCATTCATCTATAGGCGTTTCTTGTTCTAAAAGGCTGTGTAAAACCTGGTGTTTCTCTTGTAAATCTTCTAATTGTATTTGCAAACGCTCAATACTTTGTTGCAAACCGGCAATTTCTGTCTGCATATTCTGCAACCGCGCTTGGCTTTGCTGACGCGCATCACGACTCATTTGCCACTGCTGACGGGCTTGTTCAACCATGTCTCGTTGGCGGGCGCGTTCTTGCACTAAATTTTCCCGTTCTACAGCAAAATTTTCCAGGCGTTGTTCTGCCTGCCAGAGCCGTTCTGCCGCTTCTTCCAGCGCCAGCGTCTCCTGTTGAATGGCTTCAGTCAACTCTGAATGTTCACTGAGCAATTGTCGCGCTCGCACGCTCATTTGTTCAAGTTTAGCGGCTTGCCCACCGTGAGCGGCTTTGAGTTGCGCTAGTTGGCGTTGCGTCTGGTTAATCCCTTGCTGAAATTGAAGGCGCAGGGCTTCTTGCTGTGTAAGATTTTGTTTTATAAATTCTATTTGTTGCACCAATGCGGCTATTGTTTGATTTATCTGAGCACTTTCGCTGCGTAGACGTTGAATATCCTGTTCTCGCGCAAAAATCCCCGCACGTTGGTCGCGTTCTTCGTTAATACTCAACCAGTTAGCTCCCAACCACAAGCCCTGAGCGGTAATGATGGATTCATGCGGTGCAAGCTGCGCACGCAGGCGCAAGGCTTCTGCCAGATTATCAGCGATATAAACGCCTGCCAACAGGCTGGAAAGCGCCCAATCGGCAGTCACTTTATCCAGTAAGCGCGTTGCTTTAGGTGGGTTGAGCGGCTGTGCAGCAAAAGACTGGCGGGTATCAATTAATTTGAGCTTGCCCTGAGGTAAGGTGTCCAGACGCGCTAACAGGGCATCCAAATGCGCCAAACACAAGCCTTCCAAAGTTTCGCCCAAGACGGTTTCAACCGCCCGCTCCCAACCCGCTTCAACTTTCAAACATTGCGCTAAACGCGGCGTGTCCGCACTGATAGCACGTTGCCGTAACCATTCTTCCAGATCAGCATCGCCTTTGCCTAAAGCAGATTCTTGCAAAGCCTCTAAAGAAGCCAGTCGTCCTTGAATCTGTTGCAATTGAGAGTGTTGTTCGTGCAGTTTATGCTGCATTTGTTCTTGTTGCTCGCGTTGTTCAACAATAGTGTCCTGTGCTTGCAATAATTGAGTTTGTTGTTCTTCTAATTGTTCCTCTAATTCACTGAGCTGAGTATTTAAGTGGCTGAGGTCTTGTTCTAAATTGCGTAAATCCAATTCTCGGTTTTCTGCTTCCAAACGTGATAAACGCTGACGATTTTTAGCCAGTTGCACTTCCAAATTTTGCCTCTGCGCTGTTTCAACTTTAATCTGCTGCGCTGGTTCCGCGGCTTTTTGATTGAAATGCTCCCAACGAATTTCAATGCTGTGTGTTTGTTCTTGCGCACCGTCTAATTGTTCTTGCGCTGCTACGCAGCGCAATTGCAGTTCTTCCAGTTGATTTTCTATAACAAAAGCGTCTGTTTGCAAACCTATGAGTCGTCCTTCATCAGTTTCTAAGGTTTGCTTGGCTTGACGCTGTGCCTGTTCAGTCTGGGTTAAATCCCATTCAATTTGTTCTTGTTTTTCTTTGGAATGCTCAAGTTTTTGCGCAAGCCGATCCAGTTCTGATTGATGCGCATAATACAAAGCCTGTATTTCATTAAAGCGCACAGTCGCAGCACTATAGGTTTGGCGTTGAGTTGCGTTGCGGGTTGTTAGCTCTTCTAGGCGTTGTTTTAAAAGAGTAAGGATTTCGGATTGCCCGCTAATAGTTTGTTCTTGTTGTTCTACTGAGCTATGATATTTACGCCAGCGCATTGCCAGCAATTGTCCTTTCAGTAAATGCTCTGCTTCTTTGAGTTGTTTGTAACGCTCAGCGGCTCGGACTTGGCGCTTGAGTTTATCTACATGTTTGTCTAGTTCTTGATTCAAATCGCTCAAGCGATCTAAGTTTTCTTGCGTATGCTGCATACGCAGCTCAGTTTCTCGACGCTTTTCTTTATAGCGAGAAATACCGGCAGCTTCTTCTAAAAAAATGCGTAATTCATCTGGTTTGGCTTCAATGAAACGCGAAATCATGCCCTGTTCAATAATGGCATAACTGCGTGGTCCTAAACCTGTACCTAAGAAAATGCTGGTAATATCTTTGCGTCGGCAGCGCACACCATTCAGAAAATACAGGGATTGATTATCGCGCCCTAAACGACGTTTGATGGCGATTTCATCCATGCCTGGATATTGGGGTAAGTTGGCTTGCGTGAATACCAGTTCAATTTCTGCATAATCTGCGGGTTTGCGATTGCGAGAACCGTTAAAAATCACGTCAGACATAGAAGCACCGCGTAAGGTTTTCGCGGAGCTTTCGCCCATTACCCAACGCACTGCATCAATGACATTGGATTTGCCGCAGCCATTAGGACCTACGACGCCGACTCTATTGCTAGGAAAGGAAATAGTGGTGGGATCAACAAAAGATTTAAATCCGGCAAGTCTAATCTGGCTCAGACGCATAGAAACTTTAGCTGCAAAAGAAAATCTAAACTTGAAAATTCAGCGCTGTGAGTTCTAGCGCACAATACCGCGAGTGGATTTTTGCAGGAAGACAATTAATTGTCCAACTTCCGGGCAGATTTCAGCCATTGGTTGCAAGGTTTCTATAGCAGCTTTTAAGGTTAGGTTTTGACGGTAGATGATTCGGTAGGCTTTTCTTAAGGTTTCTATGGTTTCTGGCGCGAATGCACGGCGCTTCAAACCTTCACGATTTAGACCGTTAGCGGCTGCACTATTGCCTGCGACCATGACAAAAGGCGGTACATCTTTGAATACGATAGAACCGGCTGCAATAAAACTGTGTGCGCCTACGGCGCAAAACTGATGCACGCCAGAGAAGCCTCCCAGAATCGCATAGTCTTCTACTTTGACATGTCCAGCTAAAGAAGCACCATTGGCAAAAATAGTATGGCTACCAACAATGCAATCGTGTGCAAAATGGGTATAAGCCATGAGCCAGTTATTGTCGCCCACGCGAGTAACGCCGCCGCCTTGTACTGTGCCCCGGCTCATGGTGCAATATTCGCGGATTTCATTGCCGTCACCTACTTCTAGCAGGGTTCTTTCGCCAGCGAACTTTTTATCCTGTGGAATTTCGCCTAAAGAAGCAAATTGATAAATGCGGTTGTGACTGCCGATTTTGGTGGGTCCTTTGATGACTACATGAGGACCAATCCAGGTGTTAGCGCCAATTTCAACTTCACCTTCAATAATTGAAAAAGGTCCCACTGTGACGCTAGAATCCAGTTGAGCTTTGCTATCTATGATGGCGCGTAAATCAATCAAGCTGAGATTTTCCGGTGAGCACACATGAGATCAGCAGAAGCGACAATTTTGCCATCTACTTTGGCTTCTGCCGAGTATTTCCAAAAGCCTCGAGTGGCACGCAAAAGTTTTACGTTGAGTTCCAATTGATCGCCAGGCTCTACGGGTTTTTTAAATTTTGCATTATCAATACCTGCCAGGTAATACAGGGAATCGTCATCTGGTTGAGCTTGTGCAGTTTTAAAGGAAAGCACGCCAGTTGCTTGCGCCATTGCTTCCACAACCAAAACACCAGGCATCACCGGGCGAATAGGAAAATGCCCCTGAAAGAAAGGTTCATTAAAAGAAACATTTTTAATTGCAATCAGGTAGTCCGAAATTTTGTAATCTACTACCTTGTCAATTAAAAGAAAAGGATAACGATGAGGTAAATATTGCAATATCTCATGTATGTCCATGCTGTTCATTGTGCTGTCGTTCTCACTTATTATGCGGGCAAGTTGCCACTTGTCTTTCCAATTCGGTTAAATGCCGAGATATTTTATCCAGTTGCTTAAAACGCAAATAGTTTTTGTGCCATTCTTTGTTTTCCTGTAAGGGCGTGCCAGCTGAATACATACCGGGTTTTTTGATAGATTGTAGAACATTAGACCCACCGGTAATATGTACGTCATCTACAATTTCTATATGCCCTACAATACCGACTCCACCACCAATCAAGCAGCGTTTACCTATATGCGTACTGCCGGCAATACCTACACAAGCCGCCACAGCCGTCTGGCTACCAATTCTTACATTATGCGCAATCTGAATGAGATTATCTAATTTGACTTCATTTTCAATGATAGTATCTCCTAAGGCGCCGCGATCAATGCAGGTATTCGCACCTATTTCTACGTCATCACCAATACAAACTCGTCCTAACTGCGGTACTTTAAGCCAATGTTGTCCATCATGTGCCAAGCCAAAACCATCTGCGCCTATCACCGCACCCGCATGAATGACTACACGCTGTCCTAACTGGCAATTGTCGTAGAGGGTGACATTAGGATACAGGTAGCAGTCATTGCCAATCTGCACATTTTTACCAATCACGCAACCTGCGCTAATCACTGAGCCTGCACCAATAACCGCCCCCGCTTCAATGACTGCTTGTGCGCCCACTGTCACCTGGCTACCCAGGTGCGCCTGCGGACTAATCCAAGCATTAGGATGCAATTGCGCCTGTTGCAGTGGTGGCGGATTAAAAAAACGTGCTGCTTGCGCATAAGCCACATAAGGCTGCTTCACAACAAGAACGGGCACAGGGCTTAAGTGCTGATCTTCTGCTGCCAGGATAATGGCAGCCGCTTGAGTTTTTTGTAAAACTTGACGGTAAAGGCGGTTAGCAAAAAAGCTCACCTCATGTGCCTGAGCATCCATCAAGGTTGCAATGCCTGAAACTATGATCGAGGCTGCTGCCTGAGGTTGTTCTATGCGTGCGTCAATAATCTCTGCTAAGGTAGCCAAAGTAACTGAGAGCTTGCCCATAACGTTTCACAGAGGCGAAAAGTTTATATGAAACCTAGCTATTTATTGATAACCTAGGCGCTTTAAGATTTTGTGAGTTATATCAACATTCTCACCCGCATAGATAACACCCTCGCCAACCACCAGATCATAGCCATCCTCTTTAGCAAGGGACACAATTGCTTTAAATATTTCTTTTTGTAGTTTATTGAGTTCTTCATTACGACGCAGATTAAAGTCTTCACGCAATGCCTCTTGATCACGATCAAAATCACGACGTTGGGTGCGTAAATCTTTGGTTAAACGCGTCAACTCTGATGCACTCATAGTATCTTCTTCTTTGCGCAAGCGCTCTTCCATGCGGCGAATATCATCCCTGGTACCTGCCAGGGATTTTTCTTTAGGCGCGAACTCTTGTTTTAAGCGAGCATCAGCCTGTTTAGCTTGAGGTGCCAAATCCAATACTTTGAGAATATTGACAAAACCGATTTGCAAATCAGCCGCCAGCACAGCAGGAACAGTAGCACAACTAAAAAAAGTGGCAAAAGTTAAACCAATAAGGGTTTTTGAGCGGGTTATCTTGTTCAAAGCAAGCTCCATTGTGATAAATATGAAGTATGGTTAAATCAGCAGCAATGGCAGTTGTTTCTTGCAGCTTTTACCATCATGAAACAACCTAGCCGATTTTTGTTTAAGTTTCTTAACAAAACAATTCAAGCCAGAGCTTGGCTGTTTTGAAAGTTAAAAAGTAGTTCCCAACGTAAACTGAAACATTTGTGTTTCATCCCTTTCTTGACTGTTCAAAGGTTTAGCCAAGCTAAAACTTAATGCTCCCAAAGGCGACAGCCATATCGCTCCAACACCAGTAGAATAACGCAAAGTTCCAGTATCCAGATTTTCACCCACAGCATATACATTGCCTATATCAAAGAATGCCGATAAACGCATAGAACGGCTTTCTTTTACAAAAGGAACAGGCAAAATAAACTCCGCATTACCAACCAATCGTATATTGCCACCCGCCGGACTATTGTTGGAGTCTCGCGGACCTAAAGTATTTTCCTTAAAGCCTCGAACCGTGCGTGGACCACCCGCAGTGTAATTTTCAAAGAACGGATATGCTGCGCCACCATAGCTTTCACCATAGCTGGCATCGCCTTTCAAAAGCAATACATAATCCCGAATCAAAGGTAAATACACTTGTTGGTGGGCAGATAATTTATAGTATTGTAAATCATCACCAATAGGAATTGTTACTTCTGCGCCAAGAGATTGTAACATGCCCTGATCTGGAAACAAGCCACGATTGCGTGAGTCATGTGTCCAACCGCTAACCAGTTTAAAGGTTTTGAAGTTGTCTCCCGTACTGGAAACATAATCATGCACTTCTACAGGACTATACTGTGTTGCTTTGATGGTTAAATCTTCTGCTTCCAAGCCTAAACGCACCGAATTGTGTTCGCTGATGGGTAAACCATAGTTTAATGAACCACCTAATACATCCAACGCATAACGGCTTAAGTTGGCTTCTTCAGCGTTGGTCTCTCGATAGTACATATTAAGGCTCTGACTAATGCCATCAATAGTGTAATAAGGATCAAGGTATTGCAAACTATAAACAGTGTTTACTTGGCTATTATTGAACTGAACTCCTACGCGCTTACCGCTACCCAGAAAATTGTCTTGGGTTACGCTGGCATTAAATAGAAAACCTTGGGTTTGTGAAAAACCAACGCCTGCGAGGAAATTACCCGATGCACGTTCAGTAACTTTGTATTCCACATCAATTTGATCTGCAACCCCAGGTACATTAATCTGCTCAACTTCAACAGTGTCAAAAAACTGCAAGCGTTCTAAACGGGTACGGGAACGCTTGATTTTTTCTCCAGAAGCCCACGCTGCTTCCATTTGGCGCATTTCTTGGCGTAGAACCTCATCTTTGGTTTTGCTATTGCCTTTGAAATCAATGCGGCGTACATAAGCCCGGCGTCCTGGATCAATATAGAAATTCAAATTAACCAGGGTATCCTGTCCTTCTACGGGTTCAGGCACCACATTAATATTGGCAAAAACATAGCCTTCGTTGCCTAGACGCTCCTGAAGCGCCTCGGTGCTAGCGGTAATTTGTTTGCGAGAGAAAATGCCTTTAGGCTGGATTTCGATTTTCTTTAGTAATTCCGATTCATCTACAATTAAATTTCCGAGTAGTTTAATTTCGTTGACGCTGTATTTACGCCCTTCGGTTAAATTGATGGTAATGTAAATATCCTGTTTGTCTGGCGTGATGAATACTTGGGTGGAATCAATATTGAAATTCAAATAGCCACGATCTAAATAGTAAGAACGCAGGGTTTCTAAATCAGCCGCGAGTTTTTGCTTAGAATATTGATCGGAGCTACCAAAAAATGACCAAAAGGTACTTGGGCTAAGTTCAAATTCATCTAATAGTTCTGTGTCGCTAAAGACGGTGTTACCAACCAAGGTAATCTGATGAATTTTGGCAGGACGACCTTCAGATATTTCGATTTTAATATTCACTCTATTACGTTCTTGCGGGGTGACAGTAGATTTTATTTTTGCGGCATAGTGCCCTAGGCTAAAATATTGACGCTGTAACTCTAGTTTGACTTTTTCCAGAATTGAACGATCAAAAACCCGTCCTTCGGCAAAACCTATTTTCTTTAATGCGGTTTTTAATTCTTCTGTATCTATTTCTTTATTGCCGGTGTAGCTGATTTCAGAAATAGCCGGACGCTCAGTCACTGCAATAATGAGGATGTCGCCCTCGCGTTGTAGGCGAATGTCGTTAAATAAACCGGTTTTGAATAGTTCGCTAATCGCAGCTTGTGCGGATTGCGGTTCAATGCGTTCTCCTACTTTGATGGGGAGATAATTGAACACTGTGCCAATCGCAATGCGTTGCAGCCCTTCTAGGCGAATGTCTTGCACCACAAATGTGTCAAATGCCATCACTGGATGTGCAACCAATAAACTGCTGAACAGCAATAGAAAACCTACTATTATACGATCTGTTCGCATGATAATTCCCATTCCAACTCCCCTGGATGTATGCCGTGCATGAGTTGTGTTCATATTTTCACAATCAATTCAATTGAGTTATACAAAATAAATAGCCTATGAGTGATTTTAAGTGAGACTTAAAACCTGGTTGCTTTTGCTTAGTTGAGTAGGCGATTTACGTCATTAAATAACGCCAGGCTCATGAGTAGCAACACAATGCTGATGCCAATGCGCTGCATAAAGACCAAACTATTTTCTGATAAAGGCGTGCCTTTTATGCCTTCCAGCGCATACAGCAGCAAATGTCCCCCGTCTAACAAGGGTATGGGTAATAGGTTTAAGACGCCGAGGCTTAAGCTAACCAGCCCTAAAAAAAACAAAAAGCGATCCCAGCCTAGCGCAAATGAATGTCCGGCGTATTCGGCAATGGTGATGGGTCCGCTGATATTTTTGGGGGAAACTTCCAATATCAGCATTTTTCCCAGCATTTTTAGCGTCAACAGTGATAAATCCCAGGTCTTTGCTGTCGCGTGCCCAAAGGCGGCAAACATATCATATCGTTCCAGGCTAAGATAGTGAGACTGCCAATCTTTTGGCACTTGTACGCCGACGCCGAGCTTGCCGCGTCCCTGTTCGTTTTGAGGGGTTAATGATAACTGGAGGCGGTTGCCCTGACGTTCGATTTCCACTGAAACCAATTGTTTTGGATATTTGGCAATCTGTTCTGCCCATGCTTGCCAAGTGCTGATGGTTTGTCCATTGAAGGTTAAAATTTTATCTCCAACCTGTAAGCCGCCCTGTTGTGCTGGGCTATTGTTTTGAATCTGCCCGATAATGGCAGGGAATTGCGGGCGATACGGGGTGACGCCGAGTTTTTCAAATAAGCCCTGCTGGCTGAAATCGTCTGGAGAGAAGTTGCTTAAATCTAGGTTAAAAGCCCATTCACGCGCTTGTTCATCGCGCACTTTGTAGAGGATTTCGTTGGCATCTACTAGGCTTTGTAGGGTTTCTTGGATGACGGATTCCCAGCGCAAGGTGTTTTGCTCATTGACTGCGATAATCTCGTAACCGGCTTTGAGACCGGCTTGTGCGGCGGGTGTGTTGGGTAGCACTTCGCCGATAATGGGGCGCGTGCCTTGAACGCCGAACATGAACATCAGGGTAAAGACCAAAATGGCAAACAAAAAGTTGACCAGGGGACCGGCAACGACCACTAAAGAGCGCACCCACAAGGGCTGGCGATTAAAGGCGCGATGCAGTTCTTCGGGGGCAACTTCGCCTTCTTGTTCATCTAACATCTTGACGTAGCCACCCAGCGGGATGGCGGCTATGGCAAATTCGGTTTGGTCTTTGCCCCAGTAGCGTTTGAGCAACATAGGACCAAAGCCAATGGAAAAGCGTATGACTTTGATTCCTAAGCGTTTAGCAGCCCAATAATGCCCCCATTCGTGTACGGCAACGAGGATGCCTAATGTGACCAGAAAAACCAGCACTGTTTGTATCAATTCCATAGAAAAATCTCTTAAAAATTTCTGCGTTAAGCCGTGCGTAACAAGGGCGAATGCGAGGGATATAAACGCTGAATGGCTTCTTCTGCCAAATCCCGTGCTTTGGCGTCGTCTTCTAAAATGATTTCTAGGCTACTGGCGGTGCGTCCTGAGAGGTTTGCCAGGGTGGTTTCGATGATTTTAGCGATGTCGGTAAATTTCAGACGCGCTTGCAAAAAGGCGGCAACGGCAATTTCGTTGGCGGCATTGAGAATGGTGGTAGTGGTGCCACCCGCTAGCATGGCTTCGTATGCCAGGCGCAAACAGGGGAAGCGATCTGTATCGGCGGCAGAAAAATCCAGTTGGGCAATGGCTTTTAAGTCTAGGGGTTCGACGCCTGCTGCGATGCGTTCAGGCCACGCCAGTCCGTAAGCGATGGGGGTGCGCATGTCTGGGTTGCCCAGTTGTGCCAGCACTGAGCCGTCAATGTATTCCACTAACGAGTGGATGATGCTTTGTGGGTGAATCAGCACTTCAATGTGATCGGGGGTTGTGTCAAATAACCAACAGGCTTCAATGACTTCTAAGCCTTTGTTCATCATGGTTGCGGAATCTACGGAGATTTTGCGTCCCATAACCCATTTAGGGTGCGCACAGGCTTGCTCTGGTGTGACATGTGCGAGGGCTTCCAGTGGGTGGGTGCGAAAGGGACCGCCTGAAGCGGTCAGCAGAATTTTTCGTGCCGCCAGTTTGTCTTGTCCATGCAGGCACTGAAAAATTGCGTTGTGTTCGCTGTCAATCGGTAGTAAGCGTGTGTTCTGTTGTTTAACTGCATCCATGAAAACCTGTCCTGACATCACTAGGCTTTCTTTATTCGCCAGCAACACTTTTTTACCGGCTCGCGCTGCTGCCAGCGTTGGCAATAAACCCGCACCGCCAACAATTGCTGCCATAACAATATCTACTTCATCCATCGAGGCAACTTGGATTAGGCTCTCAACGCCGCTTAACACTTCAATATCGGGATTGCTCAGTTGTAAACGCTGACGCAGTTGTGCGGCGGCATCGGCATTGACCATTACCGCGTAGCGCGGCGACCATTCCAAGCATTGTTCGTAGAGTTTATCCACCGCTGTGTTAGCCGTCAGTGCCAACACCCGATAACGTGGTCGGTGCTGCTGAATAACATTAAGGGTATTGACGCCAATCGTACCTGTTGCGCCTAAAATGGTTACGCCGAGGCTCATCGCATGTCTCCTTGTTTCACAGGTTGCCTCAAATAACGCCCAAACCAAGGTGTCGCACAGCATCCAGTACAGACAGGCTGAACAGGAAAAAAGGCGTAGCAGCGGTCAGGCTGTCAATACGATCCAAAATGCCACCATGTCCGGGTAACAAATGGCTGCTGTCTTTCATGTCCATCTGGCGTTTGAAGACGCTTTCCAACAAATCACCCAAAACCGAGATGGCAACAGTTAAGATGCTCAGGAGCACCCAGACAAGCTGTAGAGTCCAGTGCTGGAAGTGCCAAAGGCTAAAGGCGAATCCCAATACGGCGGCGGCGGCAAGCGCACCCAGCACCCCTTCCCAGCTTTTGCCAGGACTGATGTTGGCGGCTAGTTTACGTTTTCCCCAACGCCGCCCGACGAAAAAGGCACTGATGTCAGCCGCCCAAATCAGGAGTAAAAAAAACACCAAGAGCAGGCGCCCTTCGAGTTGCTCGGTCTGAGGAGGGAAAGTGAGAAGGCGATAAAAGCCATAGCCGGCGGGCAACAATACGGCAAAACCCAGCACACTTTTTAAGCTACGCCACGCCAGCCAAGGTAAGCGCCGCCCTTGTTGAATACGGATTACCCAATAGAGCGCCAATAGCCACCAAAACAGCGCAATAATCAGTAAGATGTCTATAAATGGCGGGTATAGTAGCGGCATTCCCAACCCGAGCAGCGCCATTGTTGTAACGTAAAAAAGTTGCGCATTCAGCGTTTGCCAGCCTGCCAGTCGGCTCCATTCCCAAGCCGCAAGCAGAACCACCAGGCTGATAAAAGCAGCAAAGGCAAGGGGCGGTAAATAGAAAATCCCTGCAAAGACGCTGATTGCCAGCAGAAGGGCGGTGACAACCCTTTGTTTTAGCATGTTTTATTCTGCTCAACCTGGTCGCCAGTTCGACCAAAGCGGCGCTGACGTGAAGCAAAATCTTGCAAGGCGAGCTGAAAATTCTCTCGATCAAAATCCGGCCAGAGCACTTCGGTAAAATACAGTTCGGTATACGCCAATTGCCAGAGGAGGAAATTACTGATGCGCCGTTCGCCGCCAGTACGAATAAATAAATCCGGTTCAGGCAAGTCATTCAGGGCTAAGTGTTCAGCTAAGCTGTTGGCAGTCATGTTTTGTGGGTTTAACAGCCCCGCTTGCGCCTGGAGTGCAAGTTTTTGAAAAGCTTGTACAAGGTCCCAGCGCCCGCCGTAATTGGCGGCAACGCGCAATTTTAAGCCGGTATTGCTGGCAGTAAGCTCTTCAACTTGCTGAATTTTATCTTGTAATTTTTGCGGAAAGGCGCTGCGTTCGCCAATGATGCGCAACTGCACATTATTTTTATGCAGCCGATTCGCTTCGCGTTGTAGGGCGTTTAGAAACAAATCCATCAGCATCCCCACTTCGCGCTCCGGTCGGCGCCAGTTTTCGCTGCTAAAAGCGAACAGCGTCAGGCACTCAATGCCAATTTCGGTACAGAATTGCACCACTTTGCGCACGGTTTCTGTGCCTGCCGTATGTCCCGCGTAACGGGGGAGCAGACGTTTCTTTGCCCAGCGTCCGTTGCCATCCATAATAATGGCAACATGGCGCGGCAAATTCGCAAGCGGTAAAGTCATACGCAACCTGAGAGGGAGTGAGTCTGCCTGACGGTTGACAGACGAAAGAACCTAAAACGCACCTGAAATACACACAAAAGCAGCTTAAATTTCCATTAATTCCGCTTCTTTTTCAGTCAGCAATTCATCAATTTTAGTAATGAATTTGTCCGTCAATTTCTGGATTTGTTCTTCTGCGTGACGCTCGTCATCTTCACTGATGACTTTATCTTTCACCAATTTTTTCAAATGATGATTGGCATCACGACGAATGTTACGCACGGCAACGCGCCCCGCTTCGGCTTCATGACGCACGATTTTAGTCATGTCACGGCGGCGATCTTCGGTCATGGGCGGTAATGGAATGCGGATAATAGTGCCGGATGTGGAGGGATTTAAGCCCAAACCAGAATCTATGATGGCTTTTTCAATCACTGGCACCATTTTATGTTCCCAGGGCGTAATGCCCAGGGTGCGGGCATCCAGCACGTTGACATTCGCCACCTGCGCCAGCGGAGTGTCGGCGCCGTAATAAGGTACTGTGATATGGTCGAGCAAACTGGTATGCGCACGTCCGGTGCGTATTTTGGTGAAATCCTGGCGCAACGCCTCTAAGGATTTTTCCATGCGTTCTTCAGAATCGAGTTGTATTTCTTCAATCATGTTTAGGTACTTGTCTTTAATCAAGAATGAATCAAAGTGCCTTCGTCTTCGCCCATTATTGCACGGCGCAAGGCTTGAGGCTTGAGCATATCCAACACCCGCAACGGCATCTGGTGATCACGGCACAATACCACAGCGGTACTATCCATGACCTGCAATCGGCGTTGCAAGGTTTCGTCATAACTGAGCGCAGTAAAGCGTTCGGCGTTTGGATTGTTCATCGGATCGGCACTGTACACACCATCTACTTTGGTGGCTTTAATCAGCAAATCGGCGCTGATTTCGATAGCCCGCAAGCTGGCAGCAGAGTCTGTGGTAAAAAAAGGATTACCAGTGCCCGCTGCAAACAAGACGACACGCCCTTGTTCCAGATAATGCACTGCTTGCCACCACTGATAGGTTTCGCATACGCCTTCAATAGCAAAAGCAGACAAAACATGCGCTGGCACATTGAGACGCTTGAGCATATCCTGCATTGCCAGCGCATTCATTGCCGTAGCTAACATACCTATGTGATCGGCTGTCACCTTATGAATGCCGGAAGCCGTCAAACCCGCGCCGCGAAAAATATTGCCACCGCCAATCACCAGCGCGATCTCCACGCCCGCCGCTACCAGCGCCTTGATTTCCCCAGCGACGAATGCCAGCGTGTTGGGGTCAATACCAAAATCACTGCGTCCCATCAGGGCTTCGCCACTGAGTTTTAATAATACGCGCCGATACGCGGGAGTGTCCATAAAAGCTCCGTGAGTGACTGTTGCTGATATTTTGAGTGGTGATTTTCGCGCTATGCTAGAAGTTGCTGAAGTTAGCTTTTCGCCTGCCGCATCACTTCTTCAACAAAATTATCCACTTTTTTCTCAATCCCTTCGCCGACTTCAAAGCGGATGAAACTCAGCGCTTTAGCGCCGGCTTTTTTCAGCAATTGCTCAATGCTTTGCTCTGGGTCTTTGACAAAAGGCTGTCCAACTAAGGTGACTTCTTTGAGATATTTCTGGATTCTGCCTTGCACCATTTTTTCGATAATGTCAGCGGGTTTACCGCTGTCAGCCGCTTGTGCAGAGAAAATTTCTTTTTCTTTTTCCAGTAATTCGGCGGGCACTTGTTCAGCAGAAACGCAAACCGGGCGGCTGGCAGCAATGTGCATGGCGATGTCTTTGGCAAGATCGGCATCGCCGCCGTCTAACGCGACCAACACGCCAATGCGCGTGCCATGCAGATACATGCCTTGGTTGGTGGCTTCAGATAAAGCCACGCGGCGCACGCTGATGTTTTCGCCAATTTTGGCTACCAAGGCGTAACGTGTTTCTTCAACGGTTTGTCCGCTTGCCATAGGCGCAGCTAACAGGGTTTCGAGTTCAAATGTTTGCTGTTGCAAAGCGACTTGTACTACTTCGCTGCAAAAGTTTTTGAAATCATCGCCTTTAGCAACGAAATCCGTTTCGCTGTTAATTTCTACCATAGCGGCTTTATTGCCGTCTTGTGCCACGCTGATTAAACCTTCAGCCGCGATACGTCCGGCTTTTTTCGCGGCTTTTGCTTGCCCGGAAATACGCATAGCTTCAATGGCGGCTTCTATATCGCCATTATTGTCAGTTAATGCTTTTTTGCACTCCATCATGCCTGCGCCCGTGCGCTCGCGCAGTTCTTTTACCAATGCCGCTGTAATCTGCATAGCATAAACCTCGATTTGAGTCGTTAAATATTAAAGAATGAGGATAGGTCGTCTGACCCAGTTGAATTACTGTTTGAAACCTGGCGTAGCCCTTAGAAGGTTGCGCCAGGTATGCAAAAAGGACTGCTGAAGAGTAGACGAGACCTGTCGGCAGGATTAAGCCGCTTCAGCAGCTGGCTTGCCCTGGTCGTCGTCAGTCGCTGCTACCGCTTCAGGTGCGGCTGGCTCGGCTTCGGCAACAGGTGCGGCGGTTTCTTCTACGAAATCATCGCTACTGGCGCTGACCTGCGCGGAGGAGTGGATGCCGTCTAAAATAGCACTTGCTACTCCGTCGGCATACAAACGAATCGCACGGATCGCGTCATCATTGCCAGGTACGACATAATCAATGTCCAGCGGGCTGTTATTGGTATCTACCACGCCAATGACTGGAATACCTAGTTTGACGGCTTCGCGCACGGCGATTTTTTCGTGCCCTACGTCAATGATGAACAGCGCATCAGGCAGACCATTCATGTTTTTGATGCCGCCTAAACTGCGTTCTAGTTTTTCGCGTTCGCGTGACAGATCAAGCGCTTCTTTTTTGGTTAATTTGTGTAACGTGCCATCGGCTTCCATGGCTTCCAAATCTTTTAGACGCTTGATAGAGGATTTGACGGTTTTGTAGTTAGTCAGCATACCGCCTAACCAGCGGCGATTGACATACGGCATTCCACATTTGTCTGCGGCTTCGCGCATGGCATCTTGTGCAGCGCGTTTAGTACCGACAAAGAGCACTTTGCCGCGCCGAGAGGCAAGTTTACCAAGAAAATTCGTTGCCTCAATGTACATCGGCAGGGTTTTTTCGAGATTAATGATATGGATTTTGTTGCGTTCCCCAAAAATGTAATTTGACATTTTGGGATTCCAGTAACGCGCTTGGTGTCCGAAGTGAACACCTGCTTCCAACATTTGACGCATAGATACAATTGACATAAATGACTCCAAAGTAGGGTTTTAGAACCTCCACGCATCCCATGAACTGACTCTCAAATCCGTTGCCGGTTGCGAGCACCCCAGTTCGTGTGCCGATGCGTGTGTGAAATTATCCGCCCGGTTGCCTTAAAACAGGCATTGCAATGTATTGGGCGAAATGCCATATTGACACAGCAGATTGTACAAGGCTTTGTTACACTCTGCGGTTTGTCGTTAAACTGACTTAAGATTCAGTGCATTACAGGCTATTTCCGGCATACATTGAACGCCTCGAAAGCCCTTGCGGAAAAGTTCTACTCTGCGCACTCATCCAACATGAACGCCTCTGATTCTTAAGACCGTCTTTAAAGGGCTGTACATAAAGTTGATAAGTAAATCCGCTTTATTAGCCAAGCCCTAAAGCGTGCGCTTTATACCATATCAGGCATTTTATAACAATCTGAATCTTGTGAATTTCCTTCAGGCTTGGTTGAGATGAGTGCCTCACTTAAGCCCCTTACTGACCGAACATTATTAAACATGGCTGTCCGCATCAAAACCCAGGAAGAAATTGAAAAAATGCGCGTTGCCGGGCAACTGGCTGCCGACGTACTGCTAATGATTGAGCCTTATGTCAAGGCGGGTGTGACCACCGACGAACTGGATCGCATTTGTCACCATTACATGGTGAATGAGCAAAAAACCGTGCCTGCGCCCTTGAATTACAAAGGATTTCCTAAATCCATTTGTGCCTCGGTCAATCATGTTGTCTGTCACGGTATTCCCAATAATAAGCCATTGAAAAATGGCGATGTCGTCAACCTGGACATCACTATTATCAAAAATGGCTATCACGGCGATACCAGCAAAATGTTTTTCGTCGGTGAACCCAGCATCCAAGCCAAACGCCTGGTGCAAATTGCCCATGATTGCTTGCTACGCGGCATCGCTGAGGTACGTCCGGGCGCTTATCTGGGCGACATCGGTTACAGCATCCAGCGTTATGCTGAAGCCAACCGTTGTTCAGTGGTGCAGGAATATTGCGGGCATGGCATTGGACAAGCTTTTCACGAAGAGCCGCAAGTGCTGCACTATGGGCGGCGTGGGACGGGCGTGCGGCTAGAGCCAGGCATGACCTTTACCATTGAGCCAATGATAAATGCTGGGCGGCGGCATGTGCGCCTGTTGCCGGATGGCTGGACGGTGCTGACCAAGGATCGCAGCCTGTCAGCCCAGTGGGAACATACGGTATTGGTGACTGAAACCGGCGTGGAAGTATTGACGAAGCGCCCAGATGAACAATTGGAAGTGATCGAAGCTGCTTGAGTTAGCCTGTTGATTTTAGACGGCTTCGCCAACAATCCGCACTTCGGGATGCAAAGCAATGCCATGCTGTTGTAAAACCCTTTCCTGCACATGCGCAATCAGGGCTTCCACTTCAGCAGCCCGTGCGTGCCCCACATTGATGATGAAATTGGCATGTTTTTCAGAAACTTGTGCGTCACCTATGGGAAACCCTTTTAAACCGCATTCTTCTATTAAGCGGGCGGCAAACAAGGGCTGCGGATTGCGAAATACTGAGCCGCAATTGGGCAGGCTGGTCGGTTGCGTCTCGCGCCTTTGTTGCAAGAGCGCACGAATGCGCTCGCTACTTGCGGCTGTTTGTTGCGCGTCGCTGGGCTGGAGCTGCATTTGTGCGGCGCAAAAAAATTCATCTGCAGGTCCCTGCACGCTACGATAACTCGCTTGAAAATCCGCCGCCGGGCGTTCGCGCAGCACGCCTTGGTGATCTAGCGTGGCAACGGTGCAGACCAAACGCCAGGTTTCGCCGCCAAAAGCCCCCGCATTCATCGCTAAGGCGCCGCCCCAAGAACCGGGAATGCCGGCTAAAAATTCTGCCCCCAAGTCACCTGCTTTCACTGTTTGCCGAGCGATTTTGGCGCAAGGTACGCCCGCTTCCGCTTCCCAGATTCCCGCGCCCAACGGCGTTAAGCGGTTTAATCCGGCAGTCAAAATCACAGTGCCGCGAATGCCGCCGTCACGCACCAGCAAATTGCTGCCCAGCCCCAACCACAGCAGTGGTTCGTGCGCTGGCAAAGCAGCTAAAAATGCTTGTAAATCAGCCACATCTGCGGGGATAAAAAACCGCTCGGCTGCGCCGCCAATGCGCCAGGTGGTGTGTTTACTCATCAGTTCTTGGTAGCGCAATTCGCCACGCCAACTTTGCTTGTCAATCATTGGGGTAAATTCATGAATAATGCTGCAACAAATAGTTTTTCAGCAGCACCAAATTATCCCCGCCGCTGCGCTCTTGTACCGCTGCTTGTGCCTGCTGCCAGACTGGCTCATCACGCAGCAGCGCCAGTAATTCGTGCCCTTCCCAAGTCAGCCGCACTTGACTCCATTCATCAAAGCAACTCAAAGGATTTGCATAGGCTTGAATCAAGCCACCTTCGTGCAGCAAATTGACATGGTAGCGAACCTTTTGCGCGTCCTGATCCGCCCATTTGAAACTAATGTATTCATTGGGATAAGGCAGGGCTTCTACGGCGATCAGCAGGCGGCGTATCAGTTCCATGTTGCGCAGCATAACGACCTCATGCTAAATCTAAATGTCTGTTAGCATTGGCATTTCAAGTTCAACACCGACTTGTAACCAGCTATCCAAGCACTGCCAGGCATCGTCTAAGCCATCTTTTTTTAACGCGGAAAACAGTTGCGCAGTAACGCGGGTATCGCGTCCGGCAGAGAGTTTTTCGCACTCAGTGCGCACTTGCAGCAACAGGCTCATGGCTTTGCCGCGACTGAATTTATCGGCTTTGGTGAGCAGAATATGTACCGGCATGTGCGAGTCCAAACACCAATGCACCATGTGGGTGTCGTAGTCGGTGAAGGGATGGCGAATGTCCATCAACAAAATCAGCCCTTGCAGACTTTTGCGTTCTTGCAAATAACGCTCTAGGGTTTTTTGCCAATGCAGTTTGACCGCCATTGGCACTTTGGCGTAACCATAGCCAGGTAAATCCACCAAACGACGGTTGGCATCCAGGGTAAAAAATACAATTTGTTGCGTGCGCCCCGGGGTTTTACTCGTGCGAGCGAGGCTGTTTTGGTCGCATATCACATTGATTGCGCTGGATTTTCCAGCGTTAGAGCGACCCGCAAAAGCCACTTCCAAACCAGCGTCTTCTGGCGTTTGTGCTAAGGTATGAGCCGCACAGAGATAAACAGCGCGGCGATAGAGATTATTCATGCTTTAACCAGATTCAGGGCAGCGGAATTGATGCAGTAACGCAAGCCCGTCGGCGCGGGACCATCGGGAAACACATGCCCCAAATGTGCGCCACACTGATGACAAACCACTTCAGTGCGCAGCATACCCTGACTCAAATCTTTATGTTCATCAATTGCTTGCGCTTGGGTGGCTTGAGTAAAACTCGGCCAGCCTGTGCCGGAATCGAATTTAGCCTGCGAGCTAAACAAGTCCGCGCCGCAGCACACGCATTGGTACATGCCTGCCTCTTTGCAGTTGTAATAAGCACCGCTAAATGGGCGCTCCGTGCCCTTCTCGCAACAAATTTGGCGTTGCTCAGGGGTTAAATGTTCGTATCCAGCACACGCCGGTTTTGCTATATCAGTCATAGTATTTTCCTATTTAAACACCGTATTTGGCTTAAAGCCAAAAGCGACTTCCAAATTGAGTTCTTGAATCAGCGTATTGACTGCGGCTTGTCCTTGTTCGCGCTGGATTTCAGCGAGAATCAAGCGTGCTGCATTGCGGTTGTAGCCGCCGCCAAAATCGAGTTGTACTTGCAGCAATTCTCTGGCTCTGTCTAAAGTCATGGGTTTCTATCCAATCATACAAATCAGTTCGCGTCTAAAAGTGTCAGTAGGCGGTTTGCGGCATCCACCAACGCGGCGCTGATGCCGGGTTCATAAGCAGAATGTCCGGCATCAGGGATGATGTTTAATTCCGCCGCCGCCCAGCCGCGTTGCAAGCGCCAAGCATTTTCCGGCGGACACAGCATGTCATAACGACCTTGCACGATAATGCCAGGAATATGCTGAATTTTGCCGAGATCGGTCAATAACTGGTTTTCCCGCAAAAAACAGTGATGAACAAAATAATGCGTTGAAATGCGTGCAAGACTGAGCGCGGTATGCGCCTCGGTAAAGGCAGCGACCACTGCCTCGTTGGGCAACAGTGTGGCGGGACGCCCTTCCCAAGTCGCCCAAGCACGGGCAGCGGCAAGGCGCGCCTCTGGGTCTTTGCTGGTCAACAATTGATAATAACCGGTAATGGGATCAGCGCGTAATTCTGCCGGTAAAGCCTGGAGAAAAGCCTCCCATTCAGCGGGAAAAAACTGACAAGTGCCCGCGCCGTATAGCCAATCCAGATCGTGCTGGCGACATAAAAACACGCCGCGCAAAATCATGCCCAATACATGCTCTGGATGACGTTGCGCGTAAGCCAGCGCCAAAGTCGTCCCCCAAGAACCCCCTGCCACCACCCAGCGATCAATGCCTAAGTAAGTACGGATGTTTTCAATATCCGACAGCAATGCCTGGGTGCTGTTGTCGCTCAATTCCGCGTGCGGCGTAGAACGCCCGCAGCCGCGCTGATCGAACAGGATAATGCGGTAGCGGCTGGGATCAAACCAACGTCTGTGTGTAGGCGCACTGCCTGCGCCCGGTCCCCCGTGCAGCACAACCACTGGCAAGCCATTGGAATTGCCAGATTCTTCCAGATACAGGGTATGGATTTGCGTGACTTTGAGCGAGTGAGTTGCGTAAGGCGCGCAGGGAGCGAATAAAGCCGCCATCAATTTATCCTAAAAATTTAATTAGTAAACAGCGGGTTAGCGCAGATAAAAAGAAAAATGCAGGGGCGCTCCATTGCGCAACACTTGCAAATTCAAGTAATCCGTTTGCGCCAATTCTTGTAAGGCGCTCAAGCCGCGCATGGGCGAATCCAAGAGCATACCGTTTAAGTGCGTGAGCAGGTCACCTGCTTGCAAACCCGCTGACTCAAATAATTGGGCATCGCGCCCTGGCGTCAAGGTATAGCCGACAAATTGCCCGTCTTGCTGGGCAGGATTAATGCGAATTAACTGCCCCATCACCGCCGGATTTTCCATAATGCGCTGCCGGTAGGCTTGTAAACTTTGGCTAATCTCCGCCGCTGGCACACCAGCAGCAGCGGAGACAGCGGGGACAGCAGCAGAGGTAATAGCCACTTGCGACTTGGCTTCGGCATTCACCAGCGGCAGCGTTTCAAGCTGCTGCTGATGCTCCAATATCACCCTATCTACATGAATATCATGCAATTTTGCACCGCCTGGCAAGAGCTTACCAATGTCGTATTCCTCACCTCTGCCATTGGCAGGCGCAATGATAGCTTTCGCATAATGCCGATCTTCACTGATCAAAGTGCCTTGCAAGGTTAATTGCAACTGAGTTTCCGGCGCATTCAGCGTTTCCGAGAGCGGCGGTGCGCTACTGGGTTGTTGTGCGAGGGCTTGACCAAACAAATGAGCCTGCAACACGCCATACAAAGTGAGCGGCGGTTGCGCGTCAAGGCGGCTGGGCGCAGGCACATCGCCCGTTGGCTGCAAGAAATTTTGCTGGCTCAAACCCGCCTCCAACGGCGGCAAAAACAAGCGCATCAGCGCATAGCCCAAAACAGCAGCTAACGGCACATTAAACAACCCCGCCCAAGGCAGATTTTTTAAAGCATTCAGCAACATCCCGGTTATTCCGCCGCCGCCAACGTCTGCGCACGACTACGGGCTTCGCGCATACAGCCCGCATTGCCCATACCGTCACACGCCAGCGCAATCACCGTCCAATTACGAATGCGCAGCCAGCGATCATTCACCGCCAAAGAATTGGCTTTTGCCGCCAAACTCGCCGCTTTTGCCCACTCCTCCTGCTGCAAACGCACACCCGCCAAGTTATGCCACAAAATCGGGTTCCCCGGCTGAATGCGCAGCGCCCGCTCCAACAACGCCGCCGCCTGCTCATTTTTGCCCTGGCTAAAATGGGTTTTTGCCTCAACGAGCAAGGCTGACACCGCCGCCGAAGCGTCCGCCGCCAACACCGGCAAACTGAGCGTCAACGCCAGCGTTAAGAATGGGAATAGTAAAAAAGATGAGGTTTTCATGCCGCCCTCCAGATAAAGATAGATACCCGCCGCCCGCCGCCGCCCACATGAAAAAGCAGGCAACCAGCTAAGGTCTACCCATAAGTGTAGCAATTTTCTCGCAAGAGCGGCGAAGGCTTTTACCCTCGCGCCAGCCAGCGTTCTGCCGCTCTCGTGCCGGTGCTCTGTGCCGCATGAGCAAAGTGGTTTATCATACCCGCTGATGTACATGATCCGCTGCATTACGGCAACACCTTACCCTATGAAAAATGGAGCATTAATCATGAATAAACTAAGTAAATGGATGCTGATTGCAAGCTTGTGTCTTGGCATCAGTGTGCCGGCGCAAGCCCTTTGGCAGGCGGCGGCTTGGAAAGCTTTTGAGAGTGCAGCATTGGGCGTAGCAGGCAATACTTTCTACGAATTTATCAAGCAAAACGGGGACGCGGAAAAAATCGCACAGTGGCAACAGGATTTAACCAATATTTCTACGCAATTGGTCTCTTATAAGGAAAGTGCTGCAACCGCTGATGATCCGCAAGCGCAGACAGAAATTGCGCGTTTGCAGCGCACTTTGGTGGATACAAAAAACCTGTTAGATACGATGAAAGCGCGTTTAGACAAGGTTGAGCCGCGTGTGGATAATCTGGAAGCAGAATTAGCGCAGATTAAAATCCATTTGCAAAGTTTTGTTGCGCAACATCCCAAGGAAGCACAGTCGGCGGGCGTTAAGTTACCGCAATCAGCCTTGCAGTTTGATATTAATTACGTCTATCGCCCAGGCGGTCAAGGCGAGTTAAAGCCTTTGAATGAAGGCGCAGTATTGCATTCGGGCGATCATTACAAGCTGGTGTTTACCCCAAAGCAAACCGCTTTTGTTTATATTTTTCAACGCGATAGTGCTAATAAGTTACAGCAATTGTTTCCCATGCAGCAAATGGGCGGAGTGGTGGTGAATAATCACAATCCAGTGCAAGCCGGCAAAACCTATAGCATTCCCGCAGCAGATAAGTCGTTTTATCTGGATAATCAAACAGGTACAGAAACCTTATATTTTATTGCCGCACCTGAGCAGGACCAGGAACTAGAGGCACAATACGAGGCGCTACAAAAAGCGCACGACAAGCCAAGTATGCAGGTAGCGAGTGCAGATTTGACGCGAGCCTTAACCCGCACTCGCGGCGCGGCGGGGATTATTGCTGACCCGCTGGCGAAAATGAAACACTCAATCCAGGGCGATGACGGACAGCAGTTTTCGGTACAAGTAGATGAATTTTTTGGACAATGTGAACAAGCTAATGGCTGTGTGCAAGTGCGCACCTTTATGCACCAGTAACTTTAACCAGGAGCATCCTCATGCGTTTCTTACTCTTTAGCTTGTGTTTTTTGAGCCTCTCCAGCTTAGCGGAAACCGGACTTCCGCCCGCACCTAAAACTGCCGCTGAAATTGAACAGCATTTACAAGAACGCCCGCGTACCCGTAGTTTTCCAGTGCCGCGAGAACGCGGTACGGGTGGCATAGTGCAGGATGCGCCGAAAGTCATGGCAGCCATCCAGTTTGATTTTGATTCCGATCTGATCAAAAGCGAATCTTATGCGCTACTGAGCGAGTACGGGCAAGCGTTAAACGGCGGCTTAAAAAACGCCGTATTGGAAATCGGCGGACATACCGATAGCGAGGGTACAGATGAATATAATTTATCTTTATCGCAACGTCGGGCGCACGCTGTGAAGGCTTTTTTGGTGGGCAGCTTTGGGGTTGAAGAGCAACGCTTGCGCATTCGTGCTTATGGCGAAACACAACCGTTGCGAGCGAATGATTCAGAGTCAAACAAAGCACTGAATCGGCGTGTAGAATTTGCGCGCATTAGTTCGGTCAGTGAATAACTGACCTTACGCAGACACTACAAAAATTTAACGCAAAAGGCACAAGCGACGCAAAAGAACACATAGCGACACCTCGTGCGGGCGCTCCGCGCCGCATGAGCAGTTCCGCGCTCTGCGCGTAACAGGGCGCAGAGCGCCCCTAAGCCGTGCCGCGTAGAACGCTGGCACGAGGAAAAATACAAAGTATTATCTCACTATACAAGACGGAGAATGCCATGCCTTTACTCATCCTTATCCTCATCGCCCTACTCATCAGCCTGCCGCTACAGGCACAAACCCGCTACGCCCTCGTCATCGGCAACGGCTTATACGAACCCAGCTTACCGCTGAGCAAAGAACCCAACCTGCCCAACCCACGCAGCGACGCCCAAGCCGTCGCACAACAACTACGGCAATTTGGCTTCCAAGTCACCGATATTTACGACCAAAACCGGGCGCAAATGGACAACAACATCAGCCGCTTCCTAGCACAACTCAGCCTCGGCGATGTCGGCTTGTTTTACTACGCCGGACACGCGCTAGAAATCAACAACATCAACTGGCTGATTCCAGTACAAACCGAAATCACCCACCTCACCCTGCCCGACCGCACCCTCAGCGCCCAAACCATCCTTGCCAACATGGAAGCCGCCACACTCGGCGACGGCAACCACGCCAACGGACTCAACCTCATGCTGCTCGATGCCTGCCGCGACAACCCCTTTCGCAGCATCCGCCTGCGCAGCGGACAAAGCGGCGGCTTAGGCGGCATGGAACCCGGCACCGTCGGCTCACTCGTCAGCTTTGCAGCAGTGGCAGGCAAACCCGCACTAGATGCGCTAGGTGACGGGCAACACAGCCCCTACACCAGCGCCCTGCTCAAATACATGCAGCAGCAATCCGGCTTATCCATTGACAACCTGTTCAAGAAAATCAGTTTAGAAGTACAAAACCAAAGCGGACAACAACCCTGGCTGCGCAGCAGCATCAGCGGCGGCGATTTTTGCCTACACCCCAAAGGCTGCGCCAGTGTCCACTGGCAACGGCTCATGCACAACAAACCCACGCAAGCACAACTGCTGGCGTTTCTCGATGATTACCCCAACAGCGAACAAGCACAAACCGCCAAAGTCCTGTTAGATGCCCTAGGGCAAGGCAGCACACCGCCGCCGCCGGTGATTGCAGCCCCACCCGAGCCGATAAAACCCGACTACAGCGCCCAACTCCGCACCTGCGCCGCACACCTCGCCGCTAATCGTTTAACCCAAGGCGACAGCGGCAACGCGCTGGATTGCTATAAAAATGTCTTACGCCAAGACGCAGGCAATGCGCAGGCTTTACAAGGCTTAGCCACGATAGAAAACGCCTTTGTCACACTGATTGAAAACAAAATAGCAGCGGGGGATTTCAGCGGTG
>DYPD01000167.1 GCA_020720115.1 Thiomargarita sp. | reverse complement strand
TAATTTAGCCAAATGTTTCTTAGAAGACAATCGGTTAAGCGGAAATCTTCCTGAATTTTTATTTAAGCTGCCTAACTTGCGTTGGTTGCGTTTGCACAGCAATGCTTTTAGTGGATTACTGCCAGAGAGCTTGGCTCATGCACCGAAATTAGAACGCTTGTCTGTGCAGAAAAATCAATTATCTGGTGCTATCCCAGATAATATTGTAGAACTGCGAACATTGCAGCAGTTAGATTTAGGCTACAATATGCTGTATACGGACAATCCGAATACCCAAGCATTTTTAAGTCCTATAGCCCCCAATTGGGAAAAGACACAACTGTTGAAAGTGCGTGATATTCAAGTTCAAGAGGTTACTGCGAAGGCTATAACATTGCACTGGACACCTAATGTTTACCAACCAGGTTCTGGTTTTTATCACATTTGGTTAAGCAATCTGCCAGATAGAGGATTTGTCAGTGGCGGCACTACCAAAAATTTAAGCATTGGTAGTTATACGTTGAATAATCTGGAAGCTAATACGCCTTATTATCTGCGCATTTCTGCCTACGCACCCATCACAGAAGAACAAAGCAATGCTTTAGTAGCAATCAGTGATACAGTGATGGCCACTACCAAGATAGAAACAGTGCCAACTTTGCTTGATCCTGCATTTATTAAACCCGGTTGTTTTTCAATCACAGGAACTCGTTATCAAGGTAAGCCAGTTACCATTGAAAAACAGCCGGAAAAATTGAGAATCTCCATCCCTGAGCCGGAAACAACTAATACCAGTATATTAGAACTTAGCGTTGCACTTTCTTCTGCGGGTACAACCAATTATAGTATTGATTACCAGGTCTCTAGTGGTGATGCTGATAATTATATGGATTATTTGATTGTAGATGATATTGGTCAGTTGAATTTTTCTGCTCAGATGTTAGAGCAAAAACTGCTGATTAATGTGTTGGCTGATGCAGAGGTAGAAGCCTATCCTGAAATTTTTCGGTTGCACCTCAGTAATCCGAGCAACGGAACTCAGTTATGTAAGAATGCCGGGGATAGTCTGGAAATTCAAATAGAACCCAGTAATTATCCAGAAAAAATGCACGCTGAATCTTGGGTTCTGTTAGAAGTAGGGCAAATCTATGGTGGTTTTATTGAAGGCGGGCTTGAGCCTCGTAAAGTGGTGAAAGCCCCTAATCCTGAGATAATTCATATGCTGCCTTATGACGGTGGGGGACTTCTTGAATTACAAGCAATGGCGCCCGGTACTGCCAGTTTTGTTTTGCAAGACAGTGATACTCCTGCGAATAAAGTGCATTTTGAAGTTTTTGTGGGCATTCGTGCGGTAGAAGAACTGAATTTAAGCGCACCACCTTTTAGTAAAACTTACGATGCCTTGAATTTAGAACGGGTTAATGTAGTTTATCCCATGTTTGGACCAGAATCTGATGATTGGTTAGAAGTACGGCATTTATTTTTCTTCTTTCTGCTTGGAGATCAACTGTATCAGGTTCAAGATGAACTTGTGTGTGCAGACGAAGCAGTACCAAATAGCTGTAAAACCCGCTATGTATTTACGCTGTTTAATCCAGCCGATCCTTTCTTTACCCGGCGTCAACCCAGTTGGACAATGGATTTAACGCCTGAGTTAAGTAATGTGAGTGGAGTAAATTTAACGGCTTTAGATTTTTCTGAGAAGGGATTTAATTTGCGGAATACTCAGATCATCGTATTTGAAGGTTTTACCCCTGATGCGGATGTTTTTTTGCATGGTTTTGAAAATCTATCAACTGTAACCTGGACTTGGTATCCCATTGTTATTCAATAACAGACGCCATGCTTTTCATTAGGGCAAACCTATTCTCTTACCCGACTAAAACCAACCTGGAAATGCCCGTTAATGGAGTTATCAAACGAAGACGCTTTGCGCCTGAATGTGTTGCTTGCCAATGAGTTACAAGCGGTGCGCATTGATGAGGGTAAGATGCTGCTACATGCCCTGTCAGCACGCGGCGAAATGAGTATCCGGCTGCATCCTAATTGCCGTGATGAACGCTATATCCGACAGGTAAAAGAGCTGCTGTCTGGATATGTGCTGGGATCGCCGGGCGGCTATCCGGTATATTTGCAACGCTGGACGCGCATGGGGCAGGCGCGTGGCGGAAACCTTGAGCAGTTGCTGTTGTTGGGCGAGCCGGAAGCGGTGGCTGCTGTGGTACATGCGCCGGATTTGACGCCGGAATTGGCGCGACGCGCTTGGTGGGCGTTGCAAAATGCGGCTCATGCGCGGCAAATGCTGCAACATCCGGCGGTGCGCGACAGTGCTTTTGGGGTTGAATTAGCGGCGTTTTTAATCGAGTTTTTGCCGTTTGAGGAGGAGGCTTTAACGCAGGCGGAAACCGTGCGTTTAGTGTTGCAGCCGGGTTTGATTGATGCCGCCAGCCGTGCTGCACTGTGGCGCAAAAGCCAGCATAAAAATGCTTATTTGCTGGGTTTTTTGTGGGGAGCGGCAGATGATTTGCCGGCGCCGGTTGCGGCACACCCAGCGTTGCCGGAGCTTTCTATGCGGTTGCATGGGCTGGAGGCTAATCCTTGTGCCAGCACTCTGTTGCGACTGTATTCGTCAGCCGGACAGAGTTTTTTGCAACTCGCTGAACGGCTGTTAAAAAATCTGAATAATCAAGAGGTGGTGAGTCTTTGGGTGGAGTTGGTCGGGGCTTATTATGCTGCCGCTGTGCCGTCTGGCGTTGCGCAAGCCAGCTTGGAGAGCCTGTTGGCAGAGGCGCAACAACTCAGTCAGCAAGCGCCTTGTGCCGAGGTGTTGGCGCGTCTTCCAAGGCTCAGTGCGCAGCTTCAGGCGGTGTTGGTGTTGGGGCGTTTGAGTTATGCGGTGTTGCGTCCGGTGTTTTCTAACTCGGACGCTATCGGTTCACTGATGCGTAAAAAACTCAGCGGCGTGAGCACGCCTGTGTCGGAACAGCTTAAGCTGTTGCAAGCGCCGCTGGCGTTTTGAGCGGGTTGCTTATAACCAATTGCCCAGCAGAATGAAAGCCGCCCAATAGTAGGGATGCTGATAAAAATAGGGCAGTGCTACCGCATTTTTATCCGTCGTTTGTCCGGCTTGGATAAAAGCGATTTGCGCTGCTTGCAATGCGGCGGCTTTGCTCAAGCCCTGTTGCACTCGTCCTTGATAAAAGCGTTGCATAAATACCCCCGTGCTGTCGTCATTCACGGGCCACAGGGTTGCCAGCACCCCTTTAGCGCCCTGGTGCTGTGCCAAAGCGCCAAAGCCTTCAATTTCTTGTCCGCCGCTGGCACCCACAGCGGTATCGCAAGCGGATAAGGTGAGTAAATCCAGATGATCAAAACGATAATCGGCGCGTACTTGCGCCAAACTGAGCTTGTCGCCGTTGCCTAGCAACAGGTAAGACGCCTGCTCGGTGCCTGGTTCAAAAATAAAATGACTGGCAATATGTAGCAAGGGGTAGTCTTGGTTTAACGCTGCTTGCAAATTGTCTTGATTAAAGTCTTGATTAAGCAATATTTTTCCGGGCAAAACCCCGCTGGGATCGGTCGCTGTGGATTGGATGATGCCCTCCAGCTCGCGCTCGACAGTGGGCAGCGGATTGAAATCACCAACGGCTTGGCTTAGCCCCAAGCCCACCGCTTGCCACTGGGCTTGCGGCTTGTCTAACAAGGTATGCTGCGCCGCTGCGGTGTAGCGCACCAGCGCGTAACGCTGCGCAACGTACTGTTTGCCGTCGTGCAAGGCGGCTAAGGGAATGTAATGCAAAGGACCATCAGGCGCTAACATGATGACTTGCGTGCGTGCGGCTTGTAGCGCGGGTTCTAGCGGTTGCAACAACACCTGATACAGACTGTGCCCTAATTCTCGCGGGTCTTGCGCGGGGTCTTGCAACAGCGCGTGAAACGCCAGCAATTGGCGATTTAACTCGGTGCGCGACCAAGACAACTTGTGCGTGGTCTGTTGCGTGGCGCTGGTCAAGATCGTCCGCACTTGCTGATCGCTGCTTAAAAACTGCAATAAAACCGTGCCTTCCCCCAAGGCGTTGAGCAGCTTTTGCAAAGCCTCCGGCGGCAGCGTAGCGGTGGCGGTTTTGTGTTCTGGTTCGGTTTGTTTAAGCTGCTGTAACCAGCCGTAAAATGCCTGCATGGTATTGTGCCAAGCCTGTTGTTTGGTCTCCTCTTGTGGGGCTTGTTGCCAGTCTGCGTAGCCCTGTTCTAATTTTTCCTGCCAAATTTGTTGTTCGACTTCCCAGGTCACTTCTTGCGGATTCAAATCCGCGTGCGTGCGGCGCAAATCGGCAGCGTTGTCGCGCTCGATAAAGTCAAAATACTGTTCTTCACGCAACATACTGAGCACTTGTTGCGCTTCCAGTAAGCGCCCTTGACTCAGCAGAGTATCCGCCAGTTGCTCGTACACGGGGGCTTTGTCTTGTAAAAAATGTTGGCGCAAGTGTTCGGGTAAATCATGTACATTGAGCCGCAAGCCTTGCAGCGTATTGACGGCTTGCTTGGCAAAAAAAATCGCGGCGCGTAGCGCCCCCTGACGGCGCAAAGCTTCGCTCAAGCTGTATTGCACAAACCAGCGTTCTTCCGGCGTTTGACGTACTGACACCGCATACAGCGCCCGCAAATACAGGTCTTCGGCGCGGGTAAAGTCCTTTGCCTGCGTGTACAAAAATGCCAAATTGGTCAAGCCAGTAGCGTAATTTGGATGCTGTATTCCCAGTTTTTGCGCTTGAATCGAAACCGCATGTTGATGCAACGCCTCGGCTTGCTGGGTTTTGCCTTGGCTACGATACAGCGCGGCGAGGGCGCTGAGCGTGACCGCCAACGTCGGATGCTCTGCGCCCAAGGCTTTTTCTTTGATGTCTAACGCCCGCAGGTAAAAGGGTGCGGCTTTATCCAGTTGCTTTTGCTCGTGCGCCAACAAGCCTAATTGGTGTAGCGTGTTTGCCACATCAGGATGATTTTTGCCTAGGGTTTTTTCTCGCAACTCAAGCACTTGCTCATAGATGGCTTGGGCTTTTTCGCGGTTGCCTAAGTGCTCATACAGCAATGCCAAATTGTGCAAACTACGCGCTAAACGCGGGTCGTCGGCGGGCAGGATTTTCTGGCGAATGTGCAAAGCCTGCTGATACAAAGGCTCGGCTTCCGCATAGCGTCCGGCGTTGGTGTAAACCAGCGCCAAATTATTCAAGCTGGTGCTGAGGCTATAATCCTCGGCAGGTAAATGCGCTTGTTTGAGTTCTAAAGCGCGTTTTAAGGCACTTTCGGCTTTTTCATACAAACCCTGGCGGTCATATAGCAAGCCTAAGTCATTTAAGCTATTTGCCACTGACAAGGGCGCTTGCGCGATAGATTTTTCGCGTGCGTTCAAGGCTTGCATATAGGCTTGCTCTGCCGCTGCGTAATCACCCGCAAGCCGCGCTAAATCGCCAAGTTTTTGCTGAGAATCTGCTAATTTCAGCGCATATTCGGCACTTTTCGCCGCTTTAGGTGTGAGCTTCTCCACCGATTGCTGGTAATAATCCTGCGCTTGGGCACTGTGTTTTTGCTGCTGCGCAATGCTACCTAAGCTGAACAGAATTTCTCCGCTCAAATCAGGACATTTTTTCAGCAAATCATTAAGTTGCATCTGTGCTTTGGCGCCTGCCTGGAGCGCATTGTGATAAAGCTGCGCACAGTTTTGCGCAGCAAAGCTTGGAACAGTAAGGAAAAACAAAGCAAACAACACAAATGGGCGTAACTTTGGGTAATACATCAATCTATCTCTTTTGTGCAATTGTGGCGCTAAAAGAATTCTTCGAGAATCATATGGCTATGCGGACTGAGATTACTTTACGTCAATCCGTTAGCGTCTGCTATGTCAAACCGCCTCGGTAGGAGAACACTATGCCGCCCAAAATTTTCAGTAAAACCGCTGCAAACCGCTTAAGCCCAAGCCTTTTTGCCGTTTTTCTATGCAGCCTGTGGCTGCTGCCCGATCTGCATTTATATGCCAGCGATACGCCCGTATATAACCCGCCAGAAACCGGCGCACCAACCCGTCGCATGGGCGCAGGCACACGCGGCGCGGGTGACAATTTCAACTTTTTTGTCATCGCCCCAGAACACACCGGGCATGTAATGAACGCCCAACCCGTGCTCTATTGGTTTAGCGCCAAACCCGTAAAAAACGCACGTTTTCGCTTGCAACAAGTGAGTCCAGCCAGGTCAGCAGCCGACTTGGATATTCGCGTCAGCGCCAGCAAAGCCGGCATACAAGCAATCAACCTGGCGGCTTATAAAACCTCTTTGCAATACGACGTGATTTATGAATGGTCGGTCACTTTGCCCACCTTACCCGGACAAGGCAAAACCGCCTTAACCAGCGCCACACTCAAGCGCGTTTCGCCGCCCGCCATGCTCAACCAAGAAATAGCGAAAGCCAAGAAAGGCGGCGCCTTGTATGTCGTGTATGCACGTTCCGGTTTCTGGTACGACGCGATCAGCAATCTTTCCGCCTTGATTGAAGCCCGTCCAGAAGACACAGTGCTGCTGACGCATCGCGTCGTATTAATGGAGCAAGTATCGCTACCCAAACTGACTCAGGTTTATTAGCCTCAGGCAAAGTTAAAACCCTCGCCTTTTCTCGTGCAGCGTAGAACGCCCGCACGAGGAAACCAGAACAAGGAAACGAAGACAACAAACAAATCCAACCAACCACACAAACAAAAACCAGACAAGCCCCAACAGCCTGTCTGGTTTAGCATCACCCTTCATACTCAAACAAATCAAACACCTAACGGCGTTTTTTCTTCTTCTTATGAACCCCCGCACGACCCAAAGGACGCTGAGAACCTTCCACCGCCGGTAGTGGTCTAATGAAAATGATTATAAATTATTTCTTTAATTAAATTGGGTAAACCCCCGGCTTTGCCGGGGTGACAGTAGCAGTTTGACATTTTAGGGAGTCTATCAGGAAACTCCAAGTTGTGAGC
>DYPD01000166.1 GCA_020720115.1 Thiomargarita sp. | reverse complement strand
TTACACAAACGGCATTCTTCTCGGCGACAGAACCATTCTGAGTCAGGCATTTACGATAATTGAAAGCACAAAACCCGAACATCAGAATTTGGCTCAACAAATTATTGCCGACTGTTTACCTCATTCGGGCAGCTCGTTTCGTGTAGGCATTACGGGCGTGCCGGGCGCGGGCAAAAGCACTTTTATTGAGACTTTAGGCATGTTTTTGATTGAAACTTTCGGTAAAAAAATCGCCGTACTTGCGATTGACCCATCAGGGAGCACCTCAGGCGGGAGCATTTTGGGCGACAAAACACGGATGGAAAAGCTTGGTACACAGGCAAATGCCTTCATACGTCCCACACCGTCGGGCGGGACACTGGGCGGCACGGCGCGCAAAACGGCAGAAGGCATCATCTTGTGCGAAGCCGCCGGATTTGAAACTATTTTCGTGGAAACTGTCGGCGTCGGACAGTCGGAAATTGCGGTAAAATCTATGACCGATTTTTTTCTGATGTTGCAAATTGCCGGCGCAGGCGACGAGCTGCAGGGCATCAAGCGCGGAATCACGGAAGCCGCAGATGCCATTGCCATCAACAAAGCGGACGGCAATAATATTACAGCAGCAGCACGCACGCGAATGGAGTTTGAAAATGCGTTACATTTGTTTCCGCGTCGCACACATTCGCCTGAGCCAAAGGTTTTTACACTATCGGCATACACAGGCGTGGGAATTTCGGATTTATGGAATTTTATTCAACATTTTGAAAGTGAAATTAAAGTAAACGGATTTTTTGAGCAAAATCGTCATAATCAAGCGGTTTCGAGGATGCACGACACGCTTATCGAAGCTTTAAAAAATCGTTTTTACCAAAATATCAGCCTAAAAAATAAAATTTCAGAACTTGAAAATGATGTAAAAAACTCAAAATTAAGTCCTTACGAAGCAGCGCAAATGCTTTTGAATTATGAGTTATGAATTGTCAATCAGGAATTAAGAATTATGAATTAAGAACCGGTTTCAAATTTCTTATTATCTTTGCAATGAAAATCTAATTTGTGGAATTTAAGGATTATTACAAAATACTTGGTGTGTCGAGCGCGGCATCGGACGACGAAATAAAAAAGGCGTATCGTGCGGCGGCGAAGCAATGGCATCCGGACAGAAACCCCGATAACGCAGAGGCAGAGCATAAATTTAAGCAAATTGCGGAAGCGTATGAAGTACTGTCTGACCCGGAAAGGCGTAAAAAATTAGACGATTTCATCGGCGATGAAAGCCGTGCCAGACGCGCAAACGCTTACCAAACGCGAAAAGAACCAACGGAAACCGAAGCGACTTGGACAACGAAAACAACGGACGATTCGGCGTATTCCGATTTTTTTAAGCAGTTTTTCAAACAACGCAAAGAGCGCGGCGCATACACGTTTATGAAGGGCGACGATGCGCGCGGAAAAATTACGATTGACCTCGAAGAAGCTTATCTCGGTTCGTCACGCATTTTGAACGTGAATAATGAGAAATTGCGCATTCTGATAAAAGCAGGCGTACCGATTGATAAAATTCTGAAAATCAACGAAAAAGGTTACGAAAGTAAGTTTGGCGGAAAAAACGGTGATTTGTACATTCGGATTATCATACGGGAACATTCTATTTTTGAGCGCAAGAAAAACGATTTGTTCCGAAATTTGAATATTGATATTTATACGGCAATTTTGGGCGGACAGGCAAAAGTTACAACTTTCAAAGGCGATGTGGTTTTGCAGATTCCGGCGGCATCGGAAAACGGCAAAATTTTGCGTCTGCGCGGCTACGGAATGCCGGTGTACGACAAAGCTGAACAGTTTGGCGATATGTATTTGACTCTAAATTACAAATTGCCCGAAAACCCCACAGGCAGGGAGCTGGAACTGCTGACCGAACTGCAAGCACTTTACAAGGGCAAAGTGTAGCAAACATCTTGAATACAATTGTTTACGAAATAAAAAATCGTTCTCAAAAAAAGCATTTCCGGTAAAGTTTTTGTTTCGTGATTGGAAACCACTTTACGGAAATGACAAAGTTCATCGCACTCACGTTTCTTTTTACATTATTTTTCGGACAGAATACAAGTTTCGCAGTCGCGCAGGATGAACTCACGGTGATAATTGAAACGGCAATTCGGAACGGAAATGCCCAAAATTTGGCACAATATTTTAACACGAATTTGCAGTTGCGCATTGACGGTAAGAGCAATGTGTACAGTAAACGACAGGCAGAAGCCATGATGAGCGATTTTTTTTCGCTCAATAAACCGGTAAAATTTTTAATTACGGGCGAGCATGTTACGGAAAATCAAATTTCAATAATGGGAACGTTGAACACTAAAGCTAAGACTTTCAGAATTTTATACCGAATTTCGGACTGTAACGGCAAACGCCTTATCAGTTATTTGGAAATTGAAACTGCCGAACAATTGTAAAAGAAAAACTCGTAACATATTGATTTTCTTTATGATATAGATAAATTTCAGCTTGAATATTTTTTGAAATTCCGTAAAAATTCAATTGAAGCGGAATAAAAAACTACGAATGACAACTATATAACAAAACTTAGCTTATAATTTTACGCCAATCATTGTAATGTCATCGCGTTGTTCTTCGCGTTCTTTCCAACGGTTGAAAATATCCAAAATAATTTGCTCTTGCTCAGCAACATCAAACATGGAAACGGACGTAATTAATTCTTCAAAACGTGCGGAACCGAAGCGTGTGCGCTCGGTATTATTCTGGTCAATGATTCCGTCTGAAGTCAGATAAAAAGCATCGCCGGTATTGAGTTGAAGTTCTGTAACTTCAAAATTATGTTTTTCGGTTCTGATATTCGTTCCGCCTATGCCTCTGCGGGTTCCGCCGATGCGTTGCAGTTGTTTGGTGCCGGATTTTATGACGTAAAGCGGACGTTTTGCGCCTGAAAATTGAATCTTGTGAGAACCGTCAGCATTTTGTTCGTGTTTAATGAGGCAAACGTCCATGCCGTCGTTGTATTCCGACGATTTTTGACGCAGTGCTTTGATGATTGCAGCATCTAAATTTTCTAAGATTTCCGAAGGGTCGGTAATGTTCCGCTCTGTAACAATACTGCTGAGCAAACGTGTGCCTATCATGGACATAAATGCGCCGGGCACGCCGTGTCCTGTGCAATCGACAACAGCGAGAAAATGACAATTTCCGACATTGGCATTCACGAACCAATAAAAATCGCCCGAGACGATGTCTTTGGGTTTGTAAATTGCGAATGCGTTCGGAAACACGTCTCTGATGGCTGCAACATCGGGCAAAATGGCTTTCTGAATGTTGAGGGCGTACCGTATGCCTGCTTGAATATTCTGGTTGTGAATGTCTAATTTCTTGTTAATCATTTCCAACTCATCACGTTGCGCCAAAATTTCCTCTGTTTTTTGTTGCAAAGCTTCTTTTTGAGTCATAATTTCTTCGTTACGTTGCATAATTTCGGCTTGTGCCTGCTTGAGCGGACTCACATCGCTGTCAATTGCCACGAGCTTTGAGACGTTTGAATTTTCATCCAAAATAGGTGTAACAGTAGTTTGAACCCAGATTTTCTTGCCTGATTTGCTTGTCATTGCGAACTCATATTGTACGCTATGTTTGTCTTCGTACACCTGTTTCAGCATTTTGCTTACTTCGTCGTTTGAACTCACTTTAACGAGATTGTCGCCGTAAATTTGTGTAAATTCGCGCAAATTATAGCCATACAAGCGATAAAAACCGCCGTTAATCCATTCAATTTTCCCGTCTTTATCGGCTATAACAACCGCATTGTCCGTCTTATCGGCAACGATTGACAATTTTTCCAGCGAAGCATTAATATCGAGCAAAAGTTCACTTTGAGCCAGAATTTCTTCTTTTTGTTGGGCAATTTCTGCCGTCCGCTGTTTTACAATTTGTTCAAGATTTTTATTCTGATAATCAAGCGTTTCCGTAAGTGATTCATTCTGAATAAATGCAGCGTTAAAACGTTTTGCGAGCATGTAAGCTTGGGCAAAAATGAAAATAAATAAGCCAAACGGTGCAAGTTCTATCGAACGGATGTGTCCCATGGCATGCAAAATATCATTGATTACAGTTCCGAACAAAGCAAATAATGCGACCAAAAACAGCCATGCCGACTCTTCTTTGTGAATACCGGCACGAACCACGCTAATTAATACCAGCACAATTGCAAGAACGGTCATCAATTGGTATGGCATTAGTAAAAACGCATGATAATGTGTAGGTAAAACTAATACCGCTGTGGTAAAAAGTATGCTCATCACAACGACTGTATATGTAAACCATTTTGAAAAACGCGTAAAAATAGAACGCGCGAATAAAATACACGTGCTTACGCCTACAAAAAACGTAAAATATTCAACTCGATACGTTATACCCCAAGGAATATTTGGATAAATAACTGCCAACGCTTCCGAACCGGTCAATATTGTTCTCAAGGCTACAATGGCAGCAAAAATTCCAAAATATAATGCAGAGACAGAACGGCGTCGCAAAAAATACAATGCTAAGTGATACAAAGCCATGATTAAAATTGCCCCGAAAAGCAACATATCGAAAATTAAGTGATAATCGCGCTCTGCGGCAACATTTTTATACACTCCGAACTTTAATGTTTCAGAGATACCACCCTCGCGATGATGGAAGTTTGAAACTTGCAAAACAACATCAATTGTATCGTTAATAGCCTGAACCGGAATCATTTCCGGATAAAAATTTGGGACAGCTTCTTCTTTGGATGTGCCTATTTTCCCGTGTTCACATATCAATTTTCCGTTTATGAAAATCTTACACGATGTATAAATTTTGTTAAAGTCAAATACCAAGGGCGCATCTGTCTTCACACCAACGACTTTCAAGTGATAGGTTCCGTAGAAGCGCCCGGGATAATATGTGCTGTCTTTCGCTTTTTCGTTTTTCCACATATTCGGAACGCCAATATGTGCTGTCGCCGGCGTAAGTCTCACATCTTCGGGCGACATGAACAGTTTAGGATAAAAATTCCATTGACCGGACAGTAATATGGTGTTGTTTTTTAAATCAAAATCCGAAACATCCAAAACGCCATTTTTTGCAAATGGTTGCGCCCGCAGCAATGTGCTTGTAAGCAACAACATTATTATGAGAACAACTATTCTTTGCACTTTCATTTTTTTTTCGAGTTATGTTCGGTTAAATCTAACTTTACGCCTATGATTAGTATATCGTCCATTTGCTGGCGTTCGCTTTTCCACTCGTCTAATTCTACGGCTAATGCTGTTGCTTGTTTATTAATAGGTTCTGTCGAAATTTTTTCAAGAAAATCTCTAAATCGTTTAGCCATGAATTTTTTATTCAGTTCGCCGCCGAATTGGTCTTGAAATCCGTCGGAATACATATAAAAAACCGTAGGCACGGAAACATCTAACGAATATCGGGTGTAAATGCGCTCTTCGCCGCGCTTAATTCCGCCAATCGAATCGTGGTCGCCCTTAAAAATATCCGATTTTCCGTTTTGAATGTAAAAGAGCGGATTTTTTGCGCCGGCAAATTCTAAAATTTTTCGTTTTTTATCAATCACACACAGAGCCATATCCATGCCGTCTGCATTGTTCGATTTTTCTTGCTGAAGCGACGAAACGATGCCTTTATGCAATTCCTGCAAAATAATTTCGGGGTGTGAAATACGTCTTTGATGCACAATTTGAGTGAGATACGCATCCGCAAGCATGGACATAAATGCGCCCGACACGCCGTGCCCCGTGCAATCTACGGCAGTAATCACCGTTTTCTCATCTCCGGCATCGTCAATAATGTGCGCATACCAATAAAAATCGCCGCTCACAGCTTCTTTCGGGCTGAGCATTACAAAAGATTCGGGCAATTGTTCTCGAATTTCCTTCATTTTCGGCTGCATGGCGCGCTGTATCTTGCTGGCGTAGAACATACCGGCTTCTATTTTTTCATTTTTGGCTTTAATTTCATCGCGTTGTTTTGTAATGGAAATATTGGCATCTTTCAGGCGGTCTCGTTGCGCCAAAATTTCTTCTTTTTGCTGGTTAATCTCTTGATTTTTAAACACAAGCATTTCATTTATTTGCTTTGTGCGTTTGTTGTTTCGGTAAATAAAATATCCAAAAATCAAAGCCATTACAAGCATTGCCCCCATGAGTGCAACTCCGAAATACAGTCCTTTTTTTTGTGCCTGATTGCGTTGAAGTTCGGCATCCTGAATCTTTTGATTTTGTTGTAAAAGACTAATTTCCTGCTCTTTTTTCTGTGTTGCCAAATTTATTTGTAGCTCAGTAGTTTGTCTGTTTTGTTCTTCAATTCGTATAGAATCCGTTAGTGCTGCATATTTTTGCATGTAATCAAAAGCAAGCCTGTGATTTCCTGTTTTGGCATAAAGCGTTGCCAATGTTTTGTAAGACGATTGTCTGACAATATTCAAATTGCGTTCAAAAGAGAGTGCTAATGCCTCGGCTGCAAATTTCTTTGCCTCTTCGGAATTGTTCAAAAACAGATAAACTTCGGCAAGTTTTATGGCAGTTTTTGCTTGTTTATCATAAATTTCGGACACTCGGTAGATGTCATACGCTTTGAAAAAATTGTGTTTTGCGTCCTCGAAATGCTTGTCATACAGATACTTCTCGCCAAACCCAAAATAAGCGTCAGCCTGTTTTACGATGTTTCCCGTTTTTTTGTAACTCTGCAACGCCTTTTCCAAGAAAGAGGCTGCGGTTTCAAAATCTTCCAGAAAAAAATGGGCATTGGCAATCATTTCAAACGATTTTGCAATCAAGGCTTCGTCCTGTAATTTTACCCGAATTACAAGCGCACTGTCGAGCAATGCAAGTGCCAGATTATCATCTTGTTCCTCGTCAATAAGAATCACTTGAGCGCGCAAATCATAAGCCTCCGCAATGCCGACGGAATCCTTTATTCGCACTAAAATATCAAAAGCTGCCTGATAAGTTTCTTGCGCTTTTAATGTAAGTTT
>DYPD01000165.1 GCA_020720115.1 Thiomargarita sp. | reverse complement strand
ATTAAGATACTTGGGTAGGCGTCCAGAGTCTGGGTTCAGGTTGGAAGTCTTTGTATTTCTCCCAACTGTGCCGTTGCCTTTGGGTTTCTACGCGTGGTTTAGGGAAGCCTGGTTGCTGGTTGGAGGTCCAGCGCCCTTCGGCTTCCAGTTGCTGCATGACTAGATGCAGTAAGCGATCATCTGCCCATTCGTCTACATATTTATCTGGGTCTTGACTACGCTCGCTTTGCAACATTTTTTCTGCTTTCCATTGGCGGGCACAGGCTTTTAGATGTTTGCGCATGTCTTCATTAATGCGTCCATCCCACACCATCATGCCTATTGTTGAACGAATCACCGCTGGCGGTACTTCAGAAATATCGCTCCAAATGAAATAAGCAGCGGTATCTGGATCGTTAGTCAGCATGTCGCGGCATTCTTCTTCAGATTTCAAATAAGCACCCATCACGTCTGGACGGTCGCGCAACCAGTCGTGAATCGCCAGCGTGGCGCCCACGTCGTGAAAGTGTTTAACTTCTAATTCGGGGAAATATTGTTGGCTGGTATTGGGCATATCCTGTCCGGTCATCCAGCGTTTTGCCACGCCTTTCATTTCCATCCAAGAGGGATAGGGCTCCCACAGCGCGGCAGCGTGAATACCGCCACTATGTAAGCCGGCCATTTGTTGGTCAATGGATTGATTGATCAATTCTGGTTTCACGCCAAATTCGTGCATCCAGGTCAGCATTTGGCGGTGTGAAAAAGAGTTAAAGGCGGTGGCAACCGGTTTACCTTCTAAGTCTTTAGGGTCTTTCAACACCCCGCTCTCTAAGTATTTGGTCGGCACACAAATACTGCCAAATTCGCCTAAATCATAACCGCTGGCAGCCACAAAATCGCTGCGTATCTTGTCCCCATTGCTCAGTCCGGGCGTGTCAGACGTATAGCCAAATTGGTTTTTGCCAGCCAACATGTTGTTGTTGATCAAAGCACCTGCTAAGGCGCGAAACCAGACCACACGGCTGCCTTTCGGTAAGTATTTCAATAACAACTGGGCTTGTTTATTGACGCTGGCAGTCCAGTGCAGAGTGCCATAAGGCTGGTAGCCGATAGTCATGACCACTGGATCGCCGATTTTGCCAAAGGCGCCTGTGGGTTTGCCGTATTTGTTACTGATTTCTAGCCAATCGTCGCTGATTTTATGCTCTGATTGGGCATAGGCTCGCCCGCCAACGGGCGAGGGCAATAAACTCAGCACCGCTGGCAAACTGATGCCTAAAGCGGTGTACTTCAGAAATTCCCGGCGACTTTGTTGCGCAAGGGTAAGGATTTTAGTTTTATCCGACATGCTATACCTCCTGAAAAATAGTGGAAAACAGACGCATACGCTGGTTTGGTGGATACGCAGTGCAAATTGCTTTCGGTTTTATGTGTACCGGATATGAGCAATAACTCAAGTGCTATTATTTTGTTTCTGCCTATAAAATAGCCCAACGCCCAAGGATCACGTTTAGCGAGTGGTTTAGAAAATGCCTGAGTTGTTGCGCAATACCTTGTCATTTTTACCTACTACTCATGTTTTTGCGTATAGGTACTATAACCGAAAAACTACAGGAGAGCCTATGCTGTCTCAGTATGCTCCGCCACCAAGGCTATCAGGCGCTTCGGCAAGTGCCGCTGTTTTAACCCAGGTTGCGCCCGCTGTGACGCCTTTGCAAGCGTTCAAACCAGAACACATGGGCACGCCGCCGCCCAATTATTGGCAGCCGCGCTTGCTCAATGCGCTAGAACACTGGCTTCGCTTGTTTGTGAGCGCCACACACTCTGCTGCTGATACCCCGTCGGAACGCCAGATTTTTATCATTGAAGCCTGTCATCTGAGTGCCGCAGTGTGGCGTCCGGTGGCACGCGAACTGGCAAAGCGCCTGCGGCAAAAACACTTGCCGGTGCAGTTTTTACATTGCCACGAAGTGCCGGGCAATCGGCTGCTGGGCGCTTGGCGCGAGCAACGCGAACAGGTGTTAATCCTGGTGTTTGGCGATAGCCAGATGATCAACAGCCAGCAACAACAGCAAGCGGTGTTGGATTTGCGTTACTGGACGCATTTGCTCTGGTTTGAACTGCGTGATCCGCACGCTTGGGACGCCAATACCTGGCTGCTGCTGCATTACGGACTGCGCGTGTATCCGGCGCAAGTCAATAGCGTGTTGCAAGCTTGCCAAGATTTGCTGAGGCAACAGCCGCCGCGCTACACCGCCACGCAATTGGCAGGGCTAAAACAACGCCGTCAGCCCGCACGTTTGCCAGCGCGGGTAGAGCGGGTGCTAGGCGATGCTTTACCTTGGGCACAAGCCTGCGCTCTGTTGCCGCCGCCGGTCGGTTTAGGCTTTGCCGAAAGCCTGCGTCGGGCTTTTTTTCCGCAGCTTCCGATCACTTGTCTGGAGCGCCTGTGCAGCCTGCCGGAGCTTCAGCGACAAGGCGAAGGTTTATATTTTTCGCCGCGCCTGCTGGCTATCTTGCGCACCGGTTTTAGCCGCCAACCAAGCGAAAAACAAGCCGCTATCCTAGCGTTTTTACAGCGCCGGGTGGCGGCTGCCGAGCCGTCACCACGTCAAGCATTAGCGCATTTAGAGTGGCAGTGGTATCAAGCTCGATTGCTGCTCGACATAGCGCCAGATGAGGCTTTACCGCAGCTTGCCGAACTCGTGCAACAAGATGTCCTAAAGCAGCGAATTATCAGCGATTTGGCGCAACTGAGCTTGCTTTCGCACACGCAGGGACAAGTGTTGTATAACCGCATTCCTTTACTGCGCGCGCCCCAAAGTCGCCAAGCTTTGCAACTTTTGCAGCAGTTTGCGCCCGAATGCGGTATTGCTCCGCAGCGTTTGCACCCGTTGCTGCATCTTACCCAGCGTTGGCGCGACACCTTGCACCAGGTGCAGCGACGGGCGGCACTGGCAGCGGTGTTTTCCGCCGACGGGCGCTGGTTGGCTGTGGGCATGGCGGACAATAGCCTGGTGCTGTGGGACAGCCAGTGCCAGACCGAATACAATTTGCACCATCACGATTGGTTTGTGCTGGCTGAAAACGACAGCCCTCATTATTGGTGGAAAAAGTTTTGCCAAAGCCCTCATTGCGGGCAATTGCTCTTGAGTTTTTCACCTGATAATCAACGTCTTGCCACTTCTTTGCAGGACAACACAGTGCGCATTTGGGATATTGGCGCACAACAGCAACTCTACATCTTCAAAAACCATAACTTACCGCTGCGGGCGCTCTTGTTTGCGCCCGATGGCAAACGTCTGTTTGGCGTTGCCGCCCAAGGACAGGTATGGGATGTGGCGCAAGGGCAGGCGCTTTACACCCTGTCTGGGCACCAGCGTTTGATTAATCACGCGGCTTTATCGCCCGATGGTGAACTGTTGGTCACTGCCTCTGCCAGTGGCAATCTGCGTTATTGGCATAGCCACAGTGGTGAAGCTTTGCGCCTGACACCGGCACACGAAAAAGCCATTCTCCATGTGGCATTCAGTCCTGACGGCGCTTATTTGGTGAGTGCTGCGGCAGACAAAAGCGCCAAAGTCTGGGAAGTAGCGACCGGGCGCTTGCTGCATGAATGCCGAGGGCATTTTGCGGCGGTCAATGAAGCGGTATTTTCGCCCGATGGACAGTGGCTCATCACCGCTGCTTGGGATAAAAAGCTGTGTTTATGGAACATGCGCAATGGACGCCAGCATCAGGTCTTAACCAGCCCCACTGCCGCGCCCGTGCGGGCGCAATTTTCGCCCGACGGGCAGCACATTTTGATGCTTGCCGCTGATTTGAGCGTGCAAACCTACACCACGAAAAATGCCGACTGACTGGTGCCAAGCCTTGGGCGTTAATACCCTTGTGTTATACTGAGGCTTAGAGCTAAAAGCTCACTATTTGGTTGAGCCTGACTGTACAAGAGTCATTAGGCTCTCTTATCTCCTTTATCCCAAGAGGATTTCATCATGAAAAAACCCTGTTGTCCCTTAACACTGATCATTCTGGATGGCTGGGGCTATCGTGCCGAGCGCGAAGATAACGCTATCGCACAAGCCAATACGCCGGTCTGGGATAAATTGTGGGAACAATATCCCCACACCTTTTTGCAGGCTTCGGGCTTAGCCGTAGGATTGCCCGCCGGACAAATGGGTAATTCTGAAGTCGGGCATTTGAATCTTGGCTCGGGGCGCGTGGTCTATCAGGACTTCACTCGCATCATCAAAGCCATTGACGACGGAAGTTTTTATACCAATCCGGTGCTGGATGAAGCCGTAGATAAAGCCGCACAAATCGGTCATGCGGTACATGTGTTTGGCTTGCTGTCGCCGGGCGGTGTACATAGCCACGAAGATCAAATTTTGGCACTGTTTGAATTGGCGAAAAAACGCAATGCGCAAAAAGTCTATTTTCACGCCTTTTTGGACGGGCGCGACACGCCGCCGCGTAGCGCGAAAGCCTCGATTGAGCGCGTGGAAGCCAAGTTTGCCGAACTAGGCATTGGGCGTTTTGCCACTATCGGCGGGCGTTATTATGCGATGGATCGGGATAACCGCTGGGAACGTGTGCAACTGGCATATGATGCCATTACCCAAGGACAAGCCGCGTATCAGTATGATTCTGCACTAGAAGCCCTAGAAGCCGCCTATGCACGCGGAGAAGATGACGAGTTTGTTAAACCCTGCATTATCAATCCAGGCGTACCTATGGAAGACGGGGATTCAGTGATTTTTATGAACTTCCGTTCGGATCGTGCGCGTCAGATTACCCGCTGCTTTATTCAACCGGAATTTGATCAATTCGAGCGCCAGGTCTATCCCAAGTTATCTGAATTTGTCAGCCTCACTGAGTACAAAAAAGATTTCACCTGCGCGATAGCTTTTCCGCCCGAAGAGTTATCCCATGTATTTGGTGAAGTGATTGCCAAGCACGGCTACAAACAACTGCGCATTGCTGAAACCGAGAAATACGCACATGTCACTTTCTTTTTTAATGGCGGCGAAGATACCCTGTATCCGGGCGAAGACCGCGAGCTGATTCCTTCTCCCAAAGTAGCCACCTACGATCTGCAACCCGCGATGAATGCGCCGATTTTGACCGACAAACTCATTGCCGCGATTCGCAGCCGTCAATACCAAGCCATTATTTGCAATTTTGCCAATACTGACATGGTGGGACACACGGGTAGCTTATCCGCCAGTATCGAAGCCGTTGAAACCGTTGATGCTTGCTTAGGGCGCATTATCGAAGCCAGCCGTCTGGTCGGCGGCGAAGTTTTGGTGACAGCCGATCACGGCAATGCCGAAAAAATGCGCGATCCCGAAACCGGACAACCACACACCGCACATACCAGCAATCCCGTGCCTTTCATCTATGTCGGTGAACGCGCATTGGAATTATCCCCTGGCGCATTGTGTGATGTTTCGCCGACTATGCTCGGTTTGTTAGGCTTGCCGATTCCGACTGAAATGACCGGTCAGCCCTTGTTCACTTTCTATCCCGAAGCGGAAAAAATTCCCGCCTAATGCTGTTTCTGCTGTTTTGCTGTGGTTGCCTTACAAAGATTACCCCCACGTCGGGTAGCCAGGAGAACAAGGCAAATTTCTCACTATTAAGTCCCTTGGGCTTCGACGCTCTGCCACCGTGCAGGCGACTCGACGCCAAAATGGGCGCTTAATCCCGCCTTTTCCGCTGTAAATCGCGCTACAACTCAGTTTTTTCCAGCAATTGAGTGAGATAGGGTAAAAAGGTTTTTTCACTCAAAATCGTAATATCAAACATGCCACTAAACCCTTTGGTTTTTTCTTCAGGCAAGTCAATCACCAGTAACAGAGCATATTCTTTACTCACTCCTAATAATTTGCGTATTTTTGAATATTTCTCTATCGAGTCTCGAAACTCACCTGATTTACATTCTATCCACAGTGGTTGACGATCTTGAAGTACAAAAAACACATCTAACTCATGCTTTTTGTTATCTGCAAACAGAATTTCAAAATTACGCAGCACTGAAAAATTCAGGCGCTGTTTGAGTAATAAACTGGCCACTTTCATAAAAGCATACCATTCTAACCAATCACCATTAAAAAAGTTCACGATATGGCGTTCTTTTTATAACACTAACAACACTTTATTTTCTTTGGTATAAATAACCTTCGTCACAAAAGCATACTCATATAATTCATGACAGAATTTTTTGATCACCGCAACCTCGCCTGGATTGCTGGGTAATTCTAGCGAGGTGGTGTCGTATCCTTTGCGACCAGCCCAGGTGATCTGAGCGATCAAGGGTTTTAAACAGTCCAGATTATCTCCCAAAGACACCGCCACTTCGTCAAAAAATCCAGAAATATCCAGGGCTTTTTTATCAACCACCGCCTGGATTTGTCGTTTTTTGAGCCAATTCACCACGCCATCGGTGTTTTCAAGTGCCGGATCAGTCTCTCGATTGGCAAACGCATAGCCTTTTTTAGTTTGGCTAGTGGTTCTTTTCTGCTCAACGAGCGCACTGAGTTGTGTAGCAAGCTGCTGTTTTTCTGCGGTCAGTTGTGTGATTAAAGACTGATTGGTTTCTTGTTGTTTTTGTAATTGTTGATTTTGTGTAGCCACCTTTCTCAAATCGGTCAGCATATTTGATAAAGCCATCAGCGTGTCTTGTACTTGGCCGGGGGGTTTGGCAAGAGGGACATTTTGCAGTTTTTCCAATATTTTCATTGCGGATTTCGCGTAAATAATCACAGTTTTTACATCTAAAAATAGCCATAGTTTTAAGTCCAATGGGGCAATTTGAAAGGCCAGCAGGATAAGCTGGATTCTCAAGCATTTCAGTCCTAACTGTTAGGCTTTGTTCTTCAGCCCAACCTTTCGCGTTATTTGATTGATTGCATGAGATTTCTCCAAAAATTGGGTTAAAAGATAACAAGTATAAATCAATAAGGGGTTATTTGTTCCGAGCGATGAGGTTATCAGGCATAAAAACGGGTTAGATTTTTGTGTTAGCCAGGGCAAATTGATGCAGGTTAGTTTAAAATAGCGGCTTTTCAATTAACCAGCGTGGACAATTTTCAATGAGCCAATTCG
>DYPD01000164.1 GCA_020720115.1 Thiomargarita sp. | reverse complement strand
TCAAAGTATATTCAATTCAGTTCTCACAAATTTATAGAAATTTCACTATATATTCCTCAGTATTTCGTTGATTATAAAAATAGGACTTATTTTACAGTAAATTACTCACCTTGACAGGGCTGGGTGCTGAGCCTGTCAAAGTGGCGCGTGGGAACGAGAAATGGTGGGCAAAATGCCGTTAAACATCATGCCAAAACCAAACATCACGGCGGCATTTCTCCCATCCTCGTTTTAGGATGAGGTTTTAGAGCAAAGCTGGAGAATGAGCGCCCATTGCTGGGCGGTGACGGGCATCACTGACAGGCGGTTGCCTTTTTTTACCAGCGGTAAGTCGCTGAGAGCGGCGGCTTGCTTAAGTTCTGCCAGCGGAATCACTTGCGGGAATTTCTCGACAAAAGCTACATCTACCATGAACCAGCGCGGTTTGTCGGGGTCGCTTTTGGGGTCGTAATGCGCATGTCCGGGCATGAAGGCGGTGGGGTCTGGATAACCGGCTTGAACGATGCGCAGGATGCCGACAATGCCAGGTACGGCGCAGTTGGAATGGTAAAAAAACCCTAGGTCGCCGGGTTGCATTTGGTCGCGCAGCAGGTTGCGTGCTTGGTAATTGCGCACGCCGTCCCAGGGTTCGCGGTCTTTTGCGGCGAGGTCGTCAATGCTGAATTCGTTGGGTTCGGATTTCATGAGCCAGTAGTTCATGTGCTGCTCCGCTGTGGGTTTAGAGGCTTTGTGCTTGGCTGACGATAAAGCGGTTTTGGCTAAAGCTCAGCAGGGCGGAGAGGATTTGAGTGCCGAATTTTACCTGTGGGAGAAACACGAGCGTTTGTCCGCCGGTGGTGAAAAGCTGGGCTGCATGGGTGGGTGTAGCGGGTTGGTCGCTGCGTTGTTGGGGGTTGCCGTCTAGTACGAAGGCGCTGCCGTCCCAGCGCAATTGGGCTTGCCAGTAGTCAGTGCCGCCGCTGCTGTTGATGACGGCGACAAAGGGGAGCGATAGGGTAAAGCTGGTGCCGTTTGGTTCGAGGGTGGCGTTTTGGGTGACGGGTGTTGGTGAGGTTGCGGTAAAGTCGCTGTGTAAAATATCTACTTTTAGGTTTTGTCCAGCAATGCTGATGCGGCGTTCGGTGCGTCCTAGCGTGGGGTGGCTGAAGACGAGCGAGTAATCACCGTTACTGAGGGGTAGGCTATAGCCGCCGGCGCTGGCGGTTTGGGTGCTTGCGCTGGTTTCTTGTGCTGTGACTGTGACGCCGCTGAGCGCCTCGCCAGCGGAATAAGCGCCATCGCCGTTTTTATCGGCATAGACCACGCCGAGCACTTGAGGTTGTGCATTGATGGGGCGGGCAAAGTCGGTGGTGAGGTAAGTGCCGTTATAACTGAGGAATTTTCCATTCGCTAAGCCTATGCCAATCTCAGTGTAGGTGCTGGACAAAATATTGACCCTATGACCGCGATTAGAGACGTTGGCGTCTATAAATAAATCTTTATACATCAATAGGCTGCGTTCTGTTATGTCGCTACCGTAGCTGGTTGCGGCGATATTTTCTGCGGCGCTGGCGAAGCGATAACCAGCGGCTTGCATACGATCAAATGGAGTGCGCCCGTCTTGTGCGGTGTGGTTAAAATAATTCTGTTGAGCCATGTCGTCGCTGTGCCCTTGGGCAGATTGCGTCAAGAGCGCATTCATCGCCAAAGGCGGCTGTGGTGTGTTGCTGATATTGACCCCGCCTTCGCTGGGGCTGCTTAAGCCAAGACGCTGCGCTTCGGCTTGGGGATTGGCGCGTGCGCGGTTGATGGCTTCTAAATGCAATTGCGCCGCAACGCTGGGATCGCCGTAGTCAGCAGCGGCGGGTAATGGTTGCGCGGCATAAGGTATGCACAGCAGAGCACCTGCAACAATGGTGGATAATTTTTGCTGAAGTGGGCTAAACATGGGGTTTCTCCATTAGGTAAAAAAAGCAGTATCACAGCGAATACAAATCCAGCATGATTCTGGTGTATTCTTTTTCGACAATCGCCTAAAATCTGTTTCGTTTTCCTCAAATTACCTGAGAGTCTGCTGCATGACAAGTGATTACTACGCCCTGCTGGGCATTCCTACCGACGCGACTACCTTGACGATCAAACAAGCCGCGCAAGCCAAGTTAAATCAATTGAAAAATGCCTATGAGGTGCTGTCTCATACCGAGCAAAGAGCCGCTTATGACCGCACGCTTGAATTCGGCAAAAGCAATCATTATAAGCTGTTAGGTGTACCGCAAGAGGCTTCTGAAAGCGCCATTAAACACGCGGCACAACAGCAAATTAACCAGATTAAACAATCGGTTGCGCTGCTGGCTGATGCACACAAACGGCGTGCCTATGATACGGAACTCAATGCGCAATTAAACCTGGTACAAACAGACACTGGCAGTTTCAAAATTAAGCCCAAGGTGCCGCCGACTTCCAACAAAGCTACCGTGGATTTTGAACAGGTGTTGACCGCTTCACAGCACATTCCCAAGGACTACAATCCCTACAATGCGCCGGATGCTGATCTGGAAGGCGCTGAAGAAGATGAGTATGTGCTTGCCAGTCGTGGCAGTCGTTTAGGCGCCTCTGCGTTGGATGGCTTGGTGTTTTTAGTACCGATCCTGATTGCGTTGCTTGTCGTCTTTGCCCTGTCGAGCGGTTCGTTCAATGAAATGCTGACAAGTGGCGAATTTGACGAAAGTGCCAAAGGAGTATTAATTGCTGTTGGAGGCGGCCTTCTCCTGCTGTTTCTAGGTATGTTCGTGCTCAATCTGGTGTGGTTGTACCGCTACGGACAAACCATTGGTAAACGTATGCTCGGCATCAAAATAGTGCGCACCGACGGCAGCCGCTGCGAACTTTGGCGCATTATCCTACTGCGCGTATTCATCATTCAGATTCTGTCGCAAATTCCCATTTTGGGCACCCTGGTAGCCCTTGGCGATCCCCTGATGATTTTCCGCAAATCGCGCCAATGCTTGCACGATAACATTGCCGACACCATAGTTGTGTATGTCTAGCGCCTTACTCGACACCCAGCACGCCTTACAAACCCCAGAAGGCGTCGAACTCAGATTGCGCGTGGCAGGACCCGTAGTGCGGGCGTTGGCATGGCTCATAGACTTCAGCCTACGCCTACTGGTTTACCTCGCCATCGTCCTGCTTGCCAGTATGCTTGGAAAAGTCGGCGAAGGCATGTTTTTATTGAGTTTTTTCCTACTAGAATGGTTCTATCCAGTGTTGTTTGAAGTCTATCATGAGGGCGCAACGCCTGGCAAAGCCCGCATGGGGCTTAAAGTGCTCAACCAAAACGGCACGCCAGTCGGCTGGACTGGCGCCATGCTGCGCAACCTATTGCGTGCCGTAGATGCCCTACCACTGTTTTATGCCTGCGGACTATTTAGCCTACTGCTCACACGCAATTTTCAACGCCTTGGCGATTTAGCCGCTGGTACATTGGTGGTCTACAACGACATACCAAGCCCTAAGCCCAGCGCACAATCAAGCCTACCGCAAGCCGCCCCACTCAGCTTGCCCCAAGCACTCAACGCCACCGAACAACGCGCAATCATCAGCTTTGCCGAACGCGCCAGCATCCTGCCCCCATCCAGAGTCATGGAACTCGCAGACCTGGCAAGCGACCTCACCGGAGAGACCGGCGAAGCCTCCGCACAGCGTTTGTATCGCATGGCAAACGGCTTATATCGTTAAACAGCCATGACAGAATTTTGCACAAACCCATGCCGCTATCCAGGTTTATCCTGTGGGCTCTAACACCCATACTCCGCTTTTTGCACCCCTAATCTTTCATCTTGAGCACCGCTTGTTATGACATCTTCGTTTAAATCCGCTAAATCCATTGACCTGTTTTACGCCCTCTTACTGCACCTACTCATAGTAGTGCTCTTCTTCTTCGGTGCAGGACTGCATTTCAGCAGCTCAACCCAAGACTGCACCAACAGCGGCAGCCTGTACGCAGAAACCATCAGCGCCGAAGCAGTAGACACAGCTCTACAACAAATGCAGCAACAAGCCGAACAAAAACAGGCGCAAACGCAAGAAATTCAACAACAAACCCAAGATTTAGCCGCACAACGAGAAGCCCTAGAAAGCCAACAGCAACAACAACAACAGCAAGCCGAAACGCTCGCACAACAACAAGCACACATCCAACAAACCCAAACCCAAGCCGAGCAACGTATCGAACAGCTCGAACAGCAACTCAACCAAAAACAAGCAGAACTCGAACAACAACTCGCCAAAGCCCAAGCACAAACCCAAGCCGCCGAACAACGCCAAGCCGAACTCACCCTGCGCGAAGCCGAATTACAAGCCGCCGCACAACAACAAAAAGCCGAAGAAGCGCGACTCCAAGCCAAAGCCGAACAGCAACGCCAAGCCGCCGAAGCCAAAGCCGCCGCACAAAAACAAGCACAAGCCACAGAACAACGCCGTCTCGAACAAGAAACCGAAAAACAGCGCCGCCAACAAGCCGCCGCAATCGCCAAAATCAAAGCAGAAGCCAAAACCAAAGCCGAAGCCCAGGCAAAAGCCGAACTAAAAGCCAAAGCCGATGCCCTCGCCAAAGCAGAAGCCAAAGCCGCCGCACAAGCCCAAGCGCAAGCCAACTCCGCCGCACAAGCCGGACAAGATCAAAGACAACTCGCCTCAGCCACGCAAGCCATCAAAAACAAAACCCAACGCCACTGGTTACGCCCATCAGGACTACCCAGCAACCTTTCCTGCATCCTAGAAATTCGCACCATCCCCAGCGGCGAAGTCCTCAGCGTCCGCGTTATCCAAAGTAGCGGCGACACACTCTTTGATTCCTCAGCAGAAAACGCCGTGCGCAGCGCCTCCCCGCTACCCGTACCAACAGACAGCCGCTTATACGAACAACACTTCCGTTTCTTTCAATTCCGCTTCCGCCCGCGCTAAACCCCAGCAAGCCCTGAAAGCAATAGCAAAAGTACATCATTTCTAGAAATCAAACCTTCCAGGCTTTGAAACCTAGAAAGTTTCTGCAGGGTGTATTTTATAACTGATATAGTTTCTCGGCATCCACAGCAAGACGGTTTTTGCGTGCCCCCGACCCCATGCAGGTAATTGCTTGACCTGCACATCTCTCCACCCCAGCCACACAGCCCCGCCTCACGCAGCAACACCAGATGGATATTCCCCAACAAAGCAAAATATTGGTAAACTAAAACCCAAAACAACCAAGCACACCACACAGACAACCCAAAAACCATGAATAGAACAGAACACTACATTAAAGCCCTCACAACACTACGCCCCGCCCAGCTAAAAAGCGAAAAAGCACCATACAAACCCGTGCTACTCCTATCCATTATTGAAGCCATTGAAACCAACGAAATCACCGACAACAAAATCCACATCACCCCCGAATTAGTTGCACGCTTCAAAACCAACTGGTCAATACTGGTTAATACCACGGTTTTTACAAACAACTTTGCATTACCCTTCTTTCACCTAAAAAACGAAAAAGTCGCCTTCTGGCATTTACACCCACAGGCAGGCTACGAAAAATCACTAAAAATCACCAAAAGCATCGGCTCACTAAACGTACTCACCAACAGCGTTGCTTACGCAGAACTAAAACCAGAGCTATTCAATCTACTAAAAACTGAACACAGCCGCCTCGCAACCTCATCAACCCAGAAGAACTCGAAGAACTTGAAGAACTTGAAGAAGAAACCTATATACGCAGCAACACATTCAAAAAACTCATCCCGCGCATATACAACCACACCTGCCGCGTATCAGGCATCAAAATCACCGCCCTATTTGACGCACAATTCATTGATGCCTGCCACATCATCCCCTTCAAAAAATCAGGCAACGACACCGTATCCAACGGCATCAGCCTATCCCCAAACCTACACAGAGCCTTTGACCGAGGACTATTTACAGTAGATGATAACTATCGAGTCATTGTTTCACCCGTATTTAGCGAAATAGGCAATACACACTGCGGACTTAAACAATTTCACGGACAACAAATCATCCTGCCCGATGATGAATTGTTTTATCCAGATGTTAGAAATTTTGCGTGGCATAGAGAGAACATTTTTAAATAAAATTCATGTCTAAATCAGATTTATTGAAGGCTTGTGTTTATTTGGATTTAGAAACTGACACGGATGCTAACATCCTAAAAATTGGTGCGGTTTTTCAACAAGAATCTTTTTACAAAAAAGGTACAAGCAAACTAGCTCAGGCTTTACAACAATTAGCGCAATTTGCCACGCAAGCCGATTATATTCTCGGTCACAACCTCGCCGCCCATGATATTCCCATCCTGAAAACTCACGCGCCTCATGCCGTTTGGCTGCAAAAGCCGTTAATCGATACCCTGTTTTTATCGCCACTGGCATTCCCGCAAAATCCTTATCATCATCTGGTCAAAGATTACAAATTGGTGCATGACAGCTTCAATAATCCTGTTGCCGACGCACGTTTGGCAGCACAGTTGTTCGCTGATGAATGGGACAGTTTTGCGCAAATGAAAGCCAGCGGGCAAGGCGATTTGCTGGCGTTTTATCGCTGGTGTTTTCAGGCAGATGCGGGAATGCAAGCAGTGTTTGCTGCGCTGGGTGTGCCTGAGATTGACGCAAATACGGCTAAGGCGTTGTTGCAGCAAAAACGCTATGCAGACCGCTTGTGTCGTCATGCTTTGGATGATTGCTTGACAGAATTTACAGGCAGTCCTGTGTGGGCATACGCGCTGGCGTGGCTGAGTGTGGCTGGCAGCAATTCGGTGTTGCCGCCGTGGGCGCGTTATCAGTTTCCCCAAATCATTGAGGTGTTGCAGCAGTTGCGCGAAACTGATTGTGGGCAGGCGGATTACGCGTATTGCCGCGAACATCACGACGCAACCAAGCAACTACAGCGATTTTTCGGTTTTGACCACTATCGTCCAATTCCGCAAACGGATGACGGCGAGAGTTTGCAGCAGAAAATTGTTGAAAGCGGGATGCGGGATCAGCCGCTGTTGGCGATTTTGCCTACGGGCGCAATGCCATTAAGTTAAGGGAATTTAGAAAGAGATTTTGCATAATCGTTTGAAAT
>DYPD01000163.1 GCA_020720115.1 Thiomargarita sp. | reverse complement strand
ACTTTTTATAAGACATTGATTTTTCTTGTTTTATAGGCGCAACAAGTCTATTGAAATAGAGAAAATTTCATCAAATTTTTCAGCATAGTGTGCAGTGGTGGGTTTAACAAGCCAATGCGTCCGTGATAATGGCAAGCGGGGCAGGTTTTTTTACCCACATCACGCAAGGGTACAGTGCTACCACATTTAGGACAGCGAGGTTTGATCAGCAAAACCAGTATCAGTAGCAACCAGAACATGTCAGAACCAAAGACTGCCAGTGGAAAAAAGCATACAAAGCCCCATTCTCCAGCATTACGTTGTTTGCGCCAGGCAATAAAGGCAATCACGCCAGTCATAGTCAGCGTATAGAGCCAATCGAAAACGTCCATGTTTTTCGTATTCCTTGAAAAAATAAGTTGGGCGGCACAGATTGGTCGGTTTTGAACCCTCAAGTGCTGTTAGAGTGTCTACGCTGTTACTTTGCGCAACATTGGGTACAAAAAATCGCTTGTGTTCGGCAAGCGTGTGTGGCGATTGCTGCAAAAATACAGCCGAATTGCGGTTTTTTTACTTAATTTTTTAGCCATTTAGCATCATGCTGGCGATAGCATTATATACCCAATGATTTTTGTTCACACAACGGCTTATGAATAAAAGTCTGTACCTGACTTTAGATAACAGGAGTATCTCTATGAAAAATCGGTCTATTTATAATTTTAGTAAGCTATGCAGTGGGCTACTGCTCTATGGCTTGAGTTGCTTACTTACCGCGCCTGTGTGGGCAAAACCGCTGCATATTTTTGTCAGTATTTTGCCGCAAAAATATTTTGTTGAGCGCGTCGCGGGCGAGTTGGCGCAAGTGTCGGTGATGGTACAACCAGGTCGTAGCCCAGAAACCTATGAACCGACCCTAAAACAAATGACGCAATTTAGCCAAGTGGATGCTTATATCCGCATCGGCTTGCCATTTGAAGATGTGTGGATGAGCCGCTTACAACAAAATAATCCGCAACTGCGTTGGCTGGATGCACGAGACACCGTGCAACTGCGGGTGTTGGAAGCGCACGATCATGGCGACAAAGGCGCCGAGCACAACGCAGAGCAGCATCAGAGTGCGCCTGACCCGCATATTTGGGTCGCGCCCTTGCTGGTGGTGAAAATGGTGCAGCAAATCCAAACCCTGTTAAGCGAGCTAGACCCGCCAAATGCGGCTATTTATGCCGCCAACGCAGCCGCTTTTCAGCAGGATTTACAACAGCTTGACCAAGACATCCGCAGCCAATTAAAAGGCTTGGAAGGACAGCGATTCTTGGTGTTTCATCCTTCCTGGAGCTATTTTGCCGATGCTTATGGACTCCAGCAGATTGCCATTGAACGCGAAGGTAAGAGTCCTGGCGCTAAGAGCTTGCAACATCTCATTGTGCAAGCCAAAGCCTGGGGGATTCGTGTGGTTTTTGTGCAACGGCAATTTAGCCAGCGCGATGCAAAAACGGTCGCGCAGGCGATTGACGGAGAAGTGATTGCCGTTGATCCGCTGGCAGAAAATTACGTGGAAAACTTGCGCGAAACCGTGCGCCTGTTTGCCCATGCGCTACGTTGAGCGCAAGTGGTTTTACTGGACTTTAGTTGGGGTGAAGGAAGAACGCACCTGAATGCCGTTTTCATTCAGTGTGACTAGGCTGCCAGCGTTTAAGTCATGCTGGCAGTGCGTCAACAAGCGCAGGCATTGTTTGGCTTGCTCCACGCCGCTAGCAAAGGCAGGTAACTGCAAAATGCCATGATGCGGTAAATGCTCGCGGTTGATGCACTGCTCCAGATGGTCGCCCAAAGTGACGATAATACGTTGCTGGGCTAAAGCCAGGGACAGTAATTCGCGGTCGCTGGGTTGTTGTGGCCAATTGCCGAGCCAATCAACATCCAATTGTCGCTGCTGCAACAGTTGATAAAGCACTTGCCAGATTGAAGTATCAAGCAGCAATTTCATGGGGTTAGCCTTTGCCGCGCATACAACAAGCAAGCCCGCACGTCAGCATCTTCTAGCCAGGGGTAGACTTGACACAGGGTGCTGGGATTACTACCGGCTGCCAGCAAATCAAGCACTTGCGCAACGCTCAAACGATACCCGCGAATGCAGGCTTGACCGTTCAACAGTTTGGGATCATGGGTGATGCGGGCTAACAGCGCTTCGCTCGTCATCGCAGATTATTCCAGCGTTTGCCAACGACGCAGCAGATGGCTGACCAGCGTCCCCATATAGCTGAGTAAATCAGTGCTCATACCCGCATGAAAACGCGCTACATCCTGGCTTCCCAGCGCCAAAATGCCCTGCGCTTGCGGGCTGCCCAGAGGAATCAGCACCGCCGAACCGATTTTTTCGCTACCAAACAGATACTGAGTTTGTGCCTGCGTGATGCGCCCGCAAATCGGGTGACGTGATTTCAACAAATCTTCAAATAAATTAAACACATGCGCATCATATTCGACTGGTTCTGCACGATGCGACAGATGCGGCAGCGGCATGTCAAATAAGCGTAAACTCACCCGATCCGTATTAAATTCTTGCTGCACCGTGAGGTACAGGGTGTCGAATAAATCTTCCAGATTATCAGTATCTAACAGCGCAATAATCAAACGCTGAATCTGCGCATTCACAGTTTCATTGCGCCGTGCCGCTTCGATCATCTGCTGCATTTGCCGCTGTATCTGTTGATTTTCTTCACGCAACACCTGCACTTGGCGCTCGACCAACGAAATGGCAACGCCCTTACTGTGCGGGATTTGCATTTGTGATAACAGGTGCTCATGCGCCACAAAAAACTCAGGATACTCCCGCAAATAAGCCTCAACTTCTTGAGCACTAATGGATTTTTTCTTAAATAATTCGTCTGGCAATACATTCATAGCGTAATTTGTCCTTCAAAGACGCGCACCGCAGGTCCCGTCATCCACACAGGATCACCGGGGCGCTCCCAAGTAATAGTTAAATGCCCGCCGGCTAATTCCACATCAACGCTGCTATCCAAATCCCCCCAGCGCCGCCCAATCACCACCGCCGCACAAGCCCCCGTGCCGCATGCCAGGGTTTCACCCGTGCCACGTTCGTAAACCCGCAAACGTATGTGTTGGCGATCCAAAATCTGCATAAAACCCGCATTGACCCGCTCAGGAAAACGCGGGTGGGATTCAATTAAAGGTCCCAACAACGCCACTGGTGCTTTATCCAGACGCGCAACGCGCTGCACTGCGTGCGGATTACCCATAGACACCACGCCAATAATCAGATTTTCGTCAGCCACTTGCAAGCTGTAATAAGGATGCTCTTGCTCAGCTAAAAAAGGAATTTCTTGCGGCACAAACTGCGGCACACCCATATTAACCCGCACCTGATCCTCGCTCTCTCGGTATAAACGCACGATGCCAGAACGGGTTTGCACCACCAACTCAGCCTTATCGCTCAACTTGTTCTCATGAACAAAACGCGCAAAACAACGTGTGCCATTACCACATTGCTCAACTTCGCCGCCATCTGCGTTAAAAATCCGGTAATTAAAATCAACATCAGGCATAGTGCTGGCTTCCACCAACAGCACTTGATCGCAACCCACCCCAAAGCGGCGATTAGCCAACCAACGAATCTGCTCAGATGTCAACTCAATAGGATGTGCTGTGGCGTTAATAACCAAGAAATCATTGCCCAGTCCGTGCATTTTTGTGAAGTTTAGTTTCATATTCTATTATAACCTGCGTTCAAACCGCGCTGTAAGCCCATAAGCAAACAGTTATAGCAGATGAATCTATTTTTGGGTAGTGGCTAAACACCCCAATGGATAGAAAACTAATCAATCTTACCAAATTGAATACGCGGATCAATGAGCACATAGCTTAAATCTGCCAGCAATTTAGCAATTAAACCCAGCAGGGTAAAAACATATAGCGTACCTAAGACAACCGGATAATCGCGTTTAATCACTGACTCATAAGATAACAGCCCCAATCCATCTAAAGAAAAAACCGTTTCAATTAACAAACTACCCGTAAAGAAAGCCGCAATAAAAGCCCCTGGAAAGCCAGTCACCAGCGGGATAATGGCATTACGAAATACATGTTTATACAATACCTGGTTTTCTCCTAAACCTTTAACCCGTGCGGTGAGTACATATTGCTTACGGATTTCCTCTAAAAAGCTATTTTTAGTGAGCATAGTCATGAGCGCAAAACTGCCAACCATCATGGCGGTAATAGGTAACACCATGTGCCATAAATAATCTACTACTTTTGCATACCAAGATAATTCTGCCCAATGATCAGAGACCAGCCCGCGGAGTGGAAAGAAATTCCAGAAACTACCGCCGCCAAACAGCACTAACAGAAAAATGCCTAATACAAAACCAGGAATTGCATATCCAATGAGAATTAAAGTGCTGGTGCTGACATCAAAGCGGCTACCATCCCGCACTGCTTTAGCAATACCTAAAGGAATACAGGTTAAATAAGTCAGCAGAAAAGTCCATAATCCAAGACTGATTGAAACGGGCAATTTAGAGAACACCAATTCCATAACCGAGCGATTGTGAAAATAGCTTTCGCCGAAATCAAATAACACATAGTTTTTCATCATGAGTAAAAAACGTTCATATGCGGGTTTATCAAAACCATATAGGCTTTTGAGTTGTTCCAGTTGTTCCTTACTTAAACCGCGTGCGCCCTGATATAAACTGCCGCTACTGGCTTCGCTGTGTTGTTCACCACGCAATTGGCTAATCATTTGTTCTACAGGTCCGCCGGGGACAAATTGAATAACGACAAAACTAATGAGCATGACACCAAACAAAGTTGGAATCATAAGGAGTAGGCGCTTAAGGATGTAGGCATACATGTGGGTGGTTTCTAGTTAAAATGCAAAATTTATGGGAATTTTACCTGCTGGATACTGCACCAAAACATAAACCGTGTTATTCAATAGCCCCGCTTTCAAGGTTGTCAGTTTATGTTCAGGTGCAGTACAACTCAATTAAATTGCTTCCGTTTTTTGTGGATGATGCCGCAACGTTTGTTTACCAACGAAACGGTTGAGCGCATTAATGTAGGCTTTTGCCGAAGCAATCACAATATCCGTGTCCGCACCCTGACCCGTGATAATGTTACCTTCCTGCTCCAAACGCACACTGACTTCGGCTTGTGAATCCGTGCCATCGGTGACATTTTTCACCGAATATAACTGCAAATGCGCACCGCTGCGCACGATCTTTTCAATCGCATTATACACCGCATCCACTGGACCGCTGCCGCTGGCATCCACCATACATTCTTCCTCGTTGACGCTTAAAGTCAAAAACGCCCGCGGCACCTCGCCCGTTTCCGAAGTCACCTTCAAAGACAAAAGCTTCACGGTTTCATTTTGCTCGCCCGCAAGCGTATCACTGATGAGTGCTTGCAAATCCTCGTCATAGATTTCATGCTTTTTATCCGCGAGATCTTTGAACCGCGCAAATGCTGTGTTGAGTTCTTTTTCCGAGTTGAATGCGTAGCCAAGTTCTTGTAAACGCTGGTTAAAAGCATTACGCCCTGAATGTTTACCTAAGACCATACGGTTAGCATTCCAACCCACATCCTCAGCCCGCATGATTTCGTAAGTCTCGCGGTGTTTAAGCACGCCGTCTTGATGAATGCCGGATTCATGGGCAAAGGCGTTAGCGCCGACTATGGCTTTATTCGGCTGCACGGGAAAGCCGGTGATATTCGACACCAAACGCGAACAACTGAGAATTTGCGTCGTATCAATCTGATCCACTGTACAACTAAACACATCTTGACGAGTGCGCACCGCCATCACGATCTCCTCCAACGCCGCATTGCCAGCGCGTTCGCCTAAGCCATTGATAGTACACTCCACTTGCCGCGCCCCATTAAGCACAGCTGACAAAGAGTTGGCAACTGCCAAGCCTAAATCGTTATGGCAATGTACGGAAAACACGGCTTTGTCGGCATTGGGAATGCGTTCGCGCAATTCGCAGATAAGCCGTCCAAAGCGATCCGGCAAATTGTAGCCAACGGTGTCGGGAATATTGATTGTCCCCGCACCGGCTTTAATCGCCGCTTCAATGACACGACAGAGGAAATCAATTTCCGAACGTCCTGCATCTTCGGGAGAAAATTCCACATTATCCGTGAAATTGCGGGCACGCTTGACCGCGTACACCGCACGTTCCACCACTTCGTCAGGCGTCATACGGAGTTTTTTCTCCATGTGCAAGGGCGACGTGGCGATAAAGGTGTGAATGCGGGCGCTGGCAGCGAGTTTTAAAGCTTCGCCAGCAGCGTCAATGTCCCTATCCATCGCCCGCGCCAAAGCGCAGACAGTGCTGTCTTTAATGCTGGCGGCAACTGCCGCAACCGCGTCAAAATCGCCAGGGCTGGCAGCCGGAAAGCCCGCTTCGATAATATCCACGCGCAACTTTTCCAACGCCTTGGCAATACGGATTTTTTCGTCTTTGCTCATAGACGCACCAGGGCTTTGCTCACCATCACGCAAAGTCGTATCGAAAATAATTAAGTTATTGTTACTCATGACAAACCACTCCTAAAATCAAGATATTTCGCAAACTGCTATTAGGATGCGCAAACGCCGACGAAAGCTATTGCAAGACGCAACAAACGCCGCCTATTGCCCACCGCCTAAAACGGATTAAACACTGAATTTGAAACTAAAATGGTAGCGTAGAGAGCCAACGCCTTGGCGCGATAGATAGTTGCCCTAAACGGGCAGCAGTCGCAGACTAGATTGGAAAGCAGACAACGAGACGTGACCAACACGCACGGGCAAACGCTGCATGATTGCAGGGCTATTTGCGGCAAAAGTGTGCGTGACAGTGTGCATGAGGAGAAATCTTCAAACGTGGTGAATTGATTTAAAGCCTATAATAAGAACTCTTGGCATTTCTGCCAAGGGATAATTGACGATTTTCCGCAAAAATATACGGTTTCAGCCGCGCATTTTGCAACAGGCACAAGCTAACCTTAAAACCTCTGATAGCCAAAAAGAGAAAAGCTATGACTCAAAAACAACTCGAAGACTACCTCTGGGGAGCAGCCAACATTTTACGTGGAATAATTGATGCGGCTGACTTTAAAC
>DYPD01000162.1 GCA_020720115.1 Thiomargarita sp. | reverse complement strand
GAACCTGCTTATCGCCATCAGTCCAGAGCAATGTCAGCAGATTAATGCCCTTTACCCTGTTGTGGTGTTTGCCTGACCAAGCCGATCACGCTGCGGGGATTTTCTTCGCATAGGGTTTATCCAGTGTCGAATCATCCCGTTCCAACAAGCCACTGAGCTTGTCAACCATTGGTGCTGCCTCTGACCACAAGGCATCGTTGTTTAGCTTGGGTTCATTTATAGTAGGATTACTCAATAATTATATTTTTATAATTATTAAGCATATGATTTTATATATCTTTTATTTTAAAGATTCAGTAATCCGACTATAACAGGCGGGTGAGTGAATCATGAGCTGGCGCTTTCGCTTTCGCTTTCAAAGGCTGTACTTTGCTGGCTTCAACACAGCTACAGCTTTTCTGAGCTGCTAGCAAAAAGTTTATATAATCGTATTCGTCACAACGTCTTGGGTTCATGTGAATAGTATAAATCTTTTAGCAACTGCGTAACTCCTAACTTGGAAGGCTGAATCGTCATGTTACAAAAAATATCCTTAACTTGCCTCGCTGCACTGCTGTTACCATTGCCAGCTCTAAGCTTGGCAAATTCTCCTATTCCACCTGAATTGTTCGATAGAAGCCTGGAAGAGTTGCTGGATACACCTATCCGCAGTGCTTCTAAATACACACAAAAAAGCTCAGAAGCCCCCGCCTCAGTGAGTGTCGTCAGTGCAGAAGACATTAAACGTTACGGCTATCGTTCCCTCAGCCAATTGTTAGCCAGTTTGCAGGGCATTTATTTTATCAGTGACAATACCTATAGCTCTGTTGGTATACGCGGCTTTTCTCGTCCCAATGATTATGGAACTCGCATTGCGGTGCTGATTGATGGCCACCGCCTCAATGACAATAGTTTAGGCTCTGTTGATGTGGGTACGGGTTTTCCGTTGGATATGGATACGATTGAGCGGGTTGAAGTGGTGCGCGGTTCCTCGTCTTCTTTATATGGACAGGGTGCATTTTTCGGTGTGATTGATGTGATTACCAAGAATGCCACAGACTATCGGGGGGTAAGGGTTTCCACTGAAGCGGATGTTAATCCGGATCGTTACGCTGGTAATACCACAGTCGGAAAAACCTTTGCTAACAATGGGCAATTGATGCTATCTGCTGGGATTAGCCACCGTCCAGGGGAGAATGTTTATATACCAGAGTTTGATAAACCCCCGCTGACTGATGGCATTTCTCATGCGCATGATGACCATGACATAAAACGCTTATTCGCCAAGCTGAGCTATAAAAATTTTCGCTTGACCGCCTCTCATATTGACCGTGAAGTGGGTTTACAGGGCACTGTTGGGATGTTATTTGACTTTCCCAACCAGCTTCAAGAGCACAACAGTTATGTTGATGCAAGTTATAATCATGAATTCAATAACAGTCTGGAAACCAACATCCGGCTTTCCTGGAATCACTATGCTATGCACATGAAAAGTTATTTTGATTACGGCAATTACATCGCTATCAATCATTTTGAAGTGCCCACTGAGTGGTTAAATGCAGAATGGCAATGGCAATGGCATAATGATAAGCACCGCATTGTCAGTGGCGTGGAATATCAGCACAGTTTGTCACAACAGCAACGCAGTTATGACGAAGCCCCTTTTTATGCTGAATTAGCTAATGTAAACAGTGATTTGGGTTATTGGGCAATTTACGCCCAAGACGAAGTCAAGCTGACGGATAAACTAACCCTAAACGCGGGCGTGCGTTATGACTATTACGAAGCCTTCGGCGGCACAAGCAATCCACGTCTGGCGATGATTTATCAGATGAATGAGGACACTACCTGGAAGCTCCTGGGCGGTAAAGCGTTTCGCGTCCCCAATGCCCAAGAGCAATATTATGCAGATAATTTATTCCTCAAACGCAATCCTGAAGGCGTAAGCCCAGAAACCGTGCTGTCTTACGAATTAGTTTTAAATCACCAGTTTAATGAAAATCTGACTGGTTCGGCGTCCGTATTTTCTTACGAAGTCAATGATATGATTGATGCGATCACTGATCCCACCGATTTTCTCACCTTCTATAGCAACATAGGCTCAGCCAAAGCCAGTGGTCTGGAAATGACGCTCGATAAGCGTTGGCAAAACGGCTTAGAAACCCATCTTAACTATACTTGGCAAAATGCGGAAAACGGCGACACCGGCCAGCAACTGACCAATTCGCCCCAACATATGCTGAAAGTACGCGCTAGTTTGCCATTAAGCAAAAAATGGCGAGCCAATGCACAACTCTCTTATATTGATAGCATGAAAACACCTCACGCTGCACTTGCTGCCCATGCTGAGAATGCGCATACCGATGTTCCTGCTTATACTGTGACAGATTTGAGCTTGATCGGTATGCCGCTGAAAGACCTAGAAATAGGTTTACATATTTACAATTTGCTAGACCAGTATCTGTACTATCCGCTTTTTGATGAGTCCAGTGGTCTGGAAAAAATCCAAGGCGACGGACGCACCTTGCGCTTGAAATTGAATTATAAGTTTTGAGAGACGTTCACCAGAACACTCAAAATACCTGGCTTTGTTTGGCTTCTAGGCGGAGACTAGGCGCACCAGATTAAAGCCCTGCCAGCCGTTAAATCTGCTTTGAATTTTCCTGAATCTTCATGGATAATAAAAATAAAAACGATCTAAAAACAGACTAAAGCCGCTTAAAAACAATTCATATTATTTATTAATTTATTGATTTTTAACGGACTTTTTAATAAACTTGGGTTTTATAACAACCACCGCCCTGCTGAGGAGCTTTCAAGGAGACAAATACATGTACGATCTCAAGCAATTAACTGAACAAACTCACAAAATTTCTGAGCTATCCAGAGTTTTGTCCTATCTGATTCAAGACCGCCTGATCTGTGATACCGAAATCACTTGTCACCTGTTTTTTGAATATGTGGAAAAAGTCACTGCGCATATGGACCTCGGTGAACAAGTTTTTTACAAGGATTTGCTGAAACAAAAAGATCAGCAAATGGTTAATTTGGCATCAAATTTTTTGAACGGCGCCAGCGAAATCAAGCGCGTGTTCAAACAATATCTGCGCAAATGGTGCAACCATAAACAAACCTCGCTAAAAATCAAAGATCATGCAGTTTTCATTCAAGATACCGAAGATATGTTTGACATGGTGTTAAAACGTATCCAAGATGAACATGAAAGGCTCTATCCCACCCTACGCTCCATTTGGGGGCTGGATAAAGCGGCTTAGTCATGTGACTGTATTTGTTGGCTATCCGCTGAAGAACGCCGTTTTTTAAGCGGTCTATGGCATTGCAACCTGGTGGATTTTATAGGCTACCAGGTTTTTCTTTTTTGGCGACTTATGAATCCCGATCTCAAGCAACTCCAAGCCTATCCCTTTGAAAAGCTCCGCGCCTTAAAAGCGGGCGTCGAACCGCCCGCCGGGCGTAGCTCTATTATGCTGTCTATTGGCGAACCTAAGCAGCCTACGCCGGATTTTATCAAGCAGGCTTTGATGGATAATTTATCTGGGCTGGCGCGTTATCCCATGACTAAGGGCGAAGATGCGCTACGCGAAGCTATCGCCGCTTGGCTGTGTCGGCGCTTTCAACTGCCTGCGGTAGATGCCGCAACGCAAGTGCTGCCGGTCAACGGCACCCGCGAGGCGCTGTTTGCCTTTGCCCAAGCGATAGTGGATCGCAATCAGCCTGAGCCGCTGGTCTGTATGCCTAATCCCTTTTATCAGATTTACGAAGGCGCGGCTTTATTAGCGGGAGCACAGCCTTATTTTATGTCCTGTACGGCAGAACATCATTTTTTACCAGATTTAACCGCCGTGCCGGATACGGTGTGGCAGCGTTGCCAATTGCTGTACATTTGCTCGCCAGGTAATCCTACCGGGGCGGTGATGCCGCTGGCGTATTTGCAACGCTTGCTAGAACTGGCAGATCAGCATGATTTTGTGATCGCGTCGGATGAGTGCTACTCGGAATTGTATTTAGACGAACAGCAGCCGCCAGCGGGTTTACTACAAGCCGCTGCTGCACTGGGACGGACGGATTTTCGGCGTTGCGTGGTGTTTCACAGCTTATCTAAGCGATCCAGCGCACCCGGGCTGCGCTCTGGTTTTGTAGCGGGTGATGCCGCACTGCTCAAAGATTTTTTGCTCTATCGCACTTATCACGGCAGCGTCATGCCGCCGCCGATTCAAGCTGCCAGTCTTGTCGCTTGGCAGGATGAAGCGCATGTCGTGGAAACCCGCCGCCACTATCGGGAAAAATTCAGCGCGGTACAGGCAATTCTAGCCCCCCTGTTAGAAGTCAGATTACCGCCAGCGGGCTTTTACCTGTGGTTGCAAGTCCCTGGTTCTGATACGGATTTCACCAGAAACCTGTTTGCCCACGAAAATGTCACAGTATTGCCAGGCAGTTACTTATCCCGCACCACCGCACAAGGCAACCCAGGCGCCAATCAGGTGCGCATTGCCCTGGTCGCAGACTTGGCAGAATGCGTCGAGGCAGCGCACCGAATTAGCCACTTTCTTCCTTTGGCTTATTAAATTTCAGGAGATTTCCCATGCTTATCGAACAAGGCATTGTCAACCGTTTAGAAACCGACACCAGAGGGCAGCAATGGGCGTGGATCAGCATCCAGCGCAAAAGCACCTGTGGTCATTGCGAAAGCAGTGGCAGTTGTGGCACTGGCGCACTCAACAGCTATTTTGCTGACCGCACACAAGCGCTGCGCCTACCCAATCCAGGCAACTTAGCCGCCGGGCAAGCAGTACGCATTGGCATTGAAGAAAACGCACTGTTACAAGCCTCCTTTCTGGTTTACTTACTTCCCCTGCTGAGTCTGTTTATCAGCGGCGCACTGGTGCAAAGCGGGTTGCCCGCGCTTGGCGAGGGCGGCGTCATAGTGGCTGCCGCTGCTGGTTTAGCTTTGGGGTTTTTCTTCATTCGCCGCCTGCCCGCCCGCAAAACCCGTTTTCAGCCAGTGATTTTGTCTGAGTAAAAATTCAAGCCGTTGGCAATAATGCCTGCTTAATCAAGGACAAATAGCATGACGCAAGCAATGACGCAGAAAAAAATCAAGGTATTATTCGTGTGCATGGGGAATATTTGCCGCTCCCCAACCGCCCAAGGCGTGTTTGAAGATTTCGTCAAAAAAGCCGGTTTAAGCGAACAGATTGTCATAGATTCAGCCGGCACGCACGCTTATCACGTCGGACAGCCACCCGACCAACGCTCACAAGCCGCCGCTTTAGAACGCGGCATTGATCTCAGCCAACAGCGAGCAAGACAAGTCAGCCTACAGGATTTTTCCAACTTTGATTATGTGCTGGCGATGGATCAAGCAAACGAGCAAAGCTTGTTAGCGGAATGTTCCGCAGGGCAACGGGGAAGAGTTAAACGCTTTATGAGCTTTGCGCCTGAAACCGGGGTTGTGGAAGTCCCGGATCCTTATTATGGCGGTGAGCAGGGATTTGAACGGGTGTTGGATTTGGTAGAAGCGGCGGCTAAAGGCTTATTGCAGCATATCCGCAAGCAGCATCAGTTATGAGTTAGCGTCCGCGATAGACGATGCGCCCTTTGCTGAGGTCGTAGGGGGTAAGCTGAACAGTCACCTTATCCCCCGTCAGAATACGGATGTAGTTTTTGCGCATACGCCCAGAGATGTGAGCTGTAACAATGTGACCATTGTCCAATTCCACGCGAAAGGTCGTGTTAGGTAGGGTTTCTACCACAGTACCTTCCATTTCAAGATGTTCTTCTTTTGCCATAAGTGCCCTGAAATCCTAATATAAGTTTTTACTAAAATACTTGAAAATAAATGGGCTGCCATTATGCCGGATATTTTGCACTGCGCCAAGCGGTATTTAGTCTAAAATCCTTAACAACAGCAAGCATTGTAAATGTAAAAACAATTACTTAGGTAGACTTTCTGGGTTCGTTCATGTCTAAAGTTTTACCGTTTCCCCCGTAGTATGACAGGTTAAAGCCGTCGAATTATTTTTTAATCAAGCCGTTATCCGGCATTAGATGTTATGAGTCTTCTGCAAAATTTCCCGAATAACTCTGATAAAAAATCACCAACACTCAATTTCCGCTGAAAAACGAAAAATTGAGTGTTTTTAACCATAATTAAGGCACAACTAGCGTGAATTACTTAAATTGGTGGCTCAATGTTGTTTTCCACTATAGTGTTTTTTTGGGTAGTGGTTTTATAAGAATGAACATGTCTACAACTCAACCTAACCCAGCCAGTTTTGGAGCGATATTTAAATTATAATGGTGAATAAAATACCAGATAGCACCCATGTGATTCTCTATTTTTACTTCGACTTTGCTTACTTCGGCTACCCTTCGACTACGCTCAGGGCAACGCGCTTATTCAGCACAAGCAGCACAAGCTTTGAAAAAGATAAGCTCCCCAAAAACCTGTGCTGCTTGTGCTGAGCGGAGCCGAAGCAAGCAAAGTCGATAGCATCAGTATACACAACCGCACATTGACGATACACAGCAGGTAATAGACTTGTTGCGGCATAAACCCAGTAAAAATGCGGAGTTTGAGAATATAACTGACTCTAAATTTTTCGGATTTCAGCTAACCCATTGATTTTTCGTAGTCATCAAGCTAAAGTGCTTTTTGTAAGGCATTGATTTTTCTTATTTTATAGGCGCAACAAGTCTAATGAACGCCACAACTTCTTCGCGCTTTCCTCGCTTCTGTCACCAATACACACACCAACAGTTTTCCGCGTTTGGCGGTTGATTGCCAGCCAAACCCATTGTTTTTGTGACTTATTCTGGCAAAAACTCCAAATCTCATCAGCCTCTATCAGCAACGAGCCTTTTGGTTTTTCTTTGATCTCGACTTTTTGTGGTGTAGCAAGATATTTTTTATTCACATAGGATTGTAACCAGCTTTTTGAAACATTCATGCTTCTACAAATACCCGCTAATGAAATCTTTTCCAACAAAAGCTTATCTATAACTTCTTTTTTCTCATCCGAGATAATGCCCTTTTCAGGATTAAAAACAAACTGCTTTTGGCATTCGCCGCATTTATATTTTTGTTTGTCAGTAGGTTTAAAACCCTTTTTAACAATATGATTAGAACCACATTCAGGGCAGTGCATTTTAAGCCTCTTAGATTCGTTTTTTCAATTAAAGAAAAATGTATAGTAAGATTCCCAAAAAAATGTTTATAATTATCATATATTTTTTCATT
>DYPD01000161.1 GCA_020720115.1 Thiomargarita sp. | reverse complement strand
TGATTTCCGTATGATGATAGCTAATCATCATTGAGGTTAAGATACAAGGGCGGATAAGTGATAGCGTTACTTTAACTACACCAGCTTGCTAAGGTTTCAATGAGGCTGAGCGGCGGGCAATCGCGGAAAATGCCGTACTCTGCGCCCCAATCGGGTTTCATGCCGCGCAGGAAGAGGTAAAAAACCCCGCCAAAATGTGCTTGGTAGCGATAATGTGGCAGGCGTTGTTGTAGGTAACGGTGCAAGGCGAGCGTATAAATCTGGTATTGCAGCAGATAATGGTGTGCCAGCATTGCATTGGGCAGACCTGATTGATGGTAAGACTCGCGTTCTTTGCCTAAGTGATTTGATTTGTAATCTACCAGGTAAAACTTTCCTTGATATTCAAAAACCAAATCAATAAAGCCGCGCATGAAGCCGCGTACTGTGGCGAAATGCGGCGGGTTGAAGGCAGGATTGAGCGACCAGCGTGCTCGCCAAACGGGGAGTAGCACTTCATATAATCGCTGGCTTTCTAACTCATTCAACGGATAGTAGAACTCCAGTTCATTCAAGCGGGCGCTCATTGGAATCTGCGCTAAACTCATGCCGGTTTCTGCATCCAGCGGTGTGTGTAGCATTTCTTTTAATGCCTGTAGCAGCACTTCAGTCCAACTGAGTGCAAAACCGTAATGCTGTAATTTGTTTTGTATCAGGGTTTGAATTTTGAGCGGATGGGTTTCTTGAAAATCCAGGTGTTCCAAAATGTCGTGCAATAAATTTCCCGCTTGTGCGCCGCTGGGAAAACTGAAAATATCCATCTTTTCAAGGGGCTGCACTTCTACTTCGGGGCGAATGTAAGGGTTTTCCCAGGTTTCTGTACCTTGGCGTTGCAAGCGAATGTCTACCTGATGTTCAGCGGCTTGTTCGTTCGCTACCAATGCTGTGAAGCTGACCAGTTGCCAACCGCGTTCTAGCGGGCGTTGGAAAACCCGTGCTTGCAAAGCGGGCTTGTCTGTTTTTGACGGCTCATGGGTTTGAGTGTCGGCTGGCGGCGCGGGTAGCACGCGCATGGCGTCTTGGCTCTGTGCGGCTAAAATTTGCAAATCTTGCCAAAGTTGCTGGTCATCAGCACTTGTTAGCGCCTCTTCTGAATGCAGCACATAACCCAGTGCTGAAGTCTGGGCATCTTTGAACGCGCCCCAGAGCAAATAGCAAGCTTCCCTGGCGCGGGTCAGCGCCACATACAGCAAACGCAGGTTTTCTGCGCGTTCTTCTAGTGAAGCGAGGGCGCGGTGTTCTGCCATGTGTTCCGAACCCAAATCTAAAATCCGCACGCCGTCGTCGCGGTGAAAGCTGAACTGCTCGGCTTTTTCACTGCGCAAAACTCCGTCCCAAGCAAAGGGTAAAAATACGATGGGATATTCTAAGCCTTTGCTTTTGTGAATAGTCACCAGCTTGACTGCCGCCGCGTCGCTTTCCAGACGCAATTGGTCAGCTTCTTCTTCTCCTGGGTTCAGTGATTGTTCTACCAGCCATTTATACAAACGCAACGGGCTGCGGCGCGGCTGTACTGAGGCGTGCTGTAAGACTTCGCCTAAATGCAACACGTTGGTCAAGCGGCGCTCGCCATCTGGCAAGCTGAGTAGTCGCACTGGGACTTGTTGTTCCAGTAGCACCTGCCGAAACATGCGGATAAAACCTTGTTTGTACCAGGTGTCGTGCCAATCGCGGAAGCGCAATAGCCAATATTCCCACTGCATTTCAGACTGCGTGAGCTGGTCTAAGCGGTTGCCATCCAGCCCCAAGAGGTCGGTTGCCAAGGCGGTGCGCAAGCGGTTTTCGTTGGCAGGCTCTAATAGCGCCGCCAGCAGATGTAGCAGATCGCCGACTTCACGGCTGCTAAACAGGCTTTCGCGGCTGTAAAGCACACTGGGGATGCGCCGCGCTTGCAACGCGGCTTGCATCCATTGCGCTTGCTGATTAGTGCGCAGCAAAATGGCGATGTCGCCCGCTTGCGCTTGCCCGCTGTGTAACAAACGCACTATTTCGCTGGCGACTAAGGCTGGAATCTGTTGATTTGCCCAGTCTTTGGTAATGGGTTTATCGGCGTCAAAACCCGCTTGTTCACGACTGATAAACCAAAGATTGAGCGGCGCGTGCGCCAGCGGGGTGGCTTCTCGCGCTGCTTCCACTGGATAAAAAGCGATTTTGTCCAGCAAAAAGGGTTTGCGCAGGCGGCTAAACAGGCTGTTGACCGCTTGAATCAGGCGCGGATGTGAGCGGTAATTTTTCCCCAACGTGTACTGTTGATGCGCGTCGCCAGCGGCTTTGAGGTAAGTGAAAATATCCGCACCGCGAAAGCTGTAAATCGCTTGCTTGGGATCGCCGATGAAAAAGAGCACCGTTTGGCGTTCCGCTGTTGGGTCGTTGAATAGACGGTGAAAAATCGCGTATTGCAACGGGTCGGTATCTTGAAATTCGTCAATCAGTGCAGCGCGGTATTGGCGGCGAATGACGTGTGCCAGCGCCGCACTGCCTTGTCCTTGCAAGGCTTGATACAGGTTCATTAACAAATCATCAAAAGATTGTTGATTGCGTTCGCGTTTGCGCCGCGTTAATTCTGTGCGCACTGTCTTAAATAGCTTGACTTTCAGCGCCAACAAATGCTGCTCGTAGTGCTGTTGCAGGCTGTTTGCCGCTTCCAGCAAGGTTTGGCACAAATCAAAAAACACATGCGCTGGCGGCGTTTGGTTTTTTTTAGTTGCGGCGTTCAATTCGCTGCTGCAAAAACGCTCGAATTTGTCAGATAACAGGGGTTTAACTTCGCCCGCTAACAGTGCATCGAGCGCCGCAATCCAGGTTGGGATTGATTTGGGATTGTATTTAGTGCGATTGAGTGCGGGATGTTCCAACAAAATCCGCTGCACTTCGGAGCGCACCAGTCCCCAGCTTTCCTGAACTGTAACAAAGGCTTGTACATAGGCTTCGGCATTTTGTAAAGGCTGATCAAGCGGTACGTCTGGGATCACTTGTAGTAGCGGCTGAGACAAATGCCCTTTGAGGAGGTCTAGCAATTTTTGCGGGCTATATTTTTGTGTCAGGGCATAGCTGACAAATAGCAGATTTGCACTATAAAAGTGCAGACGCCAGAAATCTTCACAAATTTCTTGCAATAAAGCTTGCTGATTGGTGAGTAGTTCAGTGTCAAAAGCCGCACCACTTTCAAAGGCATTTTCTTGCAACATGCGCTGGCAAAAGCCGTGAATAGTGAAGATAGGCGCTTCGTCAAAGCCCCGTAGCGCGTTCTTTAGGCGCTCGGCGGATAATTCTGGCGCCACTTGTGCCAGCAAGATGTCGCGCAGGGTTTCATCGTCGCAGTGCCCGCTCAACAAGGCTTGGTGCGCCTGTTGCAAACGTTTGAGTACGCGGTCGCGCAATTCTTCGGTTGCCGCTTCGGTGAAAGTCACCAGCAAAATCTCTTTGATGCTTAACGCCTGTTCTAACACCAAACGCACTACCAAAGTGGAAATGGTATAGGTTTTACCTGTGCCAGCACTGGCTTCGATTAAGTTGACGCCCTGCAAGGGGCTGGAAATGGGATCAAAGTGCTGCATGAGAATTTTCTATAACCTATGTTAATTTTTTGCTTGATTTTCGCGTATTAGAAATCTATTATATTTGCGTAGTTTTACCTGATTTTATTCAGGGGTATCCCAAAAATAGCGGTTTTATAGACTCAAGCACTTAAGCTCAAAGCATTGATCTGGCTTTCCAACTTGAGCCTACAAAGGCTACTGGTTGAATCAAAGTAAGTGCATTTTGCACTCTGACTATGGATGGTTTTTTTTATGGCAAACACAAATCGCACTCGTATGACGCTCGGCATCATTATCAGCGCGGCTATTTTGCTGGCAAATATCGCACTGGTGATGACGGGTAATATGCAGGATTTTTACAACTCGGTACAGGCTCAGCTCACTCACTGGGGGCTTCTGCCGGAAAATACCCGGGTGACAGTGGGTGCTGATAACCTGCTGGCAGGGCGTTAAGGGATGCCTAGCCATTTATGCGTCTGCACACTCAAACGCCAGCGTGGATGCGCCAGGCAATAGAGCAGCGCCTGTTGAGTATTTTCTTGATGTTGCGCATTATCCATTGGCTGTAACAGAAAGAATTGAAAGTTAAGATGTTCGAGTTGTTCCGGCGTTAATCCTGGCTGTGGGTAGACCAACTTAAGCTCATGCCCCCAGGTTTGCACCAGCGGTGCGCCTGCTTTGGGACTGACACAAATCCAATCAATGCCTTCTGGTGCGGGTAAGGTGCCGTTGGTTTCCAATGCAACACGCCAGCCCTGTTCATGTAGCACTGCTAATAGCGGCGCATCCAGTTGTAGCAACGGCTCGCCGCCGGTACACACCAGTAGTTTCTGTGCAACCGCGTCGCCCTGCCATTGTTTTGCTAAAGCGGCAGCTAAAGCGGACGCTGTACGAAATTTCCCTCCTCCCGCGCCTTCAATCCCGACAAAATCTGTATCGCAAAATTGACAAATTGCACTGGCACGGTCTATTTCCCGTCCTGACCAGAGGTTGCAGCCGGCAAAACGGCAAAATACCGCCGGGCAGCCAGCGTTGATGCCCTCGCCTTGCAAGGTGTAAAAACTTTCTTTTACAGAATAAGTCATAGCATTCTTTAACCTTAGTCATCTCATACTTGGTGTTGATCGCTGTGGCGCGAAAAAGTTTCAAAACTGTAAGCACAACTGTGCCGTGTGTCGGCGGCAAAACCCTGTTGTCCTTGGCTATGCCATTCATTCCAACAAATCTCAGGAAAACAAGTGTCGCCACGAAAGTCGCCATGTACCCAAGTAATATGTAGCACTTGGGCGTGAGGCAAACACTGGCGATAAATTTCCGCACCACCAATCACCATAATTTCCCCAGTTTCTGCGTCCAGTTCATTGAGATCATGCAGCACTTCGCAGCCTGGCGCTTGCCAATGATTTTGGCGGGTCAGCACTAGGTTTCTGCGCCCGGATAACGGATGACCAATAGAGTCAAAAGTTTTGCGTCCCATCAAAATCGCTTTGCCCAGCGTTAGCTGCTTAAAATGCTGTAAATCGCCTGGCAAGTGCCAAGGCAGTTGGTTTTCATAGCCGATCACTTGCGCTCGCGTCATGGCAACGATAATAGAAAAATCAGACATTTGGTTATCTCATAGGAGTTTGAACGCGGGGGGCGCCGCTGATGGCTACTTTAGAGAGAAATCACTGGCTAGAGATGAATGGGGTATACTGAGCAGTATTTTCCTCCGTTAACTTGTCTAGCTAAAGGTCGCGCTATCCGGTAGTGGTTTGGCGCGGAATTCTAAAGAATTTATGAGCGATCTCAGCAAAGTTTCTCCTCTGTTACCCCCTGAATGGCGCTTTCATGCGCTACTCAGCGATACTGCCCACTGTCATGTTGGTTATTGGTCAACTCCAGATAGCCCCTATACCTTAGCACAAGCACAAGATGCCTGGTTTGCGCATGTTTGTGCCCAACTGATGCCGCCGCCGGCTAAATTGCTGTTGATCGGGCATGACACTGGTGCTCATGCCGCCAGTTTGCAGGCTCAAGGCTATCAGGTTTCCTTGCTGTGTCCTTGGTCAGAGACGGCGCAAGTAGCAATACGAGCGCAGTATCCGGCTTTAGATGTGCAAACGGGGACGCTGAGTGCGCCTCAGACATCGCTTGACGCACTAGCGCCTTTTGATGTGATTTGGATGCTGGAAAGTTTGCAGGATTACAGCGAACTTGCGCCGGTTTTTCGGCAATTACGCGCTTGGTTGACGCCGCCGCAAGGGCGCCTACTGCTAACCGAGCCTGTTTCTTATCATGCGCATACGCACAAAATTGCTGTTGTGCACGAAGTCAACGAGATTGAGTTTTATTGGGCAGCGGCAGGGTTTTTTGTACGCCACCATGAGAATTTAACCGCGCAAACCAGTCCTACTTATCAACAGCTACAAGGCGCTGCACAAGCAGCTATAGATGATTTAACCAGGGCGGAATTAGAACCGCAGGTGCAACATTGGCAAACCCAGCAGCAGCGGATAGATAAGGGACAGATGGGATATGAACTGTGGCTATTGGAAACCAGTGATTATCAAGTACATGGCTATCGTGGTGGTGACGAACAGGCGATCTTGGAAACCTTTCAGAAAGTTTTCAATGTCTCGCGTAGTGAAAAGCACTGGCACTGGAAATTTCTCCGCAATCCCTTTGGCGGTCCTTATGTTTCTACCGTGTGGGATGGTGCTTTGCTTGTTGCGCACTACACCGCTTACCCTGTGCCACTGTGGCGCAACGGACACAGCAGTGTGCTTACCCAACAGGTAGCAGACATTCTAACGCATCCCGCTTATCGCGGCGTAGGGCGCGGTATTACTAGCCTGTTAGCAAGAGCGTATCGGCACTTTACACGCAGCTATTGCGAGGGACATATCCCATTTTTTTACGGTTTTTTGACTGGAGCGCATTTGGGTTTTGGCAAGCTATTTCTGAACTATCAACCCATTACCGAAGTGCTGGAATGGCGGCTAAATACAGAGGCGATGGCACACTATCCAACCTGCTTGAGCATCAGCGAACGTCTACTTGGCTACCGTGTGGAATGGACCGAAGAAGTGGGCGAATGGGCCGACTTAGTATTTGAACAAGCACGAGAAGCATATGGCTGGCTAACCGTGCGTAGCAGCCAGTATTTACGCTGGCGTTATCAGCAAAACCCTGATCATCGCTACCATTTTTTTGTCGTGTATAAACGCAATAAGCCGCTGGGTTGGTGGTTGGCGCGAGTAGAAAACTCAGTATTGAAAATAGGTGATGCGCTTTTTGTGCGTCAACCGCAGAGTTTGAAAGCCGCTCGCTTAGGCTTAAACATGGCATTATGTCATCTTAACCGTTCCGGTTGCGAAATCCGGCAAATACAAGGCTGGTTTTCACAAACGCCAAGTTGGTGGGTAGACATTCTCAAGGCGCTGAATTTTTGCCCTAGCCCACAGCCGGACGGCTTAACTCTGTGCATTAGCCCCTTTAGTAGTCCTTTCAGCAAAGCGACCGATCTGGATGTGCTACGCGAACAATGGTATTTCACGCAAGGCGATAGCGATCTGTTTTAGTGATTAAAAACTGTAAATTCAGTTGGTTGGTTACGCAAAAACGAAACGGGTCATCAAAAAAACAAAAAACCCGCAAAAAAGATATTGACGTCAAGTAATAGGGCTGTATAAT
>DYPD01000160.1 GCA_020720115.1 Thiomargarita sp. | reverse complement strand
CAAAAAGTCCAACAGCATTTAAGAATACCAGCGCCACGCCAACGGGCGTAATGTAACGAATTAAAAATAGCCAAGTTTGATAGCTGATGTCCGGCGGTTCGGCGGCCATTTCTTCGCGCCGTGCCGCGTGACTCATGACCCAAGCGGCGAACAGGGCAATCAATAAACCGCCGATGGGTAAGAGGATATTGGAGGTTAAGTAATCGAAGAAGGCAAAAAACGTTTGCTCGGCAAAGGGCGTTCCCGTTAGAAATGCCAGTGGTTTAACCGTGCTCCAGAGGTTAAAGGATAAGACGCTGAGAATGCCCAATAACCAAATAAAAATGCCGCTGCCCAGCGCGGCTTTAGCGCGGCTGATGTGCCAGCTTTCCACCAACCAAACGACGACCGGCTCTAGCAAAGAAAAGGCGGAAGTCCAAGCAGCAAACACCAGCAGCAGGAAAAATAAAGTGCCAAACAAAATGCCGCTGATACCCATTTGCCCAAAAGCGATAGGTAGGGTGACAAACACCAGTCCTGGACCTGCGCCTGGGTCTAAATGATGTGCAAAAACAATGGGAAAGATTGCCAGCCCTGCTAACAAAGCGGCTAAGGTATCAGCGATGGCAATGGTCAAAGCAGACGAGGTGATCGAGGCATTTTTCGGCAAGTAAGCACCGTACATCATGATTGCGCCCATGCCGATGCTGAGTGAGAAAAAGGCTAAACCCATTGCGCTTAACACGCCTTGACCGCTGAATTTGCAGGCTGTTTGCTCCGCACGGCAATCAGGATAAAAGAGTGCGTGAAAATTGACATCAAACATAAAATGCACGCCCTGCATAAAAGCACCTGTGCCAAACATAGCGTAGAGCACCAGCACGAGCAGCAGCAAAAATAACGCGGGCATCAGCACGCCAACGGCGCGTTCCAAGCCTTTTTCCAACCCACGAGCGATCACAGTCACCGTCATCAGCATAAACACTGTATGCCACAGCAACAACGCCCAAGGATTGGCGGTAAGTGCGTTGAAAATCGCGCCGGTTTGTTCTGCCTGTGCGCCGCTGAAAGTGCCCAGTAGCATTTTTGGCACATAAGCCACCGCCCAGCCGCCAATGACGCTGTAAAAAGATAAAATTAAACACCCCGCCACCACACCTGACCAACCGATGAGTTTCCAAATGTGATGCTGTTGTGCTTCTAATGCGAGGGTGTGCATGGCGTTAATCGGGCTTTGGCGTCCGCGCCGCCCCATCATGATTTCCGCCATCATCACCGGAATACCGATAGCAAATACGCACAGCAGGTAAATCAAAATAAAAGCCCCGCCGCCGTATTCTCCGGCTGTGTAGGGAAATTTCCAGACATTGCCTAAACCTACCGCTGAGCCGGTGGCGGCGAGAATAAACATCCAGCTTGATGACCATTGTCCATGTGGAGTATTTGTCATTAGGGTTTGCTCTATTCAGTTGATAAATACAAGAAAATCAAATGCTAGGCGCTTAAGCCGGAGTGCTCAACAAGCGCCTGATATTTTCCCCCAAAGGCAGCGTTAAAAGTTGCGAAGCTAAAGCAACGCCTTCTAAATTCAATACCTTAAGGGTGACATAGACCTGGGTTTGCGCGACTGCGTAAGTGCCGGTGACAATCAAGCCCACCGCTTGTTGCGGCGCAATTGCCGCCAAAGAACGCGACAACATAAACTCACCGTTATCTTGCTCTACTAATAAATCCTGACGCAAACGCACTTCCCGCACGGTATAGCCCAGTTGAGTAAAATGCGCGGCTAATTGTTCGCTCAACACCCGCCCCAATGCCGAGCTTTCTTCCAAACGATTCACATTTGCCAGGCTCGTGACCAGCATCGCCTGCGCCTTATCCAGCGGCTTATCTAAGTGCTGCAATAAAGCGGCGGCGGCTTGCTGCGTGACCAGCGCCAAATCGGGGTCAGGGATTTTCTGCGCGGGCGGCTGGTAACAATCGCCACTTTGTAAGCGGTGCGGACAGGGATCAAAGGCTTGATAAACCCCGCAACCCTGTAGGTAAAGCGGCAGCAGCAATAGCCAAAAGCTGGGTCTTTGCATGTTCATTTCCTGAAATTTTGACTTACCAGTACAGAAAAACCGTGACTATATGCACTATTAAAGAAGCCAGCAGTGCAAAAGATAAGGGAATATGCAGATAACGCCAAACATCCAACAAGGCTTGGTACTGCACATTGCGACGTAACCGCTCCACCAGCGCATTTTTACGCCCCAAGAGATCAAGCAGTTGGCTCATGCGAGCTGTTTGGGTCGGATCCTGTGTGTGTAGTAGCTTGTCGGCAACCAGGTACATGGTGGTATCGTACTCTTCGCCTTCCTCTAATAAACCGGCTTTTTTCAACTCGCGGCGGCGTTGGCGAGAAATCTTCCATTTGCTGCCGAGTCTCGCACGGGTAAGCTGCTGCCAGATGCTGCTTGAAATAATCGGGATTTCCATTGAATGCAGCAACGCGGCGTGCAGTTCTTCGCCTAAACTGTCACCCAAGGCTAAACATTCTTGTTCCAAATTGAAAATTTCATGCAGCAGCAAATTTTGGTTAGAACCCGCCAGGTTTTCCATCATTTTCTGCGGATAGCGCAAATACGCAAAAACCCCATAGAGTCCACTGACCACTACCAATAACATGAGCACATAAGACAGCGTGTGGATATTCATACCGAATTGAAAACCCGTATGCAAAGTCACCACGAACACCAGCGCCACGCCCAAATAAACATGCGCAGACACCCAGCCTTGCACCGCACCAAAGCGCGAATGATAGCTGCGTTTACGCACGCCTAGCCACATCAACCAGAAAATCAGCAGTGTACCGATCCCGCCTAAAGCGTAGCCTAACCAAGTGCCGCCATTTTGCGGCACACCCGCTGGTGGTGTGTAAGCAAGGTAAGCAAGGATACTCAAGGCGGTACAAATCACCGCCAGCTTGAGAAACAACAAGCGGTGAAAGAGCAAGAAAGATTGGTGCATAGCAAAGTCCGCGTTCGATTATTTCAAGTAAAAGCGTGCGCCTAGAAAATGCGCTTTTGTGTTGATACCGCGCCCCGCTTTGAAACTGCGTTCAGGGATATTGATTAAGTGATTAAAAATCAATTATTTGCGTCAAATATGAGAAAACAAAAAATGCAGTTTCTGGCGGGTATGAGTGTAGCGTTACTCAACGGACAATACACAATCCATACCCGATGGAAAAATGCGCGGTTATTGGTGTTGCTGTAGTGTCCTTTTAGCCATTTTTCGATAATTGCTGAACTTCTGCCAGGCTTAAGCCAGTTTTTTCCGCCACTGTTTCAGCATCTAATACTGCTAACAGGGTACGGGCAATGGCTTCCCGTGCTTTGCGCTCTCCGGCTTGGATACCTTGTTGAATACCTTCTTGAACGCCTTGTTGGATACCTTCCTGAATACCTTCCTGGAGACCTTGCTGGCGTCCTTCCTGCCATCCTTCGCGCAAACCTTTTTGATGCCCTACAGCCAAACCTCTATCCATAGCGGATTCGATTTTATTATTGATGTCAGCCACCGCTTGCATCCTGACTTCATAAATTTGTCGTTCGTCTTCGTCAAACATACGATCTACAGCGCGAATGGCTTTGGTAATCGCGGGATCGTTAGCCATTTGCGGCGGCAAATGATGTTTGTCCAATTCATGAGCACGCGACAGGAAAGCAAACCAGCGGTCCAAGGCAGTGAGGGTTTCTGCCCAAGGTTTATGGAATTTGCGCAATTCCAGATAGTGCAATTCAAAGAGATCATGCAGCCGGTCATCTTTACCAGTGGCAGTGTTGATGATTTTGTAGCGATTATGAAAAACTTCGGTATCTGGCACAAAGTTGAAATTCAAAATATTGATACTAAAGGTTTTTTGCAATGTTTTGAATAAAGTGCCTTCAGTGATTTGTTCTGTGATCAGCTTTGCCCAGTAATAAATGGCACGTTTATCAAAGTCGTAATCCTGACTGATCTGCATTTCCACGTTAAACCAGCGTCCGTTTTCATCCTTAGCTTTGATGTCAAGAATGGAGATTTTACCCGCTTGATAATCTGCCAGGTTATAGGGATTTTTGAGTTGCACCTCAGTAATTGGCGGTTCTTCGGTCAAAATCGCGTTGAGCAGCGCCAGCAGCAAGTCTTGGTTTTCTGCGCTGCCAAAAAGCTTCTTGAAAGCAAAATCAACTCTCGGGTTAATGCGGCACATACTGGATTCCTGGTAAGATGCTAGGGTTGTAGAGAGACAGACCGAACCGGACTAAAAAATCACGCATCAAAGGCAGCTAACAGCGGCTTTGGTACAGTTAAGCTTGCTTAGTTTACCTGAAATGCGCGTTACCAGGAAAATCATAAGGAATACCCAATGCTTGGCTTTTTTACTCCCAGCAAAACGCCACCTAGCACAGTGGCGGCGATTGATTTAGGTTCTAACAGCTTTCATATGATTGTTGCCGACATTTCCGATGGACATATCCATGTGATGGACCGACTGCGAGAAATGGTGCGACTGGCAGCCGGGCTAGATGAACAACGCAATCTGTCGCCAGAAGCGCAGGAACGCGCACTGGCTTGCCTCCTGCGTTTTGGACAACGTTTGCAAGGAATGCCACTGGGCAGCGTGCGGGCAGTGGGTACGAACACGCTGCGTAGCGCCCATAATGCGCAAGATTTTCTGCAACGCGCTGAAGATGCGCTGGGGCATCCCATCGAAGTCATTGCCGGACGTGAAGAAGCCCGCTTGATTTACCTTGGTGTCGCGCACGGCAATGCCTTTACCAACGAAGATCAACCGCTGGTAATAGACATTGGCGGCGGCAGTACCGAGTTTATTATCGGTCAAGGCTTTAATACCCAACGGCGCGAGAGCCTGTACATGGGCTGTGTGAGCATGAGCGTCAAATATTTCCCCAACGGCGAAATCTGCGCAAGAAATCTGCGCAAAGCAGAAATCGCCGCCCGCTTAGAATTACAGCCAATAGCCGCCGAATACCGCGAACTCGGCTGGCAGCGCGTGTTAGGCGCATCCGGCTCAATTAAATCCATTGGTAAAATTTTGCAAGCCGAAGGCTGGTGCAATGAAGGCATCAGCCTTGAAGGAATGCGCAAATTGCAGCAGGTTTTGCAGAACGTGGCGCATATTGACCAACTCAAACTGCAAGGACTGAGCGAAGAGCGCCGCCCAATATTAGCCGGTGGCTTCTCTGTGCTCATGGGCGCGTTTGAAGAGTTAGGCATTCAGCACCTGCAGGTTGCAGAAACCGCGCTACGCGAAGGCTTGCTGTATGACTTGCTCGGACGCATTCGGCATGAAGACATTCGTGCGCGCACCATTGATCGTATGCAGACGCGCTACAACATTGACGCACAACAAGCGCAACAAGTCTCAGATACCGCCATGTTACTGCTCAAGCAGGTCGCAGAAGACTGGCAACTCGACAGCGAAGAACACGAATTACTGCTCAGTTGGGCGGCACATTTGCACGAAATTGGCTTACTGATCGCACACAATCAGTATCACAAGCATGGTGAATACCTGCTCATGCACTGTGATTTAGCCGGCTTTTCCAAGCAAGAACAAGCCTTTCTTGCCTGTTTAGTGCGCAACCACCGGCGCAAACTGACCCCAGAAAGCCTCGCCTCGCAGCCCGAAGAAACTCGGCAGAGCCTCCTACGCTTAAGCCTACTGCTGCGTCTGTCCGTGTTGCTACACCGCAATCGCAACACCCCAGCGCCAGAACTGCAACTACAAGTAACCGCACAGAGCCTTCTGCTAAAATTTCCACCCGACTGGCTGGCACAACATTCGCTGACCCAAGCAGATTTGGAAAACGAGCAGAATTACCTAAAAAATGCCGGATTTAGTTTAGAGTTTGAGTGATTATGCAGGATTACGACTTCCACCTGTTGCGCCGCGAAGATCGGCAAGACGGGCAACACCTAGCACAACGTCCAATGGCACTATCAGCCATCTCTCCGGCACAACAAGCCGCCGCTTTTGTGCCCGATCCTCCCCTAGAAAATGCCATCCAAGCCGCGATAGCACTGGGCGCACCACTGCTGCTCACTGGTGAAGCCGGGCTAGGCAAAAGCCAAGTAGCCTACTACGTCGCCCAGCAGCTCGGACTCGAACCCGTGCTACATTTTTACACCCAATCGCGCAGCCAATTACAAGACCTACTGTACGAATTCGACGCCAACCGCTACGCACAAGCCCTACAACACACAACACAAGAGCCGCCAAAAAAATCTCTATTCGTACAACCTCGGCTACTTTGGCAAGCCTTCCGTAGCGACACAGCACGGGTGCTGCTCATTGACAACATAGATGCCGCCCCCCGCGATTTAGCTTACGATCTCATTCCCGTACTAGCAGAACACAGCTTCTTCATCAAAGAATTAAACAAAAAAATCAGCGTCGCGTCCGCACAACGCCCGCTGATATTTTTCACCAGCAACCAAGAAAAACCCCTACCCGCCGCCTTTCTGCGCCGCTGCGTACACCATGCGTTAAACTATTGCGACACCACCGCTTGGCAAATACTCAACACACACCGCGCCGCCTATCCCCAACTAGACGATGCCCTGCTAAAAACTGCACTGACCACTTTTACGCGGCTACGAACCTTAGATTTATACAAAAAACCCAGCATCGCAGAATTTCTCGACTGGTTACAAGTATTGTCATGGGCACGCGGCACTTATCCTGAACCCCTCCCAGAAAACCTCGCACAACTGCCGTATTTAGGCGTGTTGTTAAAAGAAGCCGAAGATACTCAAACCGCTACTAAAAACCTATGATAATCTCGAAAACCGATGATTATCTGATTTTAGGTTTATTCACACCATCAACACAGACGCTGAGAATAAATCCACAGTCTGACTCTGCTCTGATGCGCATTTAAGGTCTGGCTGTAACCTGTCCAGTCCGTATTGGTTTAAATTCAGCGGGGCATTCAAATCTCTGTCCGCGCTAAAACCGCATTCACAGTTAAAAACTCTCTCTGCAAGTGTTAAATCTTCTTTGATTTTTCCACAGCCAGAGCAAGTTTTACTGCTGGGATAAAATCGGTTGGCAACCACCACCACGCAATTGCGCAGTTTTGCTTTGTATTCAATCATTTGTCTTAAATAACCGAATCCAGCCCTGTTAAGGTGGTTCAATTGCACTAAGAAAGTAATAGTGCTGTAGAAACATGAGGCTTGCCTTTGTATTTATTTTTTGGCGCTGGCGTTGTTTTAACACCGCGTTTATTTTTCTTGAATTTTTTAAGTTCTATTTTG
>DYPD01000001.1:71229-86571 GCA_020720115.1 Thiomargarita sp. | reverse complement strand
ATCATATGCTTAATAATTATAAAAATATAATTATTGAGTAATCCTACTATAGTATGAGTTTTTGAAAGTTGCTAACTCTGTTTGCAGAGAAAAAATTGAGTTTTCTTAGTTGTTACGCATGAACCCTCTATCTACTGGCAATTTTCCTCTGCTCAAGTAAACTCGCTAAGTTGGCTTTTACTAAACAATCGTCAATCAGATGACACTCATCATTATCAATAGTTAAACAAGTCAGGAGAAGCTCTATATGCGATTCGGTATTCTGTGGTTAAGCCTGTGTTGGAGCAGCGTGCTCTGGGCACAAACCTGTAGCGATGCTTGGGACATCGTGAATCCCAAAATCAATTTGGGTGCGTTTTCGGCGGTGACTTACGGTAATGGTCAATTTGTCGCGGTGGGCGCCGGTGGGCGCACTGCGCACAGCAGCGATGCGGTGCAGTGGACTGCATCACGCACCGGCAAGGGCAGCACCTTAAACGGCGTGGCTTGGGGTAATGGGCGTTATGTGGCAGTCGCCGAAGACGCGACTGTCTTTACTAGCACAGATGGAGCGACTTGGACAGAAAGTCTTGCCAGTCAGGGTAAACGCCGTTTTTCTCGCATCCTGTCAAATGGCAACAGTTTTGTGCTGATCGGTGCTGAATCCAGTGGACAAGCCCTGTTAGCCAGCAGTGCTGATGGCGTGACTTGGAATTTTCAAACACCCACTTTGCCGCGTGGCGAAACCAAGTTTGAACTCAACGATATTACTTGGAGCGGTACAGAGTTTATTGCCGCTGGGATCGCGCAGCGTGCAGATCGCACTGTGGCGTTGTTGCTGGTCAGCACCGATGGGCAAAATTGGGAGGGGCGCTATATTGAGGATTCAGATGGACTGTATTTTGTCGCCGCCAATGCCACGCGCTGGCTGGTGGATGGTGGTTACGACTGGCACTGGGATCAGCAATGGTCAAGCACTGATGGTAAAAACTGGCAACGCACCACCACCTTGCCGCTGGAGCGTTTGCACTGGAACGGCAGCCGTTTTCTTGCCAGCGAAGGCAATAATGCAAAACGCATCATTACCAGCGAGGACTTAACGAATTGGAGTCCGGTGTACGAATTGGGCGGCGTGACCCGCGATTTCACCACTGGCGGCGGTAAAACAGTTGCCGTTGGTGGGCGCGTGATCGGCGCGGGCGGTTGGTCGCAGGGCGAAATCTACACCAGTACCGATGCGGGCTTGAATTGGCAATCCCCCTTGAGCGTGACGGCGGGTGATTTGCACGATCTGATCTGGACTGGGCAGGGCTACCAGGCGGTTGGCTTTGCTGGTAACAGCGCACCGCCCGCCTTACGCAGCAGCGATGGCGTAAACTGGACGCAAAGCACGGATGGCTTGGCACAAGAACGCGGCGTGTTACGCACAGTGGCGTGGGGTAATGGACGTGCAGTAGCGGCGGGGGATAACGGCTTTGCTTTTCTCAGCACTGATGGCGTACGCTGGCAACGTATTCACGACAAACAAGTTGAACGCTCCGAACGCTTTTACCAAGACGCACTTTGGGATGGGCAACAATTTGTCTTAGCAGGCACCGAATACCCTTGGGATGCCTCTAGCAAAGTAGTGCTGCTCAGTAGTCCGACGGGCGAAACTTGGACTGCCATCAACACCCGTGTCAGTGGCTATGTGGTCAAATTAATGAAAACCGATCAACGCTGGATCGGCGTTGGTGGCTACATTGACACAGACGCAGGCTATCGTCCTAAAGCGATGGTCATCACCAGCGAAGATGGCAAAGCCTGGACTTTCCGCCCGCTCGACCTTGACGGCACACTCTACGGCGTTGCTGGCAATGGCACGCAATTGGTGGCAGTCGGCAGCAAACATTGCTGGTGGAGTTTCTGCGGCGGCGAGAGCGGCATGTCCATCGTCACCAGCAAAGACGGCGGCAACAGTTGGCAGCCACAAAATCCCGGCATCGCCTCAGTGTCGTACCAAATCCTCAACAAAGTGGCTTGGAGCGGCAGCGAATTTGTTGCCGTCGGCGATAAAGGCTTAATTCTCAGCAGCAGCGACGGCGCGAATTGGCAATTACGCCACAGCAACACCGGACAAGCCCTGCTCGGCTTAGACTGGGACGGTAGCCGCTTCATCACCAGCGGCATGAACGGCGCGATCTTGCGTAGCCGTTGCACTGACCAAGCCGCCGCCAACGGACATCAGATCACCGATGCCCTGTGGATTCGGGCACTGATTCAAACCGAAGAAAAAGGCGCGATTGAAGCCCGCTGGCAAAAAGGCGGCGAAGACACCACCGCCCGCGGTGATCGCGTGATTTGGGGACATTTTTATGCCGATCCCGCCGATGTCGAATGGGGCAGTATCAACAACCCTGATTTATTTGTAAAAATCTGGTTCGACAAAAACGGCCGCATTGATGTCAACTACTTTCACGTCTCCGTCCCCGACATCCATGTTTATACTGCCTACCAAAGTAATCCGCAAAACCCGCAAGAATATGGCACCGCCACCGTCAACAAACGCTACGTCCGCCATTTCTTTGAAAACGGCATCCACGGCAGCCAAGAAATCCGCACCGACAGCAGCAACCCGCCAGTGGTTTCCGGCTCAGAAGGCAAGCCCAAGGGTGCGGACATCATCAACCGTCTGCGCATCGGCAGCCGCATCTACACCGAAAGCGCAGGCGTAATTGAAGGACAATGGCGTTTAGGTGGATCATCAAAAACCAGTCGCGGCGATGAAGTTGCCTGGGGGCTATTCCACGCCAATCCTACCGATGTCAATTGGGGCAGCAGCAACAACCCAGACGTTTTTGTCAAAGTCTGGTTTGATTTTGCCGGACGCATAGATGTCAACTACTTCCATGTTTCTGTGCCGTCCATCGCCCTCTATTCAGACTACCCCAGCGACAGCACCTACGACTCGGCGAACACCACCGGTTTATCCTACCGCTACATTCGTCACGAGTTCCAACAGCAATAGCTGTCTCCTTAGTAATAAGGTTTGCGCCGTGTGCTTAAAGCATTGCGGCGCAAACCGCTTTTCTCCCGCCAGCGTACCAAGTTTCATGCGCGATACTGAGATGCGGCGCTGATTAATTTGCCGCAGCTTGAAGTCAATAGGTTTCTTGAACGCCACTCAACGGCGCAGCCCAGAATGGGGTTTGCTCAGGTCAGCAACTGGATAATGTTTCAAAAACGCCAGGGATTATGCTATTTTGTGCTACGCAATGGTGCATTTTTACGTTATGCGCAGTCATAGAGACAATGCAATCGCTTGTGCGCACTGTTTGCGTAATTACAATGCCTAACTTGGCTTAGATAGAGGTTGACGGAGACTAAAAATGATCGAATTACCAGAAAAAAATCAACGTTTTGTAAGTCGTCTGGTGCGCGATACTTTGGCTTTGATTCTTGCCGGTGGACGCGGTTCAAGGTTGAAACAATTAACTGACTGGCGTGCTAAGCCCGCAGTACCTTTTGGCGGTAAATTCCGCATTATTGATTTCCCGCTGTCTAATTGTATTAACTCGGGTGTGCATCGGATTTCAGTGCTAACCCAATACAAAGCCCATTCGTTAATTCTGCACATTCAAAAAGGCTGGAGTTTCTTGCGCGGAGAATTTGGCGAATTTATTGAAATTGTTCCCGCCCAACAACGTATTTCAGATTCTAATTGGTATCAAGGCACTGCTGATGCGGTGTATCAAAACATTGATATTATCCGCCATCATAATCCCAAATATGTTTTGATTCTCGCGGGCGATCATATCTATAAGATGGACTATGGTCCCATGCTGGCTTCGCATGTAGAAACCAATGCGGATTTGACCGTTGGTTGTATTGAAGTAGATTTGGATACTGCCCGCAGTTTTGGGGTGATGAGTGTCAATGCTGAACAACGCATTACCCAGTTTACTGAAAAACCGGACAATCCACAGCCGTTGCCAAATCATCCTGAAAAAGCCTTGGCTTCAATGGGTATTTATATTTTTAACACTAAGTTTCTGTTTGAGCAATTGATGAAAGATGCGGATTTATCTGCGTCTTCGCATGACTTTGGTAAAGATATTATTCCTTCCATTATTAAATCTTACCGCGTCTTTGCTTATCCTTTCCGTGATGTGCAAGGTGGACAAGGGTACTGGCGAGATGTAGGTACGCTGGATTCTTTCTGGCAATCCAATATTGAATTGGTCAGCGTAACACCGCCGCTGAATTTGTATGATAGAGTGTGGCCTATCTGGACTTACCAGGAACAATTGCCGCCGGCAAAATTTGTTTTTGATGATGATGGACGACGTGGCATGGCAATAGATTCTATGGTTTCTGGCGGTTGTATTATTTCTGGTTCAGAAATCAAACATTCTTTGTTGTTTTCTGATGTATTGGTTAATGAACACACGACCTTGCAAGATACGGTGGTGCTACCCAATGTGCGGATTGGCAAGAACTGTCGCTTAAATCGCGTCGTGATTGATAAAGGCTGTGAAATTCCTGATGGTATGGTAATAGGTGAAGATCGTGCTGCGGATAAAGCCAAAGGCTTTTATATTTCTGAAGGCGGTATTGTATTGGTTACGCCGGAAATGTTAGGACAAAACCTCCATAAATCACGGTAATGTCGTTTTAAGCAGGCATTTGTTCCGTTCTTGCTAAACCGAGATGACGTAATTTAAGCCTGCATTTCTGGCACCAGCCGCCAACAGGATATTTCCATGAGCACTACTAAACTCAAGGTTGTTTTTTGCTGGCACATGCACCAGCCCGAATACCGCGATCCCATCAGCCAAGAATACCAACAACCCTGGTCTTATTTGCACGCTATCAAAGACTATGTAGACATGGCGGCACATTTGGAAAACCAGCCAGATGGGCGTGCAGTAGTCAATTTTACCCCTACTTTGCTGGATCAATTGCAAGACTACGCCAAGCAAATCCGCGACTATTTGCATACCGATAAAAAGTTGCAAGACCCGCTGTTAGATGCTTTGGTGAATGAAGACTATCCGCTAGACCCAGAATACCGCTTAAAACTGACCTACAATTGCCTGCGCGCCAACAAAGAACGACTGATTAAGCGTTTTCCGGCTTATCAGCGTCTTGCCGAAATGGCGAGTTGGCTACAAAGCAATCCCACTGCACAAAGCTACATTGCCGATCATTATCTAAGCGACCTAGTGGTTTGGTATCACTTAGCGTGGATGGGTGAAACGGTGCGCCGCGAAAATCCTTTAGTCTTGGATTTAATGAAAAAAGAGCAAGGTTACACCGCCTCGGATCGCCGCTCATTATTAGCCTTGATTTACGAACTCACCAGCAGCGTCATCCCGCGTTTCAAAGCCTTGCATCAAGAAGGTAAAGTCGAACTCTCCATCACGCCTTACGCTCATCCCATCGCCCCCTTGTTGCTTGACATCCACAGTGCGCGAGAAGCCATACCAGCGGCAGTATTGCCAGACTGTGCCAGCTACCCAGGTGGCGAAGAGCGCATGAGATGGCATATGGAAAAAGGCTTGCAAGTGTTTGAAAATTGCTTTGGTTTCCAACCCAAAGGCTGTTGGCCCGCCGAAGGCAGCGTCAGCATCGCCACCTTAAAACTCTTTAATAAATATAAAATTCAATGGGTTGCAACAGGAGAGGCAGTATTACGCCACAGCCTACAACGCGCCGAAGCGGGCGAACAAACCGTGCACCGTCCCTATCGCCTGTTGGATTGCAATATCACCAGTTTCTTCCGCAACGACAGCATCTCTGACGACATTGGCTTTGAATATGCCAAATGGCACGCCGATGATGCAGTTGCCAACTTAGTGCAAAACCTAGAAAACATTGCGCGTGGCTGTAGTCAGCCAGGTGAGCGCGTGGTCTCTATCATCTTGGATGGCGAAAATGCTTGGGAATATTACCCAGAAAACGGTTTTTACTTCTTAAGCATCCTTTACGAGCGCGTTGCCGCCAGCCCGCTGCTACAACTTTGCACCTTCACCGAATGTCTGCAAAATAAAGTGCCCAGCGGCGCTTTACCCACCCTGGTTGCCGGTAGCTGGGTGTATGGCACTTTTTCCACCTGGATTGGCGATAAAGATAAAAATCGGGGTTGGGATATGCTATGCGAAGCCAAAAAAGCCTTTGATAAAGCCATTATCAATTTCAGCGGCGAGCAACGTACGCAAATTGAACGTCAATTAGCCATTTGCGAAGGTTCAGATTGGTTTTGGTGGTTTGGCGATTACAATCCCGCCGCCTCCGTCAGCGATTTCGAGAAACTCTATCGCATTCAACTTGCCGCTTTGTACCATCTCTTAAAATTGGAAGCACCCGACTACCTCTCACGCTGCTTTACACAGGGCGGCGGTGATCCCCTAGTCGGAGGCGCGATGCGCAAAAATTAAAACTCCCTTTTCAAGCAATCAACTGAATTTTTATGCACCAACTCAAAAAACGTCGTGCGGGTGTTTTGCTGCACCCAACTTCTCTGCCCAGCCCTACTGACAGTGGCGATCTGGGGGTGAATGCTTACTGGTTTGTGGATTTCTTAAAAAACAGTGGCTTTACGGTTTGGCAAACGTTGCCGCTGGGCGTACCGCACAGTGATTTGTCGCCTTATCAATGTCAATCAGTTCATGCAGGTAATCCACGCATGATCAGCGTTGAACTGCTGGCGCGGCAGGGCTGGTTGCAAAGCACTGAAATTTATTTAACGGGTGCCGAGGCGGATTGGAATGCTTGTCGTGCTTGTTTGCTTAAAGAAGCTTTTACGCGCTTTAAGCTCCATGCTGATGATGCCATGCAAACGCTCTACGGCAACTTTCTGACGCAAAATGCTTTCTGGTTGAAAGACTATGCGTTGTACCGTGCATTGAAAGAGCAGCACCAAGAGCAGCCCTGGTGGGCATGGAGCACTAAGTACCGAGATCGAGAACCCAGCGCCTTGGCAGCGGCTAAACAGCGTTTTGCGCCAGAAATTGCGCAATGCAGTTTTGAGCAATTTTTGTTTTTCCAACAATGGAAAACCTTAAAACGCTATGCAAATGAACGCGGTGTGCTTATGTTTGGCGATTTGCCGATTTTCATTGCGGCAGACAGTGTAGATGTGTGGGCGGGACGGAAAAATTTTCGCGTTGACAGTAAGGGTAAACCCAGTGTCGTTGCGGGTGTGCCGCCGGATTATTTTTCTGCCACTGGGCAGCTTTGGGGTAATCCGCATTATGATTGGGAATACATGCAGAGCAATGGTTTTCTCTGGTGGCAAGAGCGTTTGAGCACGCAGGGTACTTTGTTTGACCTGGTGCGCATTGATCATTTTCGGGGTTTTGAAGCCTATTGGGAAATTCCTGCCAATGCGCCTACTGCTATGCAAGGACGCTGGGTCAAAGCCCCTGGCGAGGCGCTGTTTAGTGTGTTGCAAGAAAAAAATACCGTTCCTTTGGTGGCGGAAGATTTGGGTGTTATCACCGCTGAAGTGACGGCATTGCGGGAGAAATTTGGCATTCCTGGCATGAAAATCCTGCAATTTGCTTTTGAAGGCGGCGGGGCGGAAAATCCTTATCTGCCGCACCAACACGAGCCTAATTGTGTGGTGTATACCGGCACGCATGACAACGACACCACGCTGGGCTGGTTTCATAGTATGTCGCCACAGGTGCAAAATTATGTTTGCGACTACTTAAAGACCAACGCGCATGACATGCCTTGGGCAATGATTCATGCGGTATTTGCCTCGGTTGCGCGTCTGTCTATCGTACCTATGCAGGATTTGTTGAGCTATGGTAGCGAGCATCGCATGAACATCCCTGGCGTACCTTCTGGCAATTGGCGCTGGCGCTTTACCTGGCCGGAAGTGCCGCACGGACTGGATCAAAAATTGCGGCATCTTTTGGGTCTGTACGGTCGTTTGTAACAGCTTCTGACTCGCTAGGTTTTGTATGCCTAACGAGTCTTTGATGAGAGAACACTGCCATGAAATCCCGCTATTTACTGTTGTTTTCCCCCCTTTTATTCAGCCTCAATGCCTGCGCACCTGTGCCTAGCTACAGCTACGACAGTGCTTATGAAGTCAACCGCGCTTACCAAATACAAACCGGCACAGTGCAGCATTTGCGCAGAGTCGTCATTCATAACTCTGACAGCGGCACACTCGGCTCGATTGCCGGTGGCGTTATCGGCGGTATTGCGGGTAGCACGGTAGGACGCGGTGTCGGTAGGGACCTCGCTTCTGTCGTAGGCGCAACCGCTGGTGTCGTGCTTGGTGGCGGCATTGAGCAGCAGGCGCGTCAACAAAGTGGCTTAGAAATCACTGTGTTGTTGGATAATGGTGCGCAAATACTGGTGGTGCAAAATGCCGATCCTATGTTTCAAATCGGCGAGCGCGTGCGAGTTTTGACTGGCGGTAGTGGGCAGGTGCGCGTTAGCCGCTAAAATACGCCCTTTCCCTACACAGCAGATGTTTCCCCAATGCACATGAATACTCTTAAACGGCTATCTACTGGCGGGTTGCTGTTGCTTGCTTTGCCCCTGTTAAGCGGGTGCGCGGCTATGAGTCTGTTTGTGCCTTATCCTGAGCAAATGCAGCCGCAATTAGCGCAATTGGATCAGGGCGTTACACCGGCTTTGTTGGAAGGTAGCTTAGGTAGCGGTCCAGACAGTCTGCTGCATCTGCTAGAACGTGCGCGTATGGCGCAAATCCTAGGTCTGCATGAGGTGAGCCAGTCCTATTTTGCGCAAGCCATTGAGCGTTTTAGCGCCGATGAGAACGGCGCTTTTATCCGCTTGAGCGACATCGGCAGCCAGGGCGCGGCGCTGTTGAGCAATGATAATGTGTTGCCTTATCGCGGCGCGGCTTACGAGCGCATTTTTGTGCATCTGTATCAAGCACTGAATTATTTATTTCTCAAAGACTTAAGCGCCGCTGCGGTGGAAGCACGTCGTGCTGACGCAGCGCAAAGTGCTGCCTTAAAAGCGCATGATCGAGAATTGCTCTCGTTGCAAGCACAAGCACGCGCATTACCCGTGTCCTTGGATAGCGCAGGAGCGCAATTTGCCGCAATGGACAAGGTGGCGGCACAAGTCAAGCATTCGTTTCAAAATGCCTACGCCTATTATGTCAGCGGTTTGATTTTCGAGCACCTAGGGGAATTGAACGATGCCTATGTGGATTACCAAAACGCCCTGGAATTAGCCCCGCAGCATCCGCTACTGCAAGCGCAGGTGCGACACCTCGCTGAGCGTTTAGGCGATACGGCGCGTTGGGCGCATTTACCTGAACCGCCGCCATCTGAGCCGGACACTCAGCCTCTGGTTATCCTGTATGAAAATGGTTTTGTTCCGGCTAAAAGCGAAGCGTCCATCAGCTTTCCGCTGGGGCATGGACTGCTCACTATCGCTTTTCCCGTCTACCGTTTTTTTCCTTTGTCTGGGGCTTTGAGTGTGCGCTTAGACGGCGGTGCGGCTTATAGAACCCAGCCTGTGTTAAATGTGCAAAGCCTAGTCGCACGGGCGCTGACAGAGCAGCGGTTAGGGCTGTTTGTACGCCAAGCTGGACGGGCAGTGACCAAAGCCCAGTTGCAGCGGGTCAGCCATAAAGAAGGCGGGGCGGTAGGAGAATTGTTGGCGGGTATGTACAGCCTGCTGACTGAAAACGCGGACTTGCGCAGTTGGCTGTCGCTGCCCAATCGGGTAGATGTGTTGCACCTGTCGGTGCCGATGGGAGCGCACCAACTCATGGTGCAGGACACCTATCAAGGACGCGCCTATCCAGTGCAACTCAACATTAGGCGCAACAGTTTAACACTGCTACACATCATCAACAGCGGACGACGGCTGTACACGCATTCGGTCAGTTTAACCCCATGAGGCTATTCGGTTTTAATAATGAGGAGAAAAAAATGGCAAATTTATCACATAATTTACTGATTTTAATCTGTTTTACGCTATTGTCTGGGTGTGCCAGCAGTTACAGCGCAGGCATAGAAAGTCGGCAAAATCCAGATGGCTCAATAACAGTCAACGAATATAGCGATTTAGGCGTGCGCATAAGCCAAACCAAAGGACACCAGTGGGGCGATCTATACCGAGCGCGCGTGGTGCTGGAAAACACCGACAGTAACGACTTGACTTTGCAATATCAGTTTAACTGGTACGATGAAGGCGGCGACGAAGTGGCGGCAGACAGCTACGCTTGGACACCCATCACAATCTACGGACACAACCAAAAAAGCCTGGAAAGCCTGGCGCCTGATAGCTTTTGCAAGTCTTTCCGTGTGACAGTGCGTGATCTCAAATCCACTAAAACCTTCAAAACTAACCTTTTTGGTATCCACTAATGTTTGATGTATTAATCGTCGGCGGTGGGCTGGTGGGCAGCAGCCTCGCCTGTGCGCTACAAAATCACGGCTTGCATGTCGGCTTGATTGAAGCCAAACCTTGGGCGCTAAACCCACAAGCCAGCCTGCATTATGATGACCGCGTCATTGCATTGGCTTACAGTAGCAGGTTGATTTTTCAAGACTTAGGGCTATGGACACAGATTGCCCCGCAAGCAACACCGATTCAGCGCATTCACGTCTCAGATCGCGGACACTGGGGGTTTACCCGCTTATCGGCGCAAGACTTGCGCCTAGAGGCGCTGGGTTATGTGATTGAAGCCAAAGTGCTGGGGCGCCTATTGCAACAGCACATCAATCAAGCGCAACAGCTACAGATTTTTGCCCCAGCACACATCAAAAGCGTCCAACTCACAGACACACAGGCAAGTGTTGAAATTGAGCAGGTTGGGCAACAGCAGCTTTTACATAGTCGCTTATTAGTCGTAGCAGACGGTAGCGCCTCCGCCGTGTGCCAACAACTGAATCTCTCCATCCAACGCCACCATTACGCACAAACTGCAATCATCGCCAATCTCAGCCCCTCGGTAGCGCACGACAACATAGCTTACGAGCGTTTCACAGACACAGGTCCGTTAGCATTATTGCCTATGCGCGAGCAGCGTTGCTCACTGGTATGGACAGTCAAACCCCAGCAAGCCGACGGATTGCAACAGCTTAATCCCCCCGATTTTCTTAAAGCACTGCAACAACGGTTTGGTTGGCGTCTAGGGCGTTTCACCCAAATTGGACAAAGGCACGCGTATCCGCTGTCCCTCATCAGCGTCAAAAATCCCGTACAGCAACGCTTGGTAGTTATCGGCAACGCCGCCCACAGCCTACACCCAGTAGGCGGACAGGGATTTAATCTGGGGCTGCGTGATGTATCGGCACTAGCACACTGCCTCCTCCACGCACAACAGCAGCGCCAAGACCTAGGCAAACACAAAGTCTTAACCCATTACCACAGGCTCCGCCAGCCAGATCAGACACGCACGCAACGCATTACCAACACCTTAGTACAGCTTTTTTCCAACGATATTCCAAGCTTAACCTGGCTAAGAAATTTAGGTTTGTTGGGATTAGATCAGACAAGCTGGCTAAAACAAATATTTGCACAATCCCTGACCGGGCTGAGTACCCCCCAAGCGCCCAAAGCGCATCAGACTGCCGAGTGCTGAAAATAAGCAGGTTACTGCTTAGTTTCAACGGATGCTATTAGTCGCAAAACAACATATTGTTTTATAAAATAAAATGGCACTAACGACATAGCTGAAAATGAGTGAGGTGCCTGCTTAGCTTAAGCAGACATGATTGGTCACAAAAAACCGCCAAAAAACTCAATATATTGTTTTATAAAATAAAAAAATATATGGCACGCAAATAGCTTTAATAATGACGTGTCAATATAGATCGCCCGAGTTTATCCCGAGTTTATCCCGAGTTTATATTGATTTAACACTAACCTTACTGATGACTTTTACTGGAGATACACTCATGAAAAACCAAAAAGGTTTTACTCTGATCGAGTTAATGATCGTTGTTGCTATTATCGGTATTTTGGCAGCCGTTGCTATTCCTGCTTATACCGACTACCTGAAACGCTCACAAGTTGCCGAAGCTATTGGCTTGTTGGCAGGTCTGAAAACCCCAACTGAAGAATACATTGGTTCTAAAGGTGTTGCTGCTTGGCCCACCACTGCTCAAGTGACTGGCACACTGGGTGGCAAAGTGAAAGGTAAATATACCTCAGCTATCATCAGCAAGGAAACTGCCCATGCTTACAGTGCTGTAATGAAAGCTGGAACCAACATCACTGGTGCAGTTGACCTGGTTTATGACTCAACTCTGAAAACCTGGAACTGCCAGAACGGCTCTTCTCCCATGAACGTAGCTTACCTGCCTACCGCTTGCAAATAATGCTTGATGTTTTAGGTTAGGAAAAACCCGCCTTTCGGCGGGTTTTTTATGCGCATACAAAAAAGGGCATTGCTGTGTCTATTCGCTTATATTTTCTCGGTACGCTGGTTAGCCTGAGTTTGCTGGGAACGCTGCTTTATCAACCTGGTTTAAGCGGGGTTTTTCTGTTTGATGATTTCGTTAATCTCGAAGGACTGGCTCAGCTTCAACAGCAAAATACCCTAAGCGCAAAAATTGACTTTGCTTTAGCGGGTGGTGCAAGCCAAGTGGGGCGTCCGCTGTCATTATTCAGCTTTGCCCTGCAAGCAGAGCATTGGTCTGCACCCTATCCCTTCAAATTAGTTAATCTGTTGCTGCATCTGTGCAATGCTGCATTGGTGTTTATTTTGATCTGGCAACTCAGCAGTTTGCTTAAGTTACCTGACACTTCTCGGCGTTTTTTCGCTTTTTTAACCGCGCTTCTGTGGTTAGCGCATCCTTTACAGGTTTCTACTGCGCTGTACGTCGTGCAGCGCATGACAGAGCTTGCTGCGTTTTTTACCTTAGCGGGATTAGTGCTTTATTTGCACGCCCGCCTGCAATTGGCACAACAAAATATCCAAATCGCCTTTGTCTGGATGTCGGTTGCTATAGGATTAGGGCTGATTTTGGGAGTGTTGAGTAAAGAAAACGCGATTTTGTTACCGCTCTATGTGTTGGTGCTGGAATTTACCCTATTGCAAGCCGTGCCGCGCCCAAAAAACTGGCAGCTTTGGGCTGGCATTTTTTTATATTTGCCACTCTTGTTGTTGGTTGCCTGGTGTGTGTTGCGTTTTGAAAGTCTAACGCAGGGCTATGCGTTGCGTGATTTCACCTTGAGAACGCTTGCTTACCCAACCCGCGTGTTGCTGGATTATTTCAGCCAAATTTGGCTACCGCGCCCTTCTGAATTAAGCCTGTTTCATGACGATTTTTCGGTTTCTCACGGCTGGTTAGCACCACCGCAAACCCTGCTGGTGCTGTTGTTTTGGATTGTTCTGCTTGCAGTAGCAGCCTATTGGCGTAAAACTGCGCCTATTTTGGCGTTTGCTCTATTTTGGTTTCTTGGCGGGCATTGGCTGGAAGCCAGCTTTTTCCCGCTCATGCTGCATTTTGAGCACCGCAATTATTTACCCTTGTTCGGTATCATGTTGCTGATCGCCTGGGTTGTTGTGCATTTGCCAGGCTGGTTGGCACACAGCAGCCAGTTGTTGCGCTATAGCCTGTATAGCTTTGTGGCGCTCTGGTTGCTCAGTTATCCACTGTTCACTTATCTGGAAACTCAACTGTGGGGGCAAGCGATACAGCAAGCAGTGCAGTGGGCAGAACGCAAACCCGCGTCTGTGATGGCGCAAGCCCACGCCGCACAAGTCATGCGTGATTACCAAAATCCACAGGCGGCTCTTTTTTATTACCAACGCATGGCGCAACAGCATCCTGAAAAAACCGCGCCTGCTGCTTACCAAATGCTGTTAAGCTGTGCTTTTTCTGAGATTGCGCCACCGTCCGTAGACACTGTGGCTACGCATTTTCAACAGAGCCGTAGCCAGGCGGGGACTGATTCTGTGTTAAATGATTTGGCGCAAGCCGTGTTGCGCCAAGAATGTCCGGTGTTAGGTTTGGCTGAAGCCAGCAAGCTATTTGCTGCCTTGGCGCAAAATACCCACTTAACGCGCCATGATCAGGCATTTGCGCAACTCCTGTATGCCCGTTTATTGGTTGCGCAAGAAAATTACCCACAAGCTTTGCAAGCCAGCACCCAAGCATTAGAGAGCGGCGCACTGCTGTCTAATGGCGCAGCACGCAACAATTTACAAGCGCGTGCGTTACGTCTGCACTGCTGGTTGGCGCTGAAAGATTATCCGCAAGCCAAGCAAGAATTAGCCAGCTTGCAAGCGCATTTAGATGCCCGCAGTCAGCCGCTTTATGCCAACCTCATCCAAGCCGCACAAACCGAACTTTCGCAACAGCCTTAACCCATGAATCAAGTTCACGCGACAAATCATTTCCAAGCTTTTACCCGCCCTCTTGCAGTCAGCGCTGTATTGCTGTTTACTGGGTTCTGGTATGTGCCTGGACTCAATTCTGGTTTTATTTTAGATGATTTAAGCAACTTATCCCGTCTGGAATTGATTAAAAGTACCCAAGAATGGGATGAATTGTGGCGTTTTGTATTAGAAGGTTATGCAGGTTCTTTAGGGCGTCCTTTGAGTTTACTCAGCTTTGCCCTGCAAGCCGAGGCTTGGCCGAATGCTTATGCTTTTAAGCAAGTTAATCTATTGATTCATTTGCTTAATGGATTGCTGATTTTTGCCTTGCTGCAACAGCTATTGCATCTGTATGGTTTGGCGCAACGCACGGCTTTTTGGCTCAGTTGGCTGACTTGTGCGCTCTGGTTGCTGCATCCTATGCAGGTGTCCACTGTGTTGTATGTCGTACAGCGTATGGCGCAGTTATCTGCCTTTTTCACCTTGGCGGGACTGTTGCTCTATGTTTGGGGGCGCACTGCTCACGCGCAGGGCAAAAACCTGTTGGCTTTCTTGCTCATGTCTTTAGGCATTGGTTTAGGCGGCGTGTTGGCAACCCTGAGCAAAGAAAACGGCATTTTATTGCCGCTCTATGTGTTAGCCTTAGAATTCAGTCTATTGCAACAAGTACCTCGCCCAACTTGGTGGTTGCGTTGGGCAAGCCTATTTTGCTTTGCACCTTTAGGGCTTTTGCTATTGTGGTTTGCCACGCATCCGCAGATGTTTACCGATGGTTATAGCTTGCGAGATTTTTCTCTAAGCGAACGCCTATTAACTGAATCCAGAATTTTATTTGAGTATTTGCGCACCCTGTTCTTACCGAATGCTGCGCAATTGAATTTGTTTCACGATGATTATTTGATTTCTCGTGGTCTATTTGAGCCGCTCACTACCTTGTTTGCCGTGCTTGGGCTTTTAGTTGTTGCACTCAGTGCCTGGATAGGGAGGATAAAGTATCCGGTATTTGCTTTAGCGGTATTCTGGTTCGCTACTGGACATGCTTTAGAATC
>DYPD01000001.1:0-71129 GCA_020720115.1 Thiomargarita sp. | reverse complement strand
GTTCACAACAGGCTTTGCAACTCATACAGGCTTTGCAAGCGAATCCTAAAATCGCTACTTTGGATAAAGCCATATTTTATGTATTAGCAGCCCAACTTCAGGCAGCACAAGGCGATTACGCGCAAGCCATTGTTTCCATAGAGCAAGGCTTGGAATTACAGCCGCAGATGCCGGATCATGCTCTAGCACAAATGCTCAAATTGGCGTGGCTCATGCAGACCGAGCAATATCAAAAAGCCCTAGACTTTATCCAAAGTCTACAACAAGAGCTATCCCACAGTAGCCTCCAAGCTTATGCGGAACATTTGCACAAACTGCAACAGATGGCGCAGGCGCAATTAACAAAATCTCCAGGAACGCATTAAACAAACCTTATGAAACAACAAATCTCTTTTGGGTTAGCATTTTGGCTGCTACTGCTTTTAAGTGCCTGGCTGTATTTCCCTGGGCTGCACAGCGGTTTTATTCTCGATGATGAAGTCAATTTAGACGCTTTAGCCGACTTTGACGATCCCTTGAGCCACGATGCGTTGCGCTTCATCCTAGAAGGCGAATCCAGTAGTTTAGGGCGTCCGCTTAGTCTGGTAAGCTTTGCCTTGCAAGCCTACCAGTGGCCTAACCCTATTCCTTTCAAATACATTAACCTCTTGATTCATTTGCTTAATGCGACACTGATTTTCTGGCTGCTGTTGCGTCTCTGTCGCCTGATGCAGTTATCCGAAGCACAAAGCCTGTGGCTGGCGTTGCTGAGCACAGCGGTCTGGGTGCTGCATCCTTTTCAGGTTTCAACCACCCTCTATGTAGTGCAGCGCATGGCGCAATTAGGCGCGTTTTTCACCCTGTTTGGCGTACTGCTTTACCTTATTGGGCGCACCGCACTACATGAACAACGCCCCTGGAACGGGCTACTGTGGATGTCTTTCGGCATAGGTTTAGGCGGGATTTTCGGCGTACTCAGCAAAGAAACCGCGATTTTATTGCCCTTGTATGTGCTGGTAACAGAATTTACCTTACTTGCGCACTTGCCGCGTTCGCGCCTCTGGTATGCTTGGAGCAGCGTTTTTTTATTTCTGCCCTTGCTCTTGCTAGTCACTTATTTCACGCTCACTTGGCACAGCCTGATGGCAAGTTACTCGCTACGCGAATTTAATGTGAGCGAGCGCCTGCTGAGTGAAACCCGCATTCTGTGGGATTACCTGGGCAAAATCCTGCTGCCCACACCGAATCGCTTCAGCGTCTTTCACGATGATTTAGAGGTTTCCACCAGCCTACTCCAGCCTTTAAGCACGCTCTGGGCAACCTTAGGCGGGGTGCTGATCAGCGCGTTAGCCCTATGGCAGCGCAAACACTGGTCAGTATTTTCCTTTGCCGTTTTCTGGTTTCTCGGCGGGCATAGCCTAGAAAGCAGCGTAGTGCCACTCAAATTGTATTTCGAGCACCGCAACTACCTGCCATTGTTAGGTGTCGCTTTCGCGCTGGTGTACTTTTTTTACGCCCTGCTATCACAAATAGCGCCCGCCAAACGCCGCTTATTACTGATTGCGCCCGTACTCTGGTTCGCTACGCTGCCCTTCATCAGTTGGATGGAAATTCAACTCTGGCAACGCCCCCTCACCCAAGCCGCACTCTGGGCAGAGCTAAAACCCAACTCAGGTTACGCACAATCACACTACGCCTCCAAACTGTCAGAATTTGGGCAATTTGTTTCGGCGATTAAAATTTATCAGCAAATGGCGCAACGCCTACCTAATGACCTCAGCCCCTACCTACTGTGGCTCAACATTCATTGCTACAAACCAGAAACACCCGCACCAGACCTCGAACAACTTCAGCAACGCCTTGCTCGCACGCCCGGCGACGAAGCTTTTGGCGTAAGCCTAGATATTTTGCTCAGCGATTGGCAAGACCAAGCCTGTCCCACTTTGATTTCTGCTGATTTTCTGGAACAGCAAATTTTCCAGCCCTTGCTACAAAATAGCCCATTAGACCCCGCTTACCGCAATCTGCTCTATCACAACTATGCGCGTTTCCAAGCCATGCAAGGCAATTACGCCAAAGCCATTGAAATTGCAGATCAAGCACAGTCGTTACAAAACGACTTCAAATTAAAACTAGAGCACATCCACTGGTTACTGCAAGCCGGACAGCCCACAGCCGCGCACGACTATGTACAAGCCCTACTGCCAACCCTCAATTGGAAAGAAAATTACTTACACCGCAACTATTTAGAATATGTGCTCAACGCCACAGCCGCATTGCCAAAACAACCCCATCCAGGAGCACCTCATGAATGAATCCCTCAGCATCATCCTGCCCTGCTATAACGAAGCAGCCGGTTTAAGCAAAATTATCAAACAGTTAGCAGAACTCTATCCAAATGCCGAAATCATCATAGTAGACGACGCCTCCAGCGACGACTCCGCACAAATCGCCGCCGCCGCAGGCGCAAAAGTCGTGCGTCACACCTACAACATGGGCAATGGCGCAGCCGTCAAAAGCGGTGCACGCGCCGCGCAAGGCGATATATTAGTGTTCATGGACGCTGACGGACAGCATGATCCCAACGACATCTCGCGTCTACTAGCCCAATACCAAGCCGGACACGATATGGTCATAGGCGCACGCGACAGCCACTCGCAAGCCAGCTTTGCTCGCAAACTCGGCAACGGTTTTTACAACTGGATGGCAAGCTGGATGGTCGGGCACCCAATCCCCGATTTAACCTCCGGCTTTCGTGTCGTCAATGCACAGAAATTCCGCGAATTCCTCTTTCTACTACCCAATACCTTTTCCTATCCAACCACCATTACTATGGCATTCTTCCGCGCTGGTTACTCAATTCATTATGAACCCATTCGAGCCTACAAAAGAGTTGGCAAAAGCCACATTAAACTCTTGCGCGATGGGCTGCGTTTCCTACTCATTATTTTCAAAATCGGCACCTTGTATGTGCCCTTAAAGCTCTTTGGTCCTTTAAGTTTCGGTTTCTTTTCTTTAGGATTAGGCTATTATTCCTACACCTATTTCACCGACGGACGCTTTACCAACATGGGCATGTTACTCTTCACCACCGCTTTATTGATTTTCTTAATTGGCTTAGTCTCAGAACAAATCACCGCTTTGCTCTATAGCCAGAATCGTTAATGCCCTATGAATTTTCAAAAGATTAAAAAACTTCTGGCGCGGTTGCGTTATTTGCCATTACATCCACAATGGTTTGTATTTCTACACGCCAAACAGCACTACCGCATGATCGGTGCTCAAGCAACGGGCGTTGTACTGGATATTGGTTGTGCTAATCAATTCATTAAAGACTATTTATCAACCGAGCACATCTACATTGGCTTGGATTACTACCAAACAGCAACACAATGGTATGAAACCCGCCCGCAGCTATATGGCAATGCACAAGCACTCCCTATTGCAAACAATAGCGTAGATACGGTTTTATTATTAGATGTATTAGAACACTTACCATGTCCAGAAAAATGCCTTCAAGAAATACAGCGCGTTCTTAAACCGGGGGGACAGGCACTTATCAAAGTCCCATTTCTGTATCCTCTACATGATGAACCCCTAGATTTTCAACGCTGGACCCAATACGGTTTACAGCAACTGGCAACCCAGCATGGTTTGGTGATTAAAGAAACGACTGCCTGGGGAGAACCACTAGAAACCGCTGCTTTGTTTTATAACATTGCACTGAGTAAAACTTTAATCAACTGGATAAAGAATAAACATCCGTTATTGCTCGTAGGCATTTTGATTCCCCCATTGATACTCCTGATTAATCTAGCAAGCTATATACTCAGTCTCTTTGCTATAAAAGACAAAATGATGCCTCATAGTTATAAAGCTAGATTAGAGAAAATGTAGAAAACGATGCCAAAACCAAATACATTTCCCAAACCAGAATTAGTATTCGTTATCAAAAAAAAATTATCCTACATTCACCAGACAGGTCTGTTTTTAGGTCGTTTTTTTACACCATTAGCATTGGCTTGCATGATCTATTTTTTGTGGATATATCGTGAAACTTTTGTATTTCTAATTAAAAATGCTCAAATATCCTTTCTTTTAACATCGGTATTTATTTGGATGATTGGACATTTTTGTATGGCTTGGGGTACTTGGATCAGTGCTCGCACATCGGGCGTTAATATTTCATATGTCTTTGCTTTTAGAACTTATGTGACACGTTTGCCGGCTCGTTATTTACCTGGGGGTATCTGGCACACAGCCAGCCGAGTGATGGACTTTAGCCGTCAAGGTATTAATCATCCACAATTGACCGCATTGTTTGTTTTTGAATATTTTTTCGTTTTAAGTATTGCTTTTTCTATGGGAGGGGCTGGCTTATATTACTTTCAAGGGCAAACTTATTGGGGTTGGATTGCTCTCATGAGCATGGTGGGTGGCATAGTCAGTATTTTTAGTATGCCATACATTATCAATAGGATGTTGCTTGTAGCACCTCATGGAATTGATGGAAGGAGTTATTTTTGGGGACTGATTATTTATTTGTATATCTGGATGGTTTTGTCTGCCTCTTTTGTTTTTTATTTAACCTCTTTTCCTTCGCTCACGCAAAACATTCCACTCTTAGAAATAATATCAACCTATATGTTTGCTTGGGCAATCGGGTTTGTATCTTTTTTTGCCCCACAGGGGATTGGGGTATTTGAAGTGGTTTCTGGAAACTTGCTCAACCCATCATTACATTTGGCTTCTGTTGCTGTGCTAATTGCGGGATTTAGAATAGTGATTTTTATAGGCGATATGACGTTGTGGTCTTTATTAAAAATCTATCACTATTTTTTTAACAACCATATATAGCCAGGACATAAAGCATAGAAGTTTTTCACTATAAATTTAGCTATTTTTTGTTTCATGGATTTTAATGGAAGCATGTATTCAGCATCATATTTTTCAGGAGAGTAAATTAAATTTTTGGTGAAATCAATCAATTCAAATTGGCTCACTAATTTTTTCAAATGCCAGTAAGTAAAATGAGTTTCGTAGTAAAAATTGCCTTTTTTTGTAAGTTTAAGGTATAAATGCGCTATTGATTTAGGTAATATGGATAAAAAGGGTAAATTATAATGCTGTTCTTGAATACTTAAACGATTAGTTGCAGCAAAATAACAAACACCACCAGAATCTAAAACACGATATATTTCTGCCAGCATCTTTTTGGCATCTGGTACATGTTCATAAATCTGAGAGCAAATAACAACATCAAAACTATTGTCAGAAAAACTTAAATTCATTGCATCATCTAATTGAAATAACAAGTTTTCTCTATTAAAAGCCTGCTGTGCAAATTGTATAGCAGCAGCATCAATATCAATACCAGTCACTTTGGCAAAATAGTTAGATAAATAATTGTCAATAATTCCGGTGGAACTCCCAATATCTAATACTTTAAGTTCTGTTAGCCGTGCTTCACCATAAAATTCAGCTAATATTTTGACCATTGTCTGTGCTTTTCTTTCTCGCGCTTCACGATCATACATTGATTCTCTGTAGTTTAGTTGTGAATATTCATGTTGATACGCTGTCTGCATGGTTATTGTCCTGTAGCTGTTTTCCACCATTCCCACGTCTGTTGCAACCCTTCCTGCAAACTGGTCTGTGCTTGCCAACTATAGTCTGCGTGAATGCGAGAAGTATCTAATACAATATGCCGTACATCTACTGTACGCGCCGCGTGATATTCACGCAATACGGGTTGTCCTGTTACTTGTTCTAAGAGATCACAAAGTTGATTTAGGCTGTAACCACGACCCGCACCTACATTGTAAATCTTTGTCCCTGTTTCAAGTTCAGTTTGTTGCAACAGTAATAAACATAATTCGATAAAGTCTTTAATGAACAAATAATCCCGCACATTTTCGCCGTCGCCCCAGATTTGTAAAGGTTTACCAAGACGCTGATATTCCAGTATGGTTGGAATAATGCCAAAGCCGGGGCGATAGGTTTGACCCGTTCCATAGAAATTTGAAGGTCGAAGAATTATTGCATGACGCGGGCTTTGTTGCACTAATGCAAGAATAAAGGCTTCTAGGGCTATTTTACCAGCAGCGTAATAGGATAAGGGTTGCAATAGATTTTGTTCTGACACAATGTCTGCTTGTGGATTACCATAGACCGCACCGCCAGAAGATAAGTAAAGCAAATTGACCTGCGGATAATCTTGCAGCAACTCAAACAAACGTAAATTCGGTAGTAGATTGTGTTCTGCTTCAAACAAGGGCTTGCCTGCCGATACACCGGGCGTTGAATCGCTGGCTAAATGCACTAACCAGCGGCAATGCGGCAGGATTTCTTTTAGGATTTGTACGTCATCTAAGTGGGTTTGTAGCGTTTTTACACCCGTCGGCATATTGGTTAATGGACGACGTGATAAGGTATAAACGGGCAAGGGTAAATGCGGTATCAGTTGTTGTCCAACAAAACCACTGGCGCCTAATACTAGAATGCCTTGTGCAGAACTCATGCTCGCTCCAGTAAATCACGATAGGCTTGCATATAGCGTTGCGCGCAATCATCCCAAGTTCCTACATGTTGTTTAACCCAAGTTCGCGCTTGTTGAGAAAGTGCTTCATTTGTATCAACATCGCTTAAATGATGAATGGCTTGGTTAAAACCTGCTTGGTTATGGCATAACCAACCTGTTTTTTGGTGTTGTAATAAATCAACATGCGCTGGAATATCTGAGGCAATAATAGGCAAACCCGCTGCCATAGCTTCTAGCATTACTTGCGGACGCCCTTCATCATGTTGGCTTAAAGAAATCAACCCAGCGGCTTGAGGAAACCAAGTTTCTTGCAGGGCTTTAGGATGAGTTGAACCATGATAATACACCCAGCTAGGAATGTTCATTTCTTCTTGCATGGGACCAAATAAGTGCAATTCTTGTTCACTGTCTTTAAACAAGCTTTCTCCCCATTCAAATAAATGTCCTATTTTCTTTTTGGTCAGGCGCAATACGACTAACCATTTTTTTTGTGGTTGTTGCCAATTGCGTTTTAATGCGTACCAAACATCAGCAATGCCGAATACAATAGGGCGAATTTCTGCAACTGCACCAAATTGTTTTTGCAAAGGTTCAACCATCCATTCCGCATTGGGAGCAATTATAGTTGGACGCTCGCGCATAACGCGGCGTAGTAATAACGCCATGCCGGGTAGTTTCAGCAATTTCAAATCACTGCCCAGCACTGTCACCAGCAAGGGTTCTTTTCCTTTACCTAATGGCAAAGCATTCTGCAACCAATTGATATGCAGTACATCGGCTTGTCCACGTTCGCGCCGATAAAACGTGCGCAACAAACTCAACAAATGCCAAGCAGAACGCCCTGCTTGTAAACCACCTTGACGGAGCAAGTGCGCAATCCCACCTTGTTCCATTAGATTGTGTAGCCACTCGCGTTCTTGAGGAGTACACAGGTAGCGTACCTTGCTTGGCAATTCACCTGGCGGCGCCCAAATGCTGATTTCTGTATTCGGTTGCGCAGCTAAAGCATGAGTCATATGAGCAATAAACACCCCTCGCCAATCTTCACGAGTTGCGGGATAAGAAGTGCTGGTAAGCAAAACCTTTAAGGGGATAGGATGATTAGATGGCATGTTTTATTGGACACCCTGTTGCTGTTCACGGAATTTACGCAAAGTTGCCAAATTGGTTTGGGTCACTTGGCTATCGGGATCAATACGCAAAACTTCCAGATACAGGGCTTCGGCTTCGTCAAAACGCCCGGTGTTACCCAGCAAGCTGGCGAGGTTAGCGCGTCCGATAATGCTGTTGGGATCAACTTCAATGGCTTTGCGTAGCGCCGCTTCGGCTTCCGGCAAACGCTGCATTTCAAAGTAAATATTACCCTGGTTAATAAGAAACTTTGCTTTTAGCATCGGTTGCATTGGATGCTCCATCACATTATGCGTTAATTCTAACGCTTCTTCATAGCGTTTAAGCAACTTCAATCCTACAATTAAATTAATGACATCAATGGTGTTAATGCTGTTTTTGCCAGAAGCTTTTTGCAAGCGCATAGAACGCTGCAAAGCATCAATACCTTCTAGGGGACGCTGCGCTTGCAAATAATGCTTACCCAAAATAGACCAGCCGCGTGGGTTGTTCGGCGCTTGTTGAACATTATCGCGCCACAAAGCAATGGGATCGCGCCAAAGCTGATTGCGTTGCCAAGTGGCATAACTTTGTACACTAAAGGTCAGTAATAACAAGGCAAGGATCGCGTAACAGTGCAACCACAGCGGCACAATCAAAAGCACAAACCAAGCACTCAAGAGCACTAAACCCAGGTCAGGCAAATAGGTGCGGTGTTCAAAAATCACGTCGCGGATGGGAATCACGCTGGATTCCACGCTGTGCGCCAAGTAATAAAACAAGAGCGCAAAAGCCAGCAACGGATGACGCCGTGCAGACCAGAGCGCCAACCCCACAATGCCCAAGTGCGCCAGCAGCGCCTTCAACACAGTAACATTAGCAAACCCCGTCAGCGGCACTAAATCATAGTCAATATGCAGCCCAATTGGCAGAAAAAACAAGCGGATATAAGTCCAGATCACCGTCATTTGCGTTGCCAGATAATCCTCACGCGAAATGGTAGTGGTCTCCCGCGTCGCCGCCTGCATAGCATCCAGCGAAAAAGGGTGGTATTGAAAACCATACGCCAGCAGCACCCACAAACCGAACAAACCCAAAAAGACGCCGCCCGTCAACAACAACAAACGCTGCCGATTTTCGCTAAAAAACAGCGCCTCCAGCAGCAGCAAAGCCAGCGGCAAAGTCACGGTATTTTGCTTAGTCAGCAAACCCAATCCCCCCAGCAACACGCAAGCAACTGCCCATAGCCAACGGGTACGCCCTTGCGCCAGCCGCGCCTGCACAAAAGCCGCCATTGCCGCAATATAAAACAACGCCGCCAACGCCGCGAGGCGCTGCACAATGTAAGTCACCGCCTGAATATGTAGCGGATGCAGCACAAACAGCAAAGTTGCCACCAACGGCAGCCACAGCAACAGCGGATGCGTCTCAACCGCCTTGCGCACATGCGGCGTGCGCAACAAGCCCGCCAACAAAGCATACAAAGCCATTCCCACCAAACAATGCAGCCAAATATTCACCACATGAAAACCAGCCGTATTGAATTGATGTAAAGCATAATTCAAAGCAAAACTCAAATACCCAACAATTCTAGCAGGCGCGTATTGCCATAAAGCATCCACCCCCTGCCAATTGTAAATTAAAGGATTCTCCTGAATAGAAGAGAAATCATCCATATAAAAGGGGACATCCAAGGTATGCCCATACAACCCCCACACAGCAGCGCAAATCAGCAACCCATGCCAGACACGAAAATTAAAAACATTAAGAAAGCGCATAAACTTAAAACCAAATAACCTGTTTTTAAATGAAAAGCCCTAAACAATTGCAAAATGTTTTGCAATTTGCAAGGACAGCAAAAAATCGCCACCCAAATCCCACAAAAAACTCAATTTAACACAAAAAGACATTGATTTATATATTATTTTTGCATGGTGCAAGCATTGCTTAAAAAAACATAAAACACCCCCGCTTCCTTCACTCACCAGGCTGCTTTGCGCTATGTCAAACCAGAGGACTATTCTATTATGCTCCACATGACCACCACAGCCTACACATCAAATGCGCCTATTATCCGTCCCAGAGCAGCCAGCCAATTACCTGCCAAATGCGCCTTGCCACTGAACCTCAAAGAGCTTCCAGTGCTCGACATACCGCGCCTACAACAGCTAGTGCTCGGCAACCCAGACATATTACAAGCACTCAAAACCGCTTTCAGCGAAGACACCCAAAAACGCCTACAAGCCCTCAAAGCCCTTAGCCAAGAATCCAACCCCACCCACAACCAACTAAAGCAACTACTACACGCCTTAAAAGGCGAAGCCCGTAGCATAGCCGCCACCCGCTTAGGAGAACTCGCCTACTACCTAGAACAACAAGCAGAAGAAAACAACTATACAGCCTTATTCACCCACCTCCCCTTATTAGAAGAAGAATTTTTCAATTGGCAATTCCTCATGAACAGCACCGACTGGCAAATAGTGCTCCAAAATATCTCTTAAAAAACAGCCAAAACAAGCTACTTTTACAGGCTTGAGAAGCCCGAATAACTGTGCAAGAATGCCGCCTTACCTCTCACAAAACCACACTAAAAATCACACATCATGGCACAATTTACCTGGCTACACTTAACCGATCTGCACTGCGGGATGCGCGATCAAGACTGGATGTATCCCACCTACAGAGAACGCTGGTTTCAACATCTTGCCAAACTTTATGAAAAAACCGGTGGGCAACCTTGGGATTTAGTGCTCTTTACCGGCGATCTGGTGCAAAAAGGCACAGCGGAAGAGTTTAATAAGCTGAATGCCATACTGGACGCACTTTGGCAAGCCTTTGAGCGCATTGACCCCAAAAACCAACCCAAATTCCTTCCCGTTCCTGGCAACCACGATCTCATCAGACCCACCCCCACCAATCTCAAAGCCAAAGACCCCTCACTGAAACTTTTGCTTCAATGGCAAGAAGACCGAGAAATCCAAGATGAATTTTGGGAAAACCCGCAATCGCCCTACCGTAAAATCATCAACAAAGCCTTTAGAAATTACACTGATTGGTTTAACAATCAGCCGCTTATCCCCAAAGACCTCAAACTCGGAATGCTGCCTGGCGATTTTGCCTACACACTCGAAAAAGAAGGCGCAAAACTCGGTATTTTCGGACTCAACACCGCCTTTTTACAACTGCAAAACGGCGATTACGAAGGCAAACTCGCACTACACACGAAACAATTCCATGCACCTTTCCATAGTCCAGAAGATGGACCCGCATGGGCAAGCCAACACCAAGCCTGTCTGTTGCTCACCCATCATCCGCAAACTTGGCTGGACAGGGATTCGCAACAGCATTTGCGCGGAGAAATCAATTTAGATGGGCGCTTCATAGCGCATTTGTGCGGGCATATGCACGACCCAAGCTATCGTGTTATCAGTGAAAATGGTGCGTTTCCTTATCGTACCTGGATTGGACGTTCTTTATTTGGTTTAGAGTATTACAATACAGATTGCAAGCGTTCTCACGGCTATAGTATTGGAAAAATTGAATTCATAGATGAAATACAGGGGCAAATTTATTTCTATCCTATAGCGCATAAAACACATGGGCTGAGACCTGATGATGACAAAATTGCGCTTACAGAAAGAAACCATACTAAACAAGAGATTTTTCCATTGTTATGTAATTACAAAATAAAGAAACCGGAATTATTAGCGATGACAAAACAAAATGAGGCATCCGTTACTCTTGAATCGAATACTTCTAATAATAGCTCAAAATTTATCTACAATATTTTTGTAGATTTTTCAGAGTCAGATGTTGATTGGGTAAATGAATTTACAGATAAGCTAGCAAAGCAACTCAGAAAAAATCCAACACAAATCTCAAAAAAATATGTACACCAGGAAAATATAAAGCAGTATTTAATTTGTTCGGAAAGAGAGATTCCTCGCTTTTTTACTAAAACGGAAGTCCTAAATGGCTTTATAATGAAATCTCAAATTCTGATTGTGCTGCTAGATACAGCATACGCAGACGATGAATGGTACAAGTTGGCTAATTTTTTGACTAATAAATCAGAGGAGCAGTGTGTTATTTTGGTCGAGAAGTCTTCCCGCGAAAATATTCTTTCAGATGAGCAAATAAAGCTATTAAGAGAAGCAAATTTTACAAATATATTTGAATTAAGAGAAAATATATCTATACTAACAAATTGTTTAACTTTTAGTTATCCTGTTAAATTTGATACAGCTAGCGCTGATTTAGTAAAGGAAAAAATCAAAGATGATTTAATCAGGTTGCTTCAAGCAGAGTTTGAAATTGTCAAGTTTTCATCTAATATTTCTGATGGGCTATTGAATGGCTCAAAAATGGAACAAATACCCAAGGTTATTCAACTTATGGAAACTAGGGGTGAGTTAGAAAGGCTTTGGCATCTCATAAACGAACAACCCAGTTTTAAAGATAACGAACAACCCAGTTTTAAAGATATATCTTCTTATCCAAAAACACTGGATATATTCGAGATATTATGTGCCTACATAAAACAGCTTATAGAAAGAAAGCCATCAGGTAATTAGCAGGAGATTTCATGCCTATACACAAAAAATTACTGCTTTACTTGCTTTTAAACGTAGGCTTGTGTTTATGGGCTTATGCTGCAGATAAAAATAATGAAGACCCAAAGAAAGAACAGCCTAAACCACCACCGCAAGAATGCAACCCTGAAATAGACGGGCGGTGTGGCACGGTAAAACTCTAAACAAAAAAATACAAGGTGGAGATTGTATGTCCAGTGAAAAAACTTTGCTGCTGCATGTTTATGTTGCTAGAAAAGAGCACAATAAAATGGAGAAAACCTTAATTACATATTTACTTACTAAAATACAGGATGAACTTGCAGCCTCTTATCTCAAACTGGATAACGACTCTGTCAAGTTTATAGATAAATTAAATACCAATATACAGGCACAAGAAGATGATTTTGGCTTAAAACAAGAAAAACAACCTAAGCCAGAAAAAAACCCCGAAAATTGGGATTTTGCCTTTTTTGTACTGTCTAATGGGTTTTCCTATGCTGAGGCAAGTTCCATAGTATGTGACTCCGATTTTTTCACGCAGAAAATTGGAAATATTGTGTTTTTTCAGATTCTAAATGATGTTTGCGCTCATCATCCACATCTTGAATGTTCATTTAATATTAGATGGCGATATATTAGGAAATCAGGCAATGCTCAACATAAATATAATAAAGACATGGAGGATGAACTGGTTGAAGATGACATACTACAAGGGATTCTTTGCAGGCTAGGACAGGCTAAGGATCGTCATTGGACACACCAGTGTCCTTAAATCTAGGTTATATTTTTACAAATAACATTGCCACATAAAACCACAGTGAAATCGAATATGGGTAATCAACACATGAGTTCAGACAGTAATCTCTATCCTGGTATCCGTCATTTCAAAATGAGAGAACATTCCATTTTTTTTGGTCGTGATGACGAGTTATTAGAACTACGCAGCCGCTTAACCTATGAAAATTTTGTTGCTTTGATCGGGCAATCAAGTTCTGGCAAAAGCTCATTGATATACGCAGGGCTAATGGGTGGATTAAAAAGCAAGGTATGGTCAGAAAAGAAAGACTGGACATTGGTTTATATCCGAGCATCCAGCAGTGAAGAGCCGTTTTTAACCTTAAAAAATCAGTTAGTTAATAAAGCATTAGTCAAGGAAAATACTGATTTTTCAAAAATAAAATCAGAAATAAAAAAAGATGTGGATTCTTATAGTTTGCACGATTGTCTTTTGGAAAATACGCTTGGTATAGATAAACCTTTTTTACTGGTGATAGATCAGTTTGAGCAGTTATTTGTTAACCCTGTTGTTAAGCAAATAGGCTCCGCTGAACCAAGCGATGAAAAAGAACATAATCCTAATCAATCATTTATTCAATTTATCCTAAATACGGTTTCTCCAAAAGAGAAATATTATCCTAATAAAATTTATGTGTTAATTGCATTACGTTCTGAGGAATTACAACCCTGCGCAAATTATCCTGGTTTAGTTGATAAAATTAATAACAGCTTTTATTACTTGCCATTTATCAGTAGAGACAATCTTAAACAGGCTATTGTTAATATTCAAAAGCCAGAGCTAGTAGCTAAGCTGTGTGGAATAGATAAATCATATGAAGATTTGCGCAATTATGAAATACAGGTTGATGATAAATTTTCAGATTATTTATTAGATAAGCTATATAAAAAAGAGGGGGAAAATACACAGTTTTTGTATGAACCAGATAAATTATCATTGTTACAATATGTTCTGCATGAATTATTTAAGCAGGAAAAACAAAGAGCTAGAACTAGAGCTATAGATTCAGGTGCAAAAAAAATTCTCCTGAGTTTAAATGAGTACAATAAATTCTTACATTTTTTTTGCTATCAGAGCGATCCTAAAAAAGATGAATTAGAAGGTATCTTTAATCAGTGCCTAAATAGAGATTACCAGGCTGAACCGTCATTAGAGAACGGTGAGAAGCTTTCCATTGCTATAGCTCAAGAGATTGCTGGAATATTATTTCGGCGTTTGGTCATTCCAAGATGTAAGGACGATTTTTCTGTTTATGATAATGATCCTGACACTAGCTTCTTAGGTGGCACTGTTTCTTTGGATGAAATTGCTCGATTGGTTGCAGTGCATAAACAACAGCGAACCAGAGTTCAAGAATTTTATAAAAAAGACACGGCAGACTACTACTTTTATCAATCAACTTCTCTTGAGGAATTAAATAAGCTAAATATAGGAGAGTTTGTATATCGGCAGATTGCTTTTGATGACGACGAAATAAAAAATGACATAGAGGTAGAAAAACCACATGTTGCAGCAGTGATGGATCACTTTAAGGGAATTTTAAGATTTTCACATGACAAAAGCCAATGTTCTTTTCGGCATGAGGCTATTATCAGACAATGGCATTTTTTGCAAAAATTTGCTGAAAAAGAGCGAGATTTATTTGAAGTTTATACAGACATTCAAAAAGAAAAACTAAAAGACATCTCTGCAACCTCTGCTTTGGATACGCTTATAGATCAGAGTGTAACTCTATGTCGTTTCAGAAAATATATTCGGCGGGAGCTGATGCCGCTAAATTTCACGACCAATGATAAATTAAAACATCTTGACAAACGTGAGCAACTATTTTTATCCAAACTAGGAAAAGTTATTTTTTCTTCTAAAGAATATATGGATGAAAAACTAGAAAAAGAAAAAGCAATTAATAATTCTTACCGTCAAGAATTTCAGTTAAAATTAGCTCAAAAAGAAGCTGAAAAAATTAGGTTAGAAAAAGAAAAAGCCGAGTCTGATAATAAATTATTTGCTCAAATATTTAAGCTACAAGAACAGGATCAGGATGCCAAAGCTTCTAAAGAAAAGGCGGAAGCTGAAAATCAAAAACTATTGTTAGAAAAAGACAGGGCAGAAGCCGAAGTCAAGAATCAACAACTATTAACTGATAATCAAAATTTATTATTAGAAAAAATAACAGCGGAAGCTGAAAATCAAAAGCTATTGTTAGAAAAAGAAAGAGCGGAACGTTTACAACAATCACAAGCGATGAAAACTCAAAGGATGCAGAGTCTTATAAAAGTCTTTGCTGCCTTGCTTGCTGGTACTTTTCTATTGATTCTTATTGCCTTACAAACGATACAGTCCATCAGAGAAAGAGATTTATTGCATACGCGCTCAAAAGCATTGTTTGACTCGAAACTCACCAGCGCAAAAGCGGTAGTGAATATTGATGACTACCAAAATGCACAGGTTTATTTGCAGGAAAGCTATAAATTAGAAAAGGAACAAGGCATAGATGAGAGCAGGCGTTTTTTACGCGATTATTTAACTGGTTTCATGAAAATGCGAAAAATTTCTCCTACTCCGTTTAAGCTTGAGACACCAGGCACTCCTTTGCGTACTTCCGCTTTAAGCCAGGATGGGCAATGGTTGGCGGCTGGTGGTTCTAATGGTGCTTTAGTGATTTTTAATACTGAAACAGCCAAACCTTTCCCTTTGGCTTTGCAAAAAACTGATCATCAAATTAACGCCATTGCCTTTGAACCCCAGGGGCGCTGGTTGGTGACAGCCGATAAGCAAGGTTGGTTGAGGCAAATCTGGTTAAAAGAAGCCAAAGAACCGGTTGAAATCAATACCGAGGATGAATTGTTGAGTTTGGCAATGAGTCCTGATGGTGCTTGGTTGGCGGTGGCTGGTATCGCACCTGAGATTAAACTGTGGCGAATTACGCAAGAGGGAAAGTTAGAGGCAACTGATACAACAATAATTACTGGAGGCGGGATTATTCAATTGGCATTTAGCCCTGATGGAAAATTACTGGCGGCTGCCTCTCTGGATAAGCAAGCTGTGCAACTATGGCAATTGGAAGCGGGAAATTTTAAGTATGTTGATAGCTTTTCGCGTACTTCTAAGGTAAGAGCCTTGGCATTCAGCCCGGATAACCGCTTGCTGGCAAGTGCGGATGATGATTACAAGATTTCTATTTGGGAATTGGAGTCAAAGCAGGAAAAACAGATTTTTCGTGGACATAGAGGCAAAATTCACGCGCTGGCATTTAATCAGGAGGGCACTCTGCTGTTGTCCGGTAGTCAGGATCAAAGCATTCGGGTGTGGGATGTGGAAGCGGGTGGCGGTGCTCTGAATGTGTTACAAGGGCATACGGCGGATGTAATGGCTTTAGCGCGTGGCGGCAGTTATGTGTACAGTGCGGGTTATGAGGGGCAGATAAAAAAATGGCGTATTCCCGCCCCCTATACAGACAATTCTGGCTTTCAATATTTAGTTAAACTCAATGGAACGCCGACCTCGGTGGCTATTTCTCCGCAAGGCAAGAGGGTGGCGGTAGGTTTTAAAGCAGGTAATATTTGTTTGTATGATCAAGGCGGTTTGCCATTAAGCTGCACTGAAAGTCCAAACACAGGAAAGATTAAGAGCATTTTTAATCTAGGTTTCAGTAATGACGGCAAGCAGTTGCTCAGTGCTGGAGCGCATAACGGGGCAACTTTGTGGCAAGTGGCAGATGCGCAATTGCTTGAGCCAAAAACCTTTATGCAGGCGGATTGGCGCGCTGTGTATGATGTAGCTTTTGCGCCTGACAATGTGCATTTGGTTACTGCCAACGCAAATGGTTCTATGGGTTGGATTACAAAGAGTAGCGACGGTGAAACTATTGATTCTTTTCCCTCTCATAGCGGAAATCTGTTTAGGGTTTCATTCAATTCTGGCGGGGCTTATTTATTAAGCAGCGGTAATAACCAAGGGAATCGCGGGCAGACTCGCTTATGGGCATTGCAAAGCAGTCAACCCGTGCCCTTGCCCACATTTCCTGAATCAAATAATGAAATACTATGGGCGGACTTTAGCCCTGATAGCAAGCATTTTGTCGAGGCTGGGCTCAATGGCGATGTAAATATTTATTCGTTTGCCGCTTTAGATCAGGGATTAAAACCCGTGCGCTTGCTTGATGATGCAGAGGTGTTTAGAGTGAAGTTTAGTCAGGAAGGCAATGCTTTGTGGACACTGAATGCTGAAGCAAAATTGCGTTTGTGGGACCTCAGTAAACAACCTGCCGAGATTCTATTTACGCTGCATTTGCCTACTGTCGCTAAAGAACGCTATTGGGATTTCGCTATTCATTGTCAGCCCTCAGAAAAACTTTGCCGGCTGGTAGTGCCCTTGGCATCCAGCCAACGCTTGGCGTTTTACACTTTGGATATGAATGAACCGCGAGAAATTCTCATGCAGCCGATTGAACCAACTATTACTGGGGTTAAATAATCATGGCAACTGAATTTGGACAAATACTCAGCGACTTTGCCAGCCATTTCAAACAGGTTTTAAATCGCTGGATACGGGATTATCCTTTGCGGATAAGTATAGCTCTAACCATTATACCTCTATGCTTAGCCTTTACTGTTTTTTGGTATTTTTTGATTTCTACTGAACTTCAGCATGATATACAAGGTGTAATTGTCGCTAATCCTATCACTGCTGCAATTTTTATTATGTTGTTTGTGCTGACGATTTTCGGGTTGCTGTATTCTTTGCTGCAAATCATTGGGCATTGGTTGGATACCAGCACCCCGGTATTGAAACAATTACCAGATACTCATTTGAATGTACAGGGGTTGCGACCCAAGTGTAAAAACTATTTTGCTTTTAATAAACTACATTACATAGGTGTATTTGATAATAAACAACAATACTTTTCCGATCATATTTTAGATGAAGAGAAAATTCAAAGCCGCTTTCCACAAACACCAGAAGAACAATTGCAGCATTATGATCGTATTGGTATTGCTTTGCACGGTATCGTCAGTTCCTTAAATCGGCGTTTTAGAAATTTAGAACAAGGCTGGCTGATTAAAATCGGGTTTGATGTGCAAGCCGGCGCCATTTTTTATCATCATACTGAGTTTCGTGATCTTTACATTGTTGGTACTACAACGGATCAAACGAGAATCCGTGAATGTGATGATTATATGGAACAATTGGTAGATGAAATTCGACAAGTCTATGGCTTGCCGCCAATCAACAAAATCCGCCGCAAAGTTAATGAGAAATTTAAAATCAATGAATAAACTTGCTCAAGTTTATTTTTTTGGTTAAATTTATAAACAACAAGAAACCAAAAAGCCAGTTAAAACAAGGAACATATCATGAGCAAATACCTCAGCCAACTCATCTAGAAAAAACAATTTTGCATCAACTGTAAAGGGAAATTTTCTACCTGACTCAACAAGCTTTTTCCCATTTTCAGTGGCGTTTATTATTTTGACAGGAGAGCCATGATGCTCACAGCCATTAGCATCCTGATATAAGCCACCCCCTGCAAAAGCATCAATAACAGCTATAGCAAAAGTACATCATTTTTAGAAGCCAAACCTTCTAGGTTTTTGAAACCTAGAAGGTTTTTGCATAGTGCGTCGTATAAATGATATAGTTTGGCTATAGTTTAAATGAGGGTATTGATGGGTTTTGATTGAGCGTTTTGATGTATTGTTCAATATAGGCTAGGAGGTGGTGGCTGTCCAATTTCCCAGTCATATTCTTTTTTAGGCATATCTTAAACTCTCGTTTGAACAGGCATCCCATCCCAGGCTTTTCCTTGCAATAACCGCCCATTTTTCTTTTTGTCTCTTTTCGTGCCATCAGCCCCCCAAGTTCCCCATTGCTTAAAGAAAAATGATACTTTTTGAGCTTCGCATTGTGCTTTGGTATGTTCTACCCAAGATTGCTCCATTTTTCTAGCTTTTGCACCGCTCTCACCGCCCACAATAACCCAGTGAATGCCCGTTAAATCAACTTCGCCTAAGTCTTCTAACAAAGGTTCAATTGATAAGAAGCGAATACTGGCAGGCACTTTTCTTAAAAAATCTATTCTCGGCAAGCCTTCTTTGATGTTTTCAACGGTCACGCCTAGCCAGACGTTCTGTGGGATAGCGCGGTCTTTGAAATACACGGGCAATCGCTCGGCACGTTTGGTCAATATCTGATAACGGTGTTGCGGTGTTTGATGAATCGTATTGAATACCTGATCTAAGTATTCATCAGGAATGCCTTGATGAAACAAATCGCTCATGGAATTGACAAAGAAAGTCGTCGGTTTTTTACGTTTGAATGGGGGGGCAAGACGTTCAGGCAGAATGCTTAATTTGAAGCCGTTGTCATATCCCTTTGCTTTCATGGCTTGCAGTCGTTTTGCCATGATTTCAGCGTAGCAATGCTTGCAGCCCGCTGAAATCTTGTCGCAACCCGTTGTTGGATTCCAAGTTTGTTCGGTCCATTCAATTTTTGAAATACCCGCCATGACATTTTCCTTGTTTTGACGTGATTCGGAATTACACGGGATTATCCATTAGACGAATGCTGTCTAAACGTACAGTGTATAGTTAAAAAATTTAACTATTCAATGTTGGTTGTGTTGCTAACAGGTAACTGTGAGTTTTCCTAATTAAAGGAAAATTCACAGTTTTTAAGTCGCTTACTCAGCCGTTTCTGACTTGTTGTCTGTTTGCTTGACTTTCAAACGAATCCCCAATTCGCGCAGTTGTGCGTCGCTGGCGTGGGAGGGGGCGGCGGTGAGCGGGCAACTGGCGGTTTGGGTTTTGGGGAAGGCGATCACGTCGCGGATGGAGGTTGCGCCTGCCATGAGCATGACGAGGCGGTCTAGTCCAAATGCCATGCCGCCGTGCGGGGGGCAGCCGTATTTTAGGGCGTCGAGTAGGAAGCCGAATTTTTCGCGGGCTTCGGTTTCGCCTATGCCGAGGATTTCAAAGACGGCGTTTTGCATGTCGGGGCGGTGGATGCGGATGGAGCCGCCGCCGATTTCTGAGCCGTTGAGTACCATGTCGTAGCCACGCGAGAGGGCGCGTTCTGGGTCGTTTTTGAGGGTGTTGATGTCGTCTATGTTAGGGGCGGTGAAGGGGTGGTGCATGGCGAACCAGCGGTTTTCTTTGTCGTCCCACTCGAACATGGGGAAGTCTGTAACCCACAGAATGCGCCAGTCGCCTTGGCGGAGGTTGAGGTCTTCGCCGAGTTTTAGGCGCAGTGCGCCGAGTGATTCGTTGACGATTTTGGCTTTGTCTGCACCGAAGAAGATGAGGTCGCCATCTTGTGCGTTGGTGCGTTGCAAAATGCCGTTGATTGCTTCGTCGGGGAGGAATTTGAGTATCGGTGATTGTAAGCCGTCGCGCCCTTTGGCGAGTTCGTTGACTTTGATGTATGCCAAGCCTTTTGCGCCGTAGATGCTGACGAATTGGGTGTAGTCGTCTATTTGTTTGCGGGAGAGTTTGTCGTTGCCGCCGGGGACGCGCAGGGCGGCGACGCGCCCTTTGGGGTCTTGTGCGGGGGCGGCGAAGACTTTGAATTCGACGTTGTTGAGTAGGTCGGCGATGTCAACGAGTTCTAGGGGGATGCGTAGGTCGGGTTTGTCGGAGGCGTAGCGGCGGATGGCTTCGGCGTAGGTCATGACTTGGAATGATTCGGGTAAATCAACATGGATGGCGTGTTTGAACACGTAGCGCACCAGGTTTTCCATGATGTTGCGTAGGGTGGGTTCGTCAATGAAGGAGAGTTCTAGGTCGAGTTGGGTGAATTCGGGTTGGCGGTCGGCGCGTAGGTCTTCGTCGCGGAAGCAGCGCACGATTTGGTAGTAGCGATCCATGCCTGACATCATGAGTAGTTGTTTGAATAGCTGCGGTGATTGGGGCAGGGCGAAGAAGCTGCCGTTGTGGGTGCGGCTGGGGACGAGGTAGTCGCGTGCGCCTTCGGGGGTGGCTTTGGTGAGCATGGGGGTTTCGATGTCCATGAAGCCGTTGTCGTCGAGGTAGCGGCGCATGGCTTGCGTGACTTGATGGCGCAGTTTGAAGCGGGCAAACATGTGCGGGCGGCGTAAGTCAATGTAGCGATAGCGTAACCGCACGTCTTCGTGGATGTCGTCGTCGTCAAGTTGGAACGGCGGGGTTTCGGCGGCGTTGAGAATGTCGAGTTGTTTGCCCAGGATTTCAATCTGTCCGGTGCGGATGTCGGCGTTTTCTGTGCCCGCTGGGCGGCGGCGCACACGTCCTATCACGCGCAGCACATATTCGTTGCGCACTTTTTCGGCGTTGGCGAAGGCTTCAGCGGTGTCGGGATCGAACACGACTTGCACCAAACCTTCGCGGTCGCGTAAATCAATAAAAATCACCCCGCCGTGATCGCGGCGACGGTGTACCCAACCGCATAAGGTGACGGTTTCGTCCAGTAGTTGCGTATCAACTTGTCCACAATAATGACTGCGCATGTATTCCTCTTTCATCTCATTCAGTTCACGTCAGACACAATACTCATTATCCGCCCCGCCGTAGCGGTGGATTTTTGAGCCTTTTGTGTAGCACGCCAGTTTTCTGGCAAAAGGCTCATTTTAGCCACAGGTTATAGAAATTTCATAAATTTTTCTGCCATAAACCTTAGAGTGAAGTAAATGCTGGTTTTTCGGGATAGTCGCAAACCCAGCAAATTTTTTGCTGATTGGAGAACTAAGTGCAAATTTCCTAAAACGAGCCGCCTTTAGGCAAATTTTGCCTTCTTTAATCGAGTCAGGTTTCATCCTTAGCACCCCTCTAATAGCACTATAAAAGCCTTCATTTAAGCCTAAAAATAAATAGTTAATAAATTGATTAATAACAGTATTTTGATAAATAAAGGCTGCGCATCTAGGCGCTTAGGCAAAAAATCGTCTACAATAAAAGCCTAGATTTTCTAAGTTGTAAAATGAGGTGTGCTTAAAAAGGCAAAAAATCTCGGCAAGTGCTTAAAAAAAAGATACTTTATAGACACCAAGTAACATTTATTTAGCGTTAAAAAGCAGAAAATCCGCCCATTTCGTTCAAGACCGAAAAATTTGCCCTTCTATTCAAAAATTCTATCCTATTCAGGAGGAGTACATGGAGTTTAGTATCAAAAGCGGGCACCCAGAAAAACAACGCACTGCCTGCGTGGTGGTCGGCGTTTATGAGCCTCGGCGCTTGTCGGATAATGCGCGGCGCTTAGATGACGCCAGCGACGGGCACTTGTCGGCAATTTTAAGACGCGGCGATTTGGAGGGGAAACTGGGGCAATCGCTCTTGCTGCACAATGTGCCAGGTACGCTGTCAGATCGGGTGTTGCTGATTGGTTGCGGGCGCGAGCGCGAATTGGGCGATGCGCAGTACCGTAAAATCATGGCGAAAACCGTTGATATTTTGCACGACATGGGGTCTATGGAAACCGTGTGCTATTTGACGGAACTCAATGTGCGCGGGCGTGATACCCATTGGCGCGTGCGTTATGCCATTGAAATCGCCAGCACCACTTTGTACCGCTTCGATCAACTGAAAAGCAAAAAAGACATTACCCGCCGTCCGTTGCGCAAAATCATTTTCACTGTGTCTTCACGGCGCGAATTGCCGTTGGCGGAGCAGGCATCGGCAGAGGCGCAAGCCATTGCAACGGGGGTTAAACTGACCAAAAATTTGGCAAATTTGCCGCCAAACATTTGCACGCCCAGTTATTTGAGCGAGCAGGCACATAAGCTGTGCGCGAATTACCAAAAAACTTCTGCTGTGTTGCGCTGTTCGGTGTTAGACGAGGCGGACATGCGCAACTTAGGCATGGGTGCTTTTTTGGCGGTGTCACAAGGCAGCGCCGAACCACCGAAAATGATTATTCTCGATTACCAGGGCGGGGGCAAAAACCAAGCGCCGATAGTGTTAGTCGGCAAGGGCGTGACCTTTGATACCGGCGGACTCTGCCTGAAAAAGCCAGAAAACATGCCAGACATGAAATACGATATGTGCGGTGCTGCCAGCGTGTTAGGCGTGCTGTCGGCGGTGGCTGAGTTACAGCTCCCGGTTAATCTCATCGGCATCATGCCCTGTACGGAAAATTCTCCCAGCGGCACCGCCACGCGCCCCAGCGATATTGTCACCAGCCTATCTGGGCAAACCCTGGAAATCATTAACACAGACGCCGAAGGGCGCTTGATTCTCTGCGATGCGCTGACCTATTGCGAACGCTACAAACCCGAAGTGGTGATTGATATTGCCACGCTCACCGGCGCTTGCGTTATCGCCCTGGGGCATCATGCGCACGGCTTATTCAGCAACCACAGCCCCTTGACCAACGAATTACTCAACGCCGGACGCGAAACCGGCGACCGCGCTTGGGAAATGCCGCTGTGGGATGATTACCAGGAATTACTCGACAGTCCCTTTGCCGATATGAAAAACGTCGGTGACAAATCCGCTGGCGCGATCAGCGCCGCCTGTTTTTTATCGCGCTTTACGAAAAAATACCAGTGGGCGCATTTAGATGTGGCAGGCACTGCTGTACATGCCGACAAAAAAAAGGGCGCAACCGGACGCCCGGTACCGCTATTGACTCAGTACATTATCAATTGCGTGCGGGGAACCGAAACCTTAAGCGAATTGCCACCGCCTGCCGAAATCATGGACTGAGCGATGGGCGACTTGAACTTTTCCGCGTCAACAGCGTATAAAAGCCGCTTTGTGTTTTAACTTAACTAACACTGACATTTGGAGACTATGAGATGCACCTGAAGCAATTATTTTTTGGCGTCCTGCTGTGCTCAACAGCACTGCTTGGCGGTTGTAACGAAAGCGCACCCGCACCCGACAGCAAAACAGTAGCCCCAGAAAAAACCTATCAGTGGAAAATGGTCAGCACTTGGCCACCGAATTTTCCAGTATTCCAAGAAGGCGTAGATCGCTTTGCCAAAAGCGTCGAAACCATGAGCAACGGACGCATCAAAATCCAGGTATACGCTGGTGGCGAATTAGTCCCCGCGTTGCAAACCTTTGATGCAGTGTCACAAGGCTCAGTACAACTCGGACACGGCGCCGCTTACTATTGGGCAGGCAAAGTACCCGCCGCGCAATTCATGTCCTCCGTACCCTTTGGCATGAATGCGTCCGGCATGAACGCCTGGCTTTACGGCGGCGACGGCTTAAAACTCTGGCGCGAACTGTACAAACCCTTTAACGTCGTACCCTTTCCAGTCGGCAACACCGGCGTACAAATGGGCGGCTGGTTTAAGAAAGAAATCAACAGCATAGAAGACCTCAAGGGATTAAAAATGCGGATGCCCGGACTGGGCGGCAAAGTGCTCTCTAAAGCCGGTGGCGTACCGGTTTTACTGGCGGGTAGCGAACTCTACACCGCCCTAGAACGCGGCAACATTGACGCCGCCGAATGGGTCGGACCCTATCACGACAAGCGGCTAGGCTTAGATCGCGCCGCTCGCTACTACTACACCCCAGGCTGGCACGAGCCAGGCACCACCCTAGAACTCATAGTCAACCAAGCCGCCTGGGACAGCCTGACACCGGATTTACAAAAAATGATCGAAGAAGCGGCAATGGCGACCAATCAATGGATGCACATCCAATTTGAAATCCTCAATCTAAACGCATTGCGCGAATTGTTAGCCGATAAAAACGTCAAAGTGCTGGCGTTTCCGCCCGCAGTCTTAGCACAACTGAAACAAATAACCAGCGAAGTGCTGGCAGAAGAAGCCGCAAAAGATGCGGATTTTCGTCGCGTGTATGACAACTACAAAGCATTCGCAGCCGACAACGATATTTGGCACACCCTGTCAGAAATCAGCTACTACAGCGCCACCCACCCAGACTTTCCGCTGGATGTACAAAAAGTCCTGCAAAACATCACACATTAAGCCCTCTCTTCAAGCATCTGCTGCAATGCGCCCCTGCGGGCGCTTGTTCAAAAATCACCAACAGCTTTTCAGGATTTTCGGCTTTGCAACCTAGCTTGAGTAGGAATCTGAACATATAACAACTCCATCTCTGAATCAGTTATAGATATATTAAAAACTTCTGAGAAAGAAGAAATTTTAGTAGAAAATGTATGGTAGGCAGTATTATAGAAATTTCTTAGAATAAATCCGAGAAAGTGGTAAGGCGTTAAAGGTGCGCTTACAGGAATTCTACAATTCTGATATTGTCCTAATGTAAGGTGGGATTTTGGGTGTTCTACCTCGACAACAATCTCGTCTCGGCAATCAAAATCAAAACGAAGAGGAAATGGCACGATATTCTTCATAATAACTTCAGCATAAATTTCATCTTCTAGGTATATTTCTGGGTTATTTTGGAATTCATCCAAAAATGGAGATGGAAAAAATGCCAAACGATGAGATTCAACTTGGTTATCTCTGAATCGATACATCATTTGGATAAGTGCGCCATCAAGCATTCGCAAATTGTAAGTTTGGGTTCGATCTAACTCCACATATATGTCGTGATAAGGAACATTCTTGAGCGCATAACTCACATTGCCTCGTTCCCCAATGCCAACTTCATAGCAACCATGACCAAGATCACGCAATGATGGAAAATTTTGGCGATCACAAAGGCTTAAACCCACTAAGTCTGCGGTGAGCATTTCCATTTGTTGGCGAATTTGCTCTGGAGTTGGCATTACTGTGTCTCCCTGTCCAGAATGGTTTTAAGTCGCTTAAGTTGCTCTGAACCAAGGTCTTCAAGGAAAATTCGGCCATTCTCCAAATCGTCAATAAGCTTTATAGCATCACTTTTCTTTTGTTGCACTATACGAGCCTCATCTTTAGTCATATCGCGATTAATAATATTGAGATTCTTTCTTTCTCCCTTAGTTGGGTAATGAAAATGCAACTTGAATTTATTAGTTTTGACTTGCTCAAATTCCTGTATCAGAGATTGCATACCTGAGCCTATACCGAGAACGCGAACCCATGCTTTACTCCGAGTAATCGCTGTAAACAGACGATTGCGCACGGTTGCCATATTCCCAAATGACGAATAACAATCTTGAGCATTGACAATGTAAACCATACCGGCCTCATTGCCCTTTGCTCTATGTATTCCAGTAAATGCAACAGAGTCATTATCGCTGTCAAAAAATACATCAGGAGAAGTATCGACACCTGCAAGGTGAGAGTTGATACCATGCTCAAAAAGTTTTTTTCGGATTAGCCCAACGGCAGCTCTTGTCGACAAAGGATCGGGGTTGATAACGATAATATCATCTGAACGTAGTTCGTCATTTTTAAGATTGAAGTGAATGGCGTCAGCAACCCACTGGTCTTGTTCCTCTTTAGATTTAAAACAGTGGAACTGAATTAAGTCATCAATGACAGAATGTTCTTCAAGAAAATGAGGGCTACTTTTTTCTGTTCTAGAAAGCGTAACTTCACAACCATCAGCCAACTCTCCATCTGTTACGTCATAGCCAACTTCTTGCCAAAGTTGAGTCTGGTCAAAAATTTGAACTAAGCCGGTACTCATACCTTCGCTGGGTATTTTGTAAATACCAAATCCTAGTGCATGAGCCGTTGCTAATACAGGACGAGAATTACGATAACATTTTTCAAGAATTACATCCTGTTGAGGTTTTCCAAGTTGATTCACAAGAGTCACTCTAGGTGTTCCGTCGTGATGTTTGCCAAAAATTTCTTCAGGCGGAGGTAATGCCTGAGAACTCAGATTCTGTAATTCATCATAGGCATACACAAGACGCTTTTCAGGAAGCTTAAGTAATTCATAGCACATCCTCAAGAACGCTGGTGGAAAATCCTGCGCTTCATCTACGAGAATCACATCATAGATAGCAGAAGTAGATGTGCAATCGTCAAGTGCTTTCTGACATGCACCTGCAAAAGGATTGTTCTGTCCAAATCTAAGCTTAGCAGCACTAAAATCAAAATACTCTAAGCCATGAACTTGGCAAAAGCTATAATATAAGCCGTGCTTGTCGCCTCCGCCTGGTGCTCCCCATGATTGAATAATATGAAGATTTTCCCAGTCTGGTTCTTCATTGGTCTGTACAATCGTAAAAGTATGAATAAGTTGACGAAATTGACCTTTAAGCGACCTAGTGTGAAAAGTAACCGCTATTTTCCACTCAGGATGTTGAGCATGTAAATATGCTGCTTTCAATGCCAGTACGATGGTTTTTCCTGAACCTGCCAGGCCGCGAATGCGCTGAACACCATCAACTGTTTCTATGACTGCCCGACCTTGTAGATTATCAAGATTAGCAATGGAATCTTCCAAGTGTTTTAGCTTAGCTCCACGAGAATCTAGCTTCTGAACATCTCTTTTTTTGCGGCCTTTGCGAATCGTTGATATTGCCTGGATAATAGCAACTAAAGACTCAAAATGTTCTGAATCACTCCAGTCACAACTATCAAGCCATGTGCCTAAATTTATTTCATTACATATTGGGTAATCATCGGTGGTAATACCGGAAACATCATTAATGGCAGGTGCAAATATCACCGGATAAATTGGAACTAATAATTTTCGTCCTTGCATTAAAGCTTTATGTGCTCTGAGTTTTGACTCTAGCTTGTTGCAGCTATCATCTTGAATGCTTTGCGCATCATTTTTATCTATATCTCGGCCTTCCACTAGGCTGATAACCACAAGTCCTTTGCTTCTTGAAATTAGAATGGCATCAATTGGATAGGGGCCTTCAGCAGTACCGATAATCGGATAGCCTATATACAAAAAACCGTCATATTCCGTATGATGCGCAAAGAAATCTGCCAGCCTTTGTGCAGAAACAGGTTTTTTAGTTGTACCTTGAATAATTGTTACCATGTTCATACTCCTTTAACATAAGACTGTATCAATTTTCTATTTTAACAGCCGTGTAGGGTGGGCTAATTCCGTCCAATGAATTTCATTTGTTGGCACATAATTACCACGGAATTTACCCACCATTCGATGCTTCAATACTACCCGAATGGTGGGCAACGCCGTGGTTAATTCAAATTCTTTTCCCATATCACGGACGGCTTTTGCCCACCCTACATGGCTTTCTAAACCGCTGTTGTCAACGACTTTCACCGCGATTTGAAAAGAACCTGTTTATAATTGCCCTAAACTATCGCTCCCATATAGTCTACTAAACCAGGATTGTTCTTTACATTCATGAGTTTAGGTGTGTTTATTTTGTCCAGTTTGGCGGTTTTGCGGTCGCGTAGGTAGTCGGCGACCAATTCCCACACGGGGGCGCCGGGGGATGCACTGCCGACAGTTGCCCAGCCTGCCACTTTGTAATTTTTTTCCAGGTCTATTGTGCTGCCGTCGTCTAGGCGCATGTCTTTGATGCGGCTACCCATTTCGGCGGTGGGATCGCAGACGTAATCCATACCGCCGACGCGCACCATGTCGCCACCTTGTTGACGGTAGGGATCGCTGTTGAACAGGTTGTCGCACACGTCTTCTAAAATCAGGTGGATGTCGCGCCCTTTCATGTCGCGCACATAGGTTTCTGGGTAGGTCATGCCGGTTTGATCCAGTATGTGTTCCATGGTGATGGCTTGTCCGGGTAGGACGCTGGTGCCCCAGCGAAAGCCTGGAGAGAGGGCGATTTGTGCGTCGCTTTGTACGCGCAGGGCGTCGCAGATGAGTTGGTCAAAAGTGCCGTTGAAGTTGCCACGTCGGTACAGGAGTTGATCGGCAACAGCGAGTTCTTCTTGCAGTTTGCTTAAGTGCGGTGCACGGGTTTTTTCGATGTAAGCGGCCATGGCGGGATCGGCTGCGAGTAGCTCGGAGAAGAGGGGCAGCAAGCGGTATTGGTAGCCGCTGACTTTGCCATTTTTGACGGCAAAATCTAATACGCCGAGGAATTTGCCGTTGGAGCCGGCGTTGGTGACGAGGGTAATGCCGCCTGGGTTTTTTACTTCGGTGGGCGCGGGCATTCCGTCATGGGTGTGTCCGCCCATGATGGCGTCAATGCCGATGACGCGGGATGCCATTTTTAAGTCTACGTCCATGCCGTTGTGGGAGAGGACGATGACCAGGTCGGGTTTTTCTTCGGCGCGGATTTTGTCTACCAAGTCCTGCATGTCTTGGTCGTTGATACCGAAGGTCCAGTTGGGGATGAAACGGGCGGGATTGGCGATTGGGGTGTAGGGAAAGGCTTGTCCGATGATGGCGGCACGCACGCCGCCTAAGTCTTTGATGACATAGGGTTTGAAAGCGTGGTAGCTGTTTTCGTCGTAGTCGTGTCCGTAATCAAAGCTGGCTTCTTCTTTAACCTTAATGTTTTGCGCAACAAAATCGCCTTTGAAGGCTTCAAGGTTGGCAAAAATTTCTTCTTCTAGGTAGGTAAATTCCCAGTGTCCGGTCATGACATCCACGCCCAACAGGTTGCAGGCGCCGACCATGTCCATGCCGCGTGTCCACAGGGCAGTGCCTGAGCCTTGCCAGGTGTCGCCGCCGTCAAGTAGCAGGGTTTTGTTGCTGCCAAAACTGTCGCGCAGTTGTTTAACCAGCGTGGCTAAATGCGCAAAACCGCCGATTTTGCCGTATTTTGCCGCTTCTTTGTCGAAACCCAGATAGGTCAGCGCATGGGCTTCGATGCTGCCGGCTTTGACACCGAAGTGTTGCAGCAATTTGTCGCCAACCAGATGCGGCGCCTTGCCTAACATGCCGTGTACGCCGAGGTTGACGTTGGGTTCGCGGAAATAAACCGGCAACAATTGCGCGTGGCAGTCGGTGAAATGTAGCAAACGGGCGTTGCCGAAATTGGGCACTTCGTAGAGTGCGCTCGGTTGTTTTTGGGCGGCAAAACTGGACGCGGGAAATAATCCAGCAGCAGCAGCGGCGCTGATGAGTTGTAGAAATTCTCGACGGTTGATGCTCATATCCATTTTCTCCTTTGAAGACCTAGCAAATTGGGTTTTTTGGGGTTTGCGCCGCCAAAAACATAGGGCGCAAACCCTAGACTACTTTTACAAGTGTTTTACAAGCTGCTTAAACTTCGCGCCCTAAACGAGCGGCGATGCGCATCCGCAAGGCGTTGAGTTTAATGAAACCTTCAGCGTCGAATTGGTTGTAAGCGCCTGCATCGTCTTCAAAGGTGGCGATGGTGGCGTCAAACAGGCTATCGTTGTCGGAGTGGCGTCCGGTGACAATCACATTGCCTTTGTACAACTTCACACGCACTTTGCCATTCACCACACTTTGCGTTTGATCAATCATGGTTTGCAGCATTTTGCGCTCAGGACTCCACCAATAGCCGTTGTAAATCAGGCTGGCGTAGCGCGGCATGAGGTCGTCTTTCAGATGCGCCACTTCGCGGTCTAGGGTTAAGGATTCCATAGCGCGGTGGGCTTTGAGCATCACAGTGCCGCCGGGGGTTTCGTAGCAACCGCGTGATTTCATGCCGACATAGCGATTTTCTACTAAATCTAAGCGCCCAACGCCATTTTCACCGGCGATTTTGTTCAAATAAGCTAACACTTGCGCGGGCGACAGCAGTTCATTGTTGACCGCAACAATATCGCCGCCCGCAAAAGTCAGTTCTAATTCGGTGGCGACATCAGGCGCGGCTTCGGGTGCAACTGACCAGCGCCACATGGCTTCTTCCGGCGCATTCCAAGGATTTTCTAACAAATCCCCTTCATAAGAAATGTGCAACAAATTGGCATCCATTGAGTAGGGCGATTTAGTGCCGCGCTTCATTTCTACTGGAATCCCGTGTTTTTCTGCATACGCCATGAGTTTTTCGCGTGAAGTCATGTCCCAAATGCGCCAAGGCGCTATGACTTTGACATCCGGTTTTAGCGCATAAGCGCCCAACTCGAAACGCACCTGATCATTGCCTTTGCCGGTTGCGCCATGTGAAATGGCATCTGCGCCGGTTTCTTTGGCAATCTCCACCATGCGCTTGGCAATCAGCGGACGCGCAATTGAAGTACCGAGCAAATATTCACCTTCGTAAATCGCATTAGCACGGAACATGGGATAAACAAAATCCCGCACAAATTCTTCGCGCAAATCTTCAATGTAGATAGCTTTTGCGCCCATTGCTTCAGCTTTGGCGCGAGCCGGTTCAAGTTCTTCTTCCTGCCCAATATCTGCGGTGAAAGTGACGATTTCTGCCTGATATTCTTCTTGTAACCAGCGCAAAATAATCGAAGTATCCAAACCGCCTGAATAGGCGAGCACAATTTTATTGACCTTAGACATGCTGTTTTACCTGAGTTTTAGCCAAACAATAGAAGACAACCCGCCAGAGCGGGTTGCAAAGAAACCCGCGTATTGTACATAGCCCATAGGTTTTAGCGTAGCCTGCAAAACTTGGCAGCAGCTTCAACCGCCAGTTATTTGCTATACTCTGCGCCTTTCAAAACAAGACTTAAGGAGAAGCTATTATGGGATTCTTAGCGGGCAAAAAAGCCCTGATTGTGGGCGTGGCAAGCAATCGCTCAATCGCTTGGGGCGTGGCGCAAGCCATGCACCGCGAGGGCGCAGAACTGGCGTTCACTTTTCAGGGGGAAAAATTACAGAGTCGGGTAGAAAAATTAGCGGCTGAGTGCAATTCCAGCCTGGTGTTGCCTTGCGATGTCAGCAGCGATGAGGAAATTGCCGCAGTGTTTGCCGAACTGCAAAAAACCTGGGATGGTTTGGACTGCATTGTGCATTCAGTGGCTTTCGCACCCGGCGACGCTCTAAAAGGCGACTTTATTGAAGGTTGCACCCGCGAAGCCTTCAAAATCGCCCACGACATCAGCGCCTATAGCTTCACCGCATTGGCAAAAGCCGGACGCAGCCTGATGCAAGGACGCAACGCCGCACTCGTCACCATGACTTATTTAGGTTCAGAGCGCGTGCTACCGAACTACAATCTCATGGGATTGGCAAAAGCCAGCCTTGAAGCCAATGTACGTTACATGGCAAGCAGCTTAGGACCTGAAGGTATTCGCGTTAATGCTGTGTCTGCCGGACCCATTCGCACCCTCGCCGCTTCTGGCATCAGCGACTTTCGCAGCATGTTAGACCGTGCCGAAAAAACCGCACCGCTACGTCGCAACGTCAGCATTGAAGACGTCGGCAATGCCAGCGCCTTCCTTTGTTCTGATTTAGCCGCTGGCATCACTGGCGAAGTGATCTATGTAGACGCCGGTTATCATGTCATGGGTATGGAAATTTTATAGGAAAAACAATGGCTAACAGCAACGCGCATCCCCCCGAAAAACTCACCGAAGAAGAAATTCTGCATGAACTGGTCGCGGAGGAAGAAGCCCGTTTAGCCCGCAAGCGCAGGCGTAGCACCCTGTTTTGGAGCTTCTGCGGATTGTTGCTTTTAGCCGCACTGGTCGCGCAATATTTTTGGTTCACGCAGCGCGATTATGTGCTACAACATGCACAGATTCGCCCCTGGTTAGAAAAATTCTGCTACTACGCAAGCTGTCAGTTGCCTGTCACCCGCGCATTAGACCAACTGCATGTCAGCAACAATTTCATGGGTAAACATGAAACCTACCAAGGCGCAGTGCTGCTGCATTTTATTTTCGCCAACCAAGCAACCTTTCCACAGCCCTATCCAGGCTTAGAAATTCGCTTTGAAGATGAGAAAAATCAAGTCATTGGCATTCGGCGTTTAGCCCCGCAAGAGTATCTCAACGCCAGCGAAGTAACCACCCAATTACAACCCAACCAACCGGTGCATGTCAGCTTAGAACTACGCAATGCAGTACCCGACATGCACACTTTCGGCTATTCTATTCACTTTCTGTAACCAGTCTTACAACCACTGCACCAAATAAAACAGCATAAAGCCCTCCGAAGAACGCGAAGGACCGCAAACAATCGCCGGATGCAGATGCTCCAGCGGTTTTGCACCCGCTAACGCAGCTTCACGCGATGCCACCACTTGCACGCAATTATCAGGGAAACGCCCACGCTTTTGCTGGCGCGGCGCGTAAATCAAAGCAAAACATTCTTTAACATTCGGGTCTTGGATAAGCTGTTCTATACGAGGCATCTGCGTTTTTAACTCAGGTTTTCGGTGGCATGGTCTACGAAATGTTGGACTGCTAGAGCGACGACAGCTCAGTCTAGCGCGTTGCAATGTTTATGAAAACGAGAGATAGCCGCCCCAAAAACAATCTCACACAGCAACGCCTGGTAACAATCCAAGATTGGTTTATCATCTTCCCTTTCAGGATGCGCAAAAAAACTCAATAAGTTGCTATGCTATTGCAAATACTTTAGAATGGCTGGCTTAATTGCTTTAAGGATGTTCGCGTAAGGCGCATAGATGCAGTTGCGCAGTTGCAAAAAAGCCCCGTTTCCGGGGTTTTTTTATTGCAGAAGCCTTTTTGTAGAGACGCTTTAGCGCATAGAAATGCCCCAAAGCGCACAGAATAGCTGAAAAAACGTGGGCATTGTGCCCACTTTTTGTTTATGGAGACAGTAAAACTTTGCTGCATAAAGCCTTAACTGAACTTTTGCAACCAGTCGTCAACGGGCTGGGTTATGAATTGCTGGGTGTAGAAAGCCTGAGCCAAGGGCGGCACGATACCTTGTTGCGCCTGTATATTGATCATCCTGAGGGGATCGGAATTGACGATTGCGAGGCGGTGTCGTACCAAGTCAGCGGTGTATTGGAAGTGGAAGACCCGATTCGTGGGCAATATACGCTAGAAGTGTCTTCCCCGGGCTTAGACCGACCGCTGTTTGCACTAGAGCACTTTAGCCGTTTTATTGGACAGCAGGCAAAAATTCGCTTGCAGCGTCCACTGCCGATGGCTGAGGGCGCACCCAGACGTAATTTTAATGGGCTTTTGCTGGGTGTGGAGCATAACGAGATATTAGTAGAAATAGATAAGGTGCTTTATCGTTTACCTTATGCTCAGGTGGATAAAGCGCATTTGGTGCCTGAGTTATAGTTGCGTAAGAACGCCAGTAACATCACTTCAGTGTGCTTTCAGCATCTTGTTTTATAAGGTTTTAACCCTGTTTTCGGGCGCGTCTGATAAGAGCGATTAAACGAGTATGGCGGGAGACAGATCGGGGGTAAAAGGGAACGCTTATGAGTAAAGAAATTTTAGTCGTCGTGGACATGGTGTCCAATGAAAAAGGCGTAGATAAAAATATTATTTTTGAGGCGCTGGAATGCGCACTGGTCAATGCAACCAAAAAACGCTACGGCTATGATTGGGATGTAGAAATCAAAATTGATCGTCATACCGGTGACTACATTACTCAGCGGCGCTGGGTCGTGGTGAATGATGAGGCGTTTGAATCTGAAGAACGCCAGATTAGCTTAACTGCTGCACAAGCTAAAAAGCCGGGGATTTTGGTCGGCGAGACTTTGGTTGAAGCGATGGAATCTGTGGCTTTTGGGCGCATTGCAGCGCAAACTGCCCGCCAAGTCATTATGCAGAAAGTGCGCGAAGCCGAGCGGGCGCAAGTGGTTGCTGCTTATCTAGCGCGGGTTGGCGAATTACTCAGCGGGATTGTAAAGCGCGTTGAAAAAGGCAATGTTATCCTAGACTTAGGTAACAATGTCGAAGCCGTGATTAACCGCGACGAAATGCTGCCGCGTGAATCTGTGCGCTTAGGGGATCGTATTCGCGGGTATTTGCGTAGCGTCAAACCGGAAAGTCGCGGTCCTCAGTTATTGATCAGCCGCGTAGCACCAGAATTGTTAATTGAATTATTTAAGTTAGAAGTACCGGAAATTAACGAAGGTCTGATCAAAGTGGTCCATGCAGCGCGTGATCCTGGCTCTCGCGCCAAAATCGCGGTGCATACGCAAGACCCGCGCATTGATCCAGTGGGCGCGTGCGTTGGAATGCGCGGTTCACGGGTGCAGGCGGTGTCTGGCGAGTTAGGCGGCGAGCGCGTGGACATTATTTTGTGGGACGAAAATCCAGCAAAATTCGTGATTAATGCCATGTCTCCTGCAGAAGTGGTGTCTATCATCATTGACGAAGATGCGCACAGCATGGATGTAGCAGTTGCCGAAGATCAGCTTTCTCAAGCCATCGGGCGCGGCGGACAGAATGTTAAATTAGCCAGCCAATTGACCGGTTGGCATCTGAATGTAATGACCGCTTCAGAAGCGGAAAAGAAACAAGAAGTGGAAGTACATAGCCTAGTCCAATTGTTTATGAATAAACTGGATGTAGATGAAGATGTGGCGGGTTTATTAGTCGCCGAAGGTTTCTCTACTATTGAGGAAGTGGCTTATGTACCTTTGAATGAAATACTCGACATTGAAGGCTTTGATGAAAACATAGTAGAAGAATTGCGCAATCGCGCAAAAGATGCCTTAGTTACGCAGGAAATCGCCAATGAGGAATTATTGGAAAGCCAAGCCCCTTCAGCAGAATTGTTAGCAATGGAAGGTATGGATGAAATCCTGGCGTATCAATTGGCAAGCCGTGGCATAACCACGTTGGATGACTTGGCAGAACAGGCGGTTGACGATTTACTGGAACTAGAACACATGGATGAAGCTCGCGCTGCGGCTTTAATCATGACGGCGCGTGCGCCCTGGTTTGCTGACGAGAAGCAGGACTAGGTATAAGGAGGTAAAGCTACATGGCTGAAGTAACAATACGACAATTTGCAAACGACGTGGGGATCCCTATTGACCTTTTGTTGACGCAATTAGGCGAGGCCGGATTAGCTGCCAAAAATGTCGACGACCATATTGATGAGAACGAAAAACGCCGATTATTGACCCATTTGCGGCATGTACATGGTAAAGATAATGAAGCGGAGAAAAAGAAAATTACCTTAAAGCGTAAAACCATCAGCGAGTTGAAAGTGCCTAGCGCACAAGGTAAGAAAACCGTTAGCATTGAGGTGCGTAAAAAGCGCACCTACATCCAGCGTAGCGCCGCTGACGAGGCGCCTCAAGTAGCGGCGATGATCCATCACAATACCCATTCGGAAGAAACCCAACGCGGTATTGAAGCAGAAATCAAACGCAAAGCAGAAGAAAAAGCTCGCCAAGAACGTGAAGCTAAAGAACTTGAACAGCGTAAACAGCGTGATGCTGTAGAAGCTGTGCGACGGCAAGCAGACGCGGTAGAAATTCAACGGCAAAAACAAGAAGCCGAAGAACGCGCACAAGAACGGGCGCTAGAACGCGCACGCAAAGAAGCGAAAGAAGCTGAAGCACTGGCACGCAAACAAAGCCAAAAAGCAGCCGCTGCAGAAACCACCTATTATGTGGAAGAAAGTCAGTTAATTGCTGAAACAGCTGCTGCTGCTGCTGCCGCTGCTAACGCCGAGAGTGTAACTGTTGAGCCGGTTAAACCGGTTGACACGGTTGAAGCGCAAGCCATTGCAGAGCCAGTGGTGCAGAAACATGCGCCTGTGACTACTCCAACTACTCAAAAAACGCGCCCTGCTGGAGCACAAACCCAGACGGCTAGAACAGATCGGCGTCCCGCTGCCCATAAACCCACTGACGACAGACGCAAACCTGCACCACGCTCAAGTGATAATCGTCCTGCTGCCACTGGTGGGCAAGAGGTGAAAAAGCCAGCAACCCACACCCACAATGCGGGTCATAGTGCAGGTCACACTGCGGGTCCTGGCGCGGGTGGCGGTGGTGGCGCGAAGAAGAAAAGCGTCCGCACAGATCGCCCTGAAGGACGCGAAAACAAAGACAGTCGCGGTGGTGGGCGCAAAGATAAGCAACTGACGCCAGAGCAGGAAGAAAAGCAGCGTCGCCTGCGCAAAAAGAACAAAACCTCTGCACAGTCTAAAGCCGTTGAAAACAAACATGGTTTTACTCGTCCTACTGCGCCTATGGTGCATGAAGTGGGGATTCCAGAAACCATTACGGTGGGCGAACTGGCGCAAAAGATGTCCATCAAAGCCGCTGAAGTCATCAAAACCATGATGAAAATGGGCACTATGGTGACCATCAATCAGGTGATTGACCAAGAAACCGCTGCTATTGTGGTGGAGGAAATGGGGCATGTTCCGCTCATGTTGAAAGAAAACGATCTGGAAGCGGAACTGGCAGAAATGAAAAGCGACGGCGACGAAGTGCCGCGTCCCCCCGTTGTCACCATCATGGGGCATGTGGATCATGGTAAAACCTCGTTGTTGGATTACATCCGCCGTACCCGTGTTGCAGCGGGCGAAGCGGGTGGCATTACCCAGCACATAGGCGCGTATCACGTTGAAACTGAGCACGGCATGATCACCTTCCTTGACACCCCAGGTCACGAAGCTTTCACCGCCATGCGTGCGCGTGGTGCGAAAATTACTGACATTGTGGTGCTGGTCGTGGCGGCTGACGACGGCGTGATGCCGCGTACCGTTGAAGCCATTCAACATGCGCGTGCAGCGAAAGTGCCCATGATTGTGGCGATCAACAAAATTGATAAACCCGAAGCCGACCCAGAGCGTGTCAAGCAAGAACTGCTCATGCACGAAGTGGTGTCAGAAGAATTTGGCGGCGACACCATGTTTGTCTATGTTTCAGCGAAAAAAGGCACGGGCATTGATAGCCTGTTAGAAGGCATTTTGCTGCAAGCCGAAGTGCTCGAATTGCGCACTGTTGCTGACGGTCCGGCGCATGGCGTGGTGGTTGAGTCTCGTCTGGATCGCGGACGCGGGGCTATTGCAACCGTACTGGTGCAACGCGGTACTTTGCATCGCGGTGACATGATCTTGGCAGGACAAGAATTTGGTCGAGTACGCGCCCTGTTGGACGAAAGCGGTCAGTCGGTGAAAGACGCTGGACCTTCGGTTCCGGTTGAAGTGCTGGGCTTATCCGGCACACCTTTGGCGGGAGACGAAGTCACTATGGTGGCAGACGAACGCAAAGCCCGTGAAATTGCGCTGTTTCGCCAAGGCAAATTCCGCGAAGTCAAGCTTGCCAAGCAACACGCCGCCAAGCTGGAAAATGTCTTTTCGCAAATGGAAGAAGGCAAAATCAACACCCTTAACATTGTGCTCAAAGCCGATGTACAAGGCTCGGTGGAAGCCCTTAGCGAATCCCTCATCAAGCTCTCTAGCAGCGAGGTCAAGGTGGCTATAGTGGCGCACGGTGTGGGCGGCATTACCGAATCTGATGTTAATCTTGCGGTGGCTTCTGGAGCTATTTTAATTGGGTTCAATGTGCGTGCCGACAGTTCAGCGCGGCGGCGAGTGCAGGAAGAAGAAGTTGATCTGCACTACTACAGCATCATTTACGAAGCCATTGATGAAGTCAAACAAGCCATTAACGGCATGTTATCGCCAGAAATCCGCGAAGAAATCATCGGTTTGGCAGAAGTCCGTGATGTATTCCGCGTGGCAAAAATCGGCGCAGTGGCAGGTTGCTTGGTGCTGGAAGGCACGGTCAAACGCAACAATCCAATCCGCGTGTTACGCGACAACGTGGTGATTTTCGAGGGCGCATTGGAATCGCTACGGCGCTTCAAAGACGACGTGGGCGAAGTCAAAGCCGGTATGGAATGCGGCATCGGCGTGAAGGATTACAATGACGTTAAACCGGGCGACCAGATCGAAGTCTACGAACGGACGCAGGTAAAGCGTACGCTCAATTAATCAATCACTTATCCACATAAAAAAACGCCAGGGCATCTACCCTGGCGTTTTTTTGTGGGGCGGTTGCAAAAAACCTTGCGCCCATTGCCGTTAGAGCAGGTGCGAGACTAAGCCGTCGGCGAGTTTGGGTTCAAACCAGGTGGATTTGGGCGGCATCACCTGTCCGGCGTTGGCGACTGCCATGAGTTCTTCAATGCTAGTCGGGTAAAGCGCAAAAGCCACTGCCATTTCGCCGCTGTTGACGCGCTTTTCTAAGCCTTTCAAGCCGCGAATGCCGCCCACGAAGTCTATGCGTTTGTCGCGGCGCGGGTCGCTGATGCCAAGTATCGGTGAAATCAGGTTGTCACTGAGTAGGCTGACATCAAGGGCGGCAACTGGGTCTTCGTTGGATACTTTGTCGGGGTTGATGGCAAGTTGATACCAGTTGCCGTCGAGATACATGCCAAAGGTGCCGCGTTGCGTGGGTTTGTATTGTCCGTCAACCTGGGTGACGCTGAAATTTTCGGCGATTTGGCGCAGAAATTCGTCTTGGCTCAGTCCGTTAAGGTCTTTGATGACACGGTTGTAGTCGAGGATTTTCATGCGGGTGTCGGGAAACATGACGACCAAAAAGTAGTTATAAGCTTCTTCGCCACTGTGGTTGGGGTTACTGGTGCGGCGTTTAGCGGCGACCCGCGAGGCGGCGGCGGAGCGATGATGCCCGTCGGCGATGTAAAGGTTAGGCATGGCGTCAAAGGTTTCGGTGATTTTTTCGATGTCGCTTTGGGCACTGACCAACCACAGACGATGCACTATGCCGTCGTCGGCGGTGACGTTGACCAACGGCGTGGCAGCGGTGATGCGATCTATGAGGCTTTGGATGCCTGCGTCTTGGCGGTAGGTCAGGAGCACAGGTCCGGTTTGCGCATTAAGGCTGTCAATTTGGCGCACGCGGTCGTCTTCTTTGTCTGGGCGGGTAAATTCGTGTTTGCGGATGCGGTTGCTATCGTAATCGCTGACGGAGGCGACGGCGACTAAACCGGTTTGGCGGTGTTCGCCCATGATGAGTTCGTAAAGGTAGTAGTAGGCTTGCTCATCTTGTCGCAAGATGCTGTTGTTGCGCATGTTTTGCAGATTTTCCGCGGCTTTTTCGTAAACGGCGGCACAGTAGGGATCGGTGCCGGGCGGCAGGTCAATTTCTGGACGGGAGATGTGCAGGAAGCTCCACGGACGCCCATCTACCCGCTGACAGGCTTCTTCGGTATTGAGCACATCATAGGGCGGCGCAACCACCGCTGCTGTGTAGTCTGGTTGCGGGCGTAAAGCAGCAAAAGCGCGAATTAATGACATGGGTATTCCTCTGGTAGTGTCAGTCAATACAGTTCAAGATGAGAGCATTGTACAAAAACGTGCATAGCGTTTCAGCATGGATTCGTTGCCACTGATGCCGCCGCAGTGTAAATACAGCAGATGAGCGGGCAAAATATGGCGTTGCTGCAAAAGCACTTGCCAGGCAAGGGGATCGTAGAGCAGGTCAAATTCAATGCCGGTTTGGGCTTTCAGAGCTTGCCAGAGATGCCAAAATTCTGCATACAAGTGCCCGAAATGATAGGTTTTTTCAGATTCTAAAAGGTGCGGATAAGCGGCTTGCTTGGGATGCTCACCGGAAGTTTCTGCTAATTGGCTAAATTGTTGGCGCAAATAGGCGCTATCGCCGACACAAGGAACGGTAAAAACGTGAATGCCGCTGGCTTTTAGGTGCCTATGCAGAAAAAAAGCCGTTGTGCCAGTACCAGAAGCGACAATCACGCCTAACTCTGCAAGCCGCATTAAACGCGCAAACTCTTGAATTTCCTGCGCTAAAACAGCAATACCTGGTTCTGCCCAACGGCTTGCACCACCTTGGGGAACATACAGCACATTGCCTGGAAAGTTTGTAAAGTCAAATGTTTGCACAGCAATGTAGGTCATGCCCTGGGCTAAAGCCGCTTGCAAGTTGCCGCTGGGGTGGGTTTGTAAAGTACGCGGCAAGGGTTTGCCGTAGTAGAGAAAACGCCAGCCGCGCAACCGCGCCAAACCCGCTAATGCCAGCATCGCATTGGATTGGTTACCGCCATAAGACACCAGCGTATCCACACCAGGAAAATCGTGTTGCAAATAAGCCTGAAGTTTTCTTGCCTTATTGCCATTAAGCCAGGGGTGCAGCAGATCGTCGCGTTTGACGAACACTGGCTGATCGCGGAAAACAACTGCTTGAATAGGGGAAGGTAAAGCAAACACACGCAGAGATTAAGAAAAAAAGAAAGCCGGTGCAAAAAAAGGGGGGAGACTCCGTAATAGAGTACAAGATTACTAGAAAAACAGTTGCACCGGCTGAAACAACGCTCAATTAAGAGCCAGGAGCGCCCATACCCCAAGACCAACGGGAATCCGGTTAAGCACTTACGGGTCGCAATCCGATAGGGAAATGTTGGCAATCCGCAAGCCCCAGATGAACTTAAGGTATTCAAGCGCGGGCTATGTTGACAAAAAAGTATGAAAACAATGTGACACATACAGGCTTCTTTCACCCGCTTTAATTGGCAGAGCCTGGATACCAGTTGCCAGGGTTTAAGGGTAATCCGGTTGGCGGGCTGCGATCAGGATGCTCTGGATTGCTTAAATAACGGCGGAAATCCTGCAAATCTCCGCCTTCAACGCTGGCGCGTTTAATTACCAACGGACGCAAGAAAATCACCAATTCGGTTTTGACGTATTTGTCATCTCGGTAGCTGAAGGCATCCCCGACAATGGGTAAGCGCGACAGCACCGGCACACCGTCTTTACCCTGTACTGCGGAATCCTGCATTAAACCACCAATAATGGCGACATCACCGCTGTTGATGCGCAACAAGGACTCCATTTCACGCACTTGCACGACGGGGATAAGGCTGTTAGGAATATTAAGCCCTGGCGTATTGCGGGTCGCTAGAGCCAAACTAGGGTCTCGCACATAATCAATAATGCGCGACACTGTGGGTCTCACATTCAAAATCACTTCGTCTTTGTCGCTGATTTGCGGCGTAATGCTCATGATCAGTCCTTCTGGCACTGTATGTATTTGCGTGTCGAAACGAGTACGCGCCGCCGAGTTTTGTGTGGCTTCCCGCTCTTCAATGTTGACACTGAAATAAACACGGTTATCCACTGCTTTGAGCACTGCGGTTTGGTTATTTAACGCCATGATTTTGGGGCTAGAAAGGACTTTAGTGTTGCCATAGTGCTCAAGCATTTTTAAGGCGGCGGCGATGTCGCCAATTGCACTCAAGGGATTGGCGTAGCGAAACACATAGGCAGGGGGCGCGTTACCAAAAGCACTGCCGCTCGTAGTGGTTTGTTCATAAGAAAAATCCCCATCCAGCCGCTTCCAATCAATCCCCGCTTGATATTGATCGCTCAGTTGCACTTCCACTATGGTTGCTTCAATCAACACCTGACGTTGCACACTTTCCAAGACCAGGGTAAGAAAGTTTCGAATTTCAGCATGTTGCCTTTTAGTTGCACGAACTGTAATCAAGCCACCTTCTTTATTGACCATGACGTTTTGTTCACTTGTTACAGTACGTTCTTCTACGCGATTAGCCGGCGTTTCCTCACCTACTTGGGCATCGCTTTTGAGTTTTTCCGTTACTGTCACTTGAGTGCGCAAAATGGTGCGAATGTTTTCCACCAAACTGTCCCAGAATTGATGCGTACTCATATTTTTGATAGAAGAAGTAGAGTTATTGCTGTCTGATGAAGCGCCCGCACTCTGTTGATCGCCTACCGAGCCAGTCACTACCTGGGTTGAAACACTCACGCTACTATCACTTTGCCGGCTCAGGTTGACATAATCTACGGTATAGGTATGCACATAGGGCATATCGCGGCTGACGATAATGTCTCCATTTACAATGTCATAGCGCAACTCTTCGCTTTGCCGCACGACCCGATCCAGAATTTGCTCCAGACTTTGATCTAGCGCATTCATGGTGACAAAGCCTTTTAAGCCTGGGGCAATTTCTATATTGCGCCGCGCATCTCGCGCTAAGGCAAACAAAAAACTCTGCAAGGGAATATTTTCCACCACCACCGTATAGCGTTCTTCTTCCTCAACGGGCGCGGGCGGCGGCAAAAACGGCGCTTGCGTAACCACTGGTGGAATCGCCGCAGTGGTTTCGGCGTCAGTAGGCGCTGCGGGAGGCTGGCTATGCAAATGCCCAGGCGACGGCTGTGGCGGTTGTGGCGCACAGGCATTGAGCAGCAGTAGCAAAGCAACCCAAACATAGCCCACCAGCGATTTACACCGCATCAAAGAACAGTCAAAAATTTTTGGCATAAGTGTGCTAAAACATGAAACCGGGCTTAAAAGCTTATGGATTTGTATTAAGCCTCTGGAGTAAGAGATAATCAGAAAAATCGTGCCATCACCTGCTGAGTATTCAACATGACAACCCAAAAGCTGCATTGTAGCAACAAACATTATCTCCTGTGGTTATTCCTAGGCTTTTTCCTCACTGGTTGCTTAGGCGGCGGAAGCGGCAGCACCAGCACCACAGCCACAGCAACCGAAGGCGCAACCTTGGCGCTCCTGCCAGCAAGCAGCAATGCCAGCGGCTCCATAGTGCTGACTGCGCTGCTCAAAGATAAAAACAATGCGCCACTCGCTGGCAAAAGCATTCAGTTCAATTTCACCGCAGGCAATGCAGAAACCCTCACGCCCAGCAGCGCCGTTACCGACAGCGAAGGCACCGCCAAGGTTACGGTAAAAGACCTGGGCAACGACGGCGGCACTGTCACCGTGCAGGCGCAATACGAAGCCCTAACCGCCCACGCCCAAGTGAATTTTCTTGCTAACAACAACACCCAGCAAAACCTACTGGTAACGCCCTCGGCAACAGTGCTGCAAGCCACCGATCAAGCGCAAATCGAGGTGCGCTTGCAAGATAACGCAGGCGTGCCGCTGGTCGGGCAAAGCCTCAATTTCAGCCTCAAAGGGCAAGCCATTTTAGACCGCAGCAGTGCCACCACCGACAGCAGCGGGCGGGCGCTGGTAAAAATCATCGGTGTTGCGCCGGAAAATGCGCAACTAGACATCAGTGCCGGTACTCTGCAACGTAGCCTGGTACTGCATTTTGGCGCAAACCTAACGTTACTGCCCGCCGACAGCACCGGCTCAGCCGACGGCACTACCGCCACGCAGCTAGTCGCACGCCTGCTAGATGCGCAAGGCAGCGCCATCGTCGGCGAATCCATACAGTTTTTTAGTCTAGCTGGCAATGCAGAACTCGAATTTTTCACCGCCCAGACCAGCACCAACGGGCAAGTCAGCCTTAATGTACGCAACCGCAACGTAGAAACCAGCTTAATTGGTGTGCAAGCGGGCACATTACCAAGGCGCGAAGCGCGGATCGAGTTCAAGACGCCGACGGCTAATACCAGCAACATTAATGTAGATGAAATCGAACTCAGCGCAGATAAAACCTTTCTAAATCCGGGCGGTGTAGCCAATGTACAGGTGGCGCTTCGCAAGAAAGAGAGCAGTAATCAGAATGCGCAAGGTGATTTATTACCGAATACCCCCTTTAGTGCCAGCGCCTCCAATGGCGCACAGTTATTAGAAGTGCCCACCACCACCGACAGTAACGGGCAAGCGGTGTTTCGTTTAACCCATACGCAAGCAGAAAACGTTACTCTAACCATCACCAGCGGCGGCATTAACCGAGTTTTGCACTTTTACTTTGGTGGCAAATTGGCGCTGTCACCGGATAACCTTAATGCCAACGCCAGCGCCGAGTTGACGGCAATCTTAAAAGACGCCAACAATGCTTTGGTTGTCGGGGAAAAAATAAGCTTTACCCTGGTGGGTGAGAATGCCACACTCAACCCTGCACAAGCAGTCACTGGCAACGACGGCACAGCCAAAGTCAAGGTTTCAGACCTCAGCAGTAATGGCGGTGCTGTCATAGTGCAAGCGCATAGTGGGGAGTTAAGCGACGAAGCAACCGTCCAGTTTTTTGCCAGTTTGGGCGAAAATCGCCAAATGGAAGCCACTGTTACGCCTCAGGTCTTGGCAAGCGGCAATGCCAAAGCACAAGCGCGGATTTTTTCTAAAGAGGGTTTTCCGGTCAGTCGCTTTCCGGTCAGTTTTTATCGAGACAACCAACTATTGCAGACCAAAACCACTGATGAGAATGGGCTGGTGGATGTGCTGATCAGCGCCACTACGCAAGCAAATGTTAAAGTTGAAATCCGTGCTGGCAATGCCTCTCAGCAATTTACCCTCTACTTTGGTGCGCAACTCACTCTTGATGCCAGCAACAACACGGGCATTGCCGATGGCAAAACAGCGGTGCGCTTAAATGTCAATTTGCGTGACAGCAAGGGCGCAGGCATAGCTGGACAGACGGTAAATTTTCGCTTAGTCAGTGGCAGTGCTATGTTAGACGCCTTTCAAGTAGTGACTGATGCACAGGGGCGCGGCGAACTAGGGCTGATTGCTCGCCAGGCAGGTGAAGCCGCTATCAGCGCCAGCACTGGCGATCTTAATTCTAACGCGGTCACAGTGCGCTTTACCTCGTCTGGCATTCCTACAAAGATCAATCTACGCTCTTCAACCTTGCCGCGTCCGCTGAGTCTGACTGGCAACGATACTATCACTGCGACCGTGCTGGATGAATTAGACAACCCAGTATCTAACGCAAAAATTGACTTTAGCACTGCTGGCGCAGGTCGCATTGAACCTTCGGCGGTAACAGACGCCAATGGACAGGCGCAAGTGATTTTCAGTGCTTTGACGACAGCGGGCATTAGCACCATTACCGCTACTGTTACAGGCGCGGATAACAATCCCATTAGTGCTTTTTTATCTTTAACAGTGCAGCCTAGCGGCATAGGCACTATTGAGGTACTTGAAGTAACGCCCAAAGTGATCGGCATTCAGGGCAGTAGCAATCCACAATCTGCTACCTTAACCTTTGTGGTGAAAGATAACCTGGGTAATTTGGTAAATAACCAAAACGTAGACTTTACCCTGGGTAACACCCGCTTGGGCGGCGGCGAAAGTCTCTCCAGTGCCATGCAAAACTGCGGCAGCAACATTGGCAACCAAACCATTACCGCCTGTGCGACCACCCTGAATGGACAGGTTAAAGCGGTATTGCTCAGCGGGCGCGTGGCGGGTGTGGTAGACGTAGTGGCTACTGTGCGTAGCGCCAATATCAGCACCTTGGCACGAGTGAGCATCGCTGGTGGCGTACCAGACGCTCGGCATTTGGGTTTAGCCGCTCAATACCTAAACATCGCTGGCGGCGTACATTTTGGACTGCAAGACCTGATAACCGCCTATGTCGGGGATCGCTTCGGCAACATAGTGACTGATGGCACTGTAGTGAATTTTATCAGCGAAGGCGGCACTATTGGCACAAGTGTTGGTTCTGGGGCTTTTTCCAGCACCACAACATTGGGGCAAGCAACAGCTATTTTACAATCAGCAGCCCCCACCACGCCCGATTTAGGCGGTATTTCTCCAACAGGTAATCTCGGCTTAAACCGCATCGTTGCTTATACCAGTGGCAGTGAAAGCTTTGAAGATATGAACGGCAATGGATATTACGATGCCGGCGACAAACTCCTGGTTGATTTAAGCGAACCCTATATTGATGCCAATGATTCTGGAGACCATGAAGACGGAGAACTCTATATTGACGTGAATGGTAATGGCTTTTTTGATAAAGCAGATGGTCAATTTCAGGAAAACACTACCATCTGGGCGAGTATAAACGTATTGTTTTCTGCCGAAACGCAAACCGATGCTTTGCAGCTTTACGCCTCTATTGATTCCAGCACACCGCTCAACAAGCTTCCTCCCGCATTCGTGCCTAACTGTTCGCCACTGACCTTAAAAGGCATTCAAGACAAATTCGGTAATCCTCTGGTCAGCGGCACTAAAATCAGCATCAGCGCCTCCAAAGGTGAAATTATAGGCACTTCCGAGGTAGAAATAGCAGACACCCAAACCCCCATTGGCAGCCTGAGTTTTGGCTTATTTGCAACTGAAAGTCCTCTCAGCAGCACTTTAACCATTGAGGTGACGCCGCCAGTAGAGGCAGGCATTGCGCCTGGCAGTAATGGCAAAGCCAGCCTGGTCCACAGCTTAACCTGCAACACCGCAAGTCTCTGATTAGGCTACCAACGCCTGGAATAGTCACGTTTGGTATGAGGTTGCACCGCTCTTAGGCGAGCAGCTTGCACAATTGCCACTGATAAACATTGCTGCCGACTTGAAACTGCCTACTCATCTCGGTCAGTCATTCAACGCTGGGTAAACCAGGCTATTTCCACATCACTTTTTAAGGAGAATATTTGTATGAGCGACGCTCCAGTATTGCGCAAAATCGCCCCCGATGTAAAACTCGGTGAAGGCACTAAAGTCTATGATTTTACGAATCTTTATGGCTGTGAGGTAGGAGATGGCAGCAAGGTGGGCACTTTTGTCGAAATCCAAAAAGGCGCAAAAATCGGCAAAAACTGCAAAATCTCTAGCCACAGCTTTATTTGCGAGGGCGTGACCATTGAAGATAACGTGTTTATCGGTCATAACGTCACCTTTATCAATGATATGTTTCCACGCGCTACCACTGCCGATGGCGGGCTACAAACGGAAGCCGATTGGCAGTGTTTGCCAACGGTGGTGAAAAAAGGCGCTTCTATCGGCTCTAGTGTGACGCTGCTGGCGGGCGTGACTGTGGGTGAAAACGCCATTGTCGGAGCGGGGAGTATGGTGACTAAAGATGTGCCGCCGAATGCTATTGTCGCGGGTAATCCGGCTAAGGTCTTGCGTTACCTGTAAAAATCTGCCTAAAAAAACCGCCATTTGGCAGTTTTTTTAGGTGAGTCTATCCAGGCGCAAGCGTTCGCGCTGATCAAACAAACGCCGTGCGCCTATAAATACCGCCAGCACTGTGCCAAACCCTGTACTCGCACCAATCAGCAAAAACATGAGAATCTGATACTTGACTGCTTCTACGGGCAATGCGCCCGCCATGATTTGTCCGGTCATCATGCCTGGTAAGGTGATGATGCCTGCTGCTGCCATGCTGTTGAGTAGCGGAATCAAACCCGTGCGCACGCTGTCTAGGCGAATGCTGCTGATGGTTTCGCTCCAGGTATGCCCCAGCATTAAGCGGGCTTCCAAGGCGTTTTTTTGTTGTACCACTGAATGGGTGAGCCGTTCTAATCCCAGGGCGACGCCGCTCATGACATTGCCAACCAAGATGCCCATGAGGGTGATGGAATATTGGGGCGCATACCAGGGCTGCGGCTGCAACAAAAACAATAGGGTAAAGACCGCGACTGGGAGCGAAGAGAGCGCAATCGCGCCACTGCTTAGTCCAAACCCCCACCAGCCGTTAAAGCGGCGGTGTTGCTGATGAAGCACTTCGTAGCTGGCAGCCAGCAACATAACGCAAGCCATCAGCAAGGTAAGTCCGGGGTGGGATTGGAAGAAAAGATATTTGAGGATGAAGCCAATAGCCAGCAGTTGTACGAAGGCACGGGTGGCGGCGATCAAGATGCGCTGAGTCATGCTGAGTAAACCGATCAGAGCGCACAAGGCTGCTAGGGCAAAGAGCAACGAAGCACCTAGCAGTAAATCCCACCAGGACAGCAAAATCATGCGGGTGGCGGTGTTTGTAGCAGATACAGCGTACCCTGATTGGTGAGTACCAGTAAACCCTTGTCGGTCGCTATCGGCGCGATGCGTAGCCCGGATTTATCGGTTTCTGTGCGTGCGGCAAATTGTCCATCTTCTTTGCGCAACCAATGCAAATAGCCCTCAAAATCGCCCACCACCAGGTAATTGCCAACCAATGCGGGTGCACTCAGGCGGCGGTATTGTAGTTTTTCTTGTTGCCACAAAACGCGCCCGCTATAGCGATCAAAGGCTTGCACATAACCTTGGCTATCGCTGAGATAAACCGCTTGGTCATCCACCGCCAAGCCGCTGTAAGAAGAAGTTTCCTTATTCCACAACGCCTCGCCCTTAAGCACATCAAAAGCCACAGTACGTCCTTGAAAACCGGTGATAAACAACACGCCCTTAAACATCGCAAGGTCAGCATCAATGTCTACCATTCGCTCTAATTCCGAACGCCCGCTGGGTTGGCTCAAGCGGGTTTCCCACAAAGGCTTACCGTCATCGAGATTAACGGCGCTCAGATAACCACTGTCAAATCCTGCATAAACAGTGCTGCCATCAATCATCGGCGTGCTGGTGCCACGCAAACTCAGCAGCGGCACTTGGCGCTCATAAACCCACAGACGTTGCCCATTTTTAGCACTCAAAGCCGTGAGTTTACCATCCACACTACGCACAATCACAATACCGTGAGCCGCTTGCGGTGCAGACAAAACCTCACTAGACACCTGCACACGCCAGAGTTCGCTGCCATCGCTCAGCGACAAAGCCACCACATCCCCTTTGCGTCCGCCCACCAGCACCAAATCCTCACTCACGCCCGGACCGCCGGTTAAATCAAACTTCAAGCGCGAACGCCACAGACTTGCGCCATTGTCCAGATTCAGACTTTCCACCTCACCCGCTGGTGTGGCGATAAGCAATTGATTTCCATGCACTGCTGGACGCAATTTCAGCGCATTGCCCTTAAGCTTAGCACCCGTATTATTTTGCCACAGCACTGGCGTTTGAAACCCCGAAACCAGGTTCACCAACGGCGACGGCGGCTCAATATTATCCTTAGCGCCAAACCAACCGCAGCCCGCCAGCAAACCGCCCAATCCCAAAGCAATCGCAAAGCGCGTAACACTCAGCAGCATAAAATTTGGCTTCATAAAATAGATGCCTCCAAGCGTTCTATTGCACAACATCAAGGGTGGGAGAAGACAGATTAATAGTCACCGGCGTAGCCATCGCTTCTTGCGCTTGCAAGCCCGCCGTCGCCGCATTCGCCAACACGTCAGACGGAATCAACAACCACTCTGGCGGCAGCACATTAGGCGCACTGACTGCTTGCGCATCGCCACCCAAGTTATCCCACTTCATCTCCAGCCAACTGCGCTGCTGCGCAGACAAGGACTCATCCTGCAAAGCCTTCGCATAAGCCGCCAGGGCATCTTTCGGGCTGTTTTGCGCCAAATAAATATCCCCTTGCAACTCATTTTTTAGCCCCTCATAGGCTTTAATATGCACCTCATCAAGCGCCTGTTGCGCGGCTTCCAGCGCCTTCGCATCCATCAGCAAACGCGCCTTACGCAAATACGCCAGGCTTTTCAACTCTGGCAAATCCGCATTATCAATCACCCATTGCAAATTCGCTTTAGCCGCTTCCAATTGATCCGCTTTCACATTTTGCTGCGCTTGCAAAAACGCCGTCAGCACCGCATAGGTGCTATTTGGATGATCAGCAAGCAACTTTTGCGCGACCGCAGTCATCTTATCTGGCTGATTTTGTTGTGCTAAAGAGAACACCTCTTCATAAGTATAAGACGCCTGCTCCGCCTGACTTTCCTGATAATTACGCCAGGTATGCCAGCCAAATAACAGCGTAAAACCCAACGCAATCCCCACCACTACGGACTGCCCATTATCCTTCCACCATTTTTTAATGGCTTCGATTTGTTCTTCTTCCGTTTCGTAAGTTGCCACGATAAATTCCTAAAAATATAGAAGTGCTCACCCAGCCAACACCAGGGTGCTTGCCAGCCTGCTGTCAAAAGACGGGTATTCTATCGCAAATCCAATCAGGCGTCTTGTACTGACAGGCTGAACTTCGGAATCGCTCATGCAGCGTGGAACGCCCGCACGCGAAAACCGCCACGTCACGCCGCGTGGAATGCGGGCACGAGAAAAATGATGTTTCTGTATATGGAAAGGGGTTAAGAGGGTAAAATGTCCAAAAGCTGAAGGGAATGCTTCTTCGGTCTGTGCGTCTGTGCGACCGCCATAAAACCGAGAAAATGTTGGAATTTGTTCCGCATTTTTCTTTGATTTTTCTTATAGAACTGCCTAAATAAATGAACTTGTATGCCACATGCCACTGAGATTTATCAAAAGATTCTAACCAATATTCAAACGCTGATTCAAGGACATAGGGATGCGATTCGTAAGCTCTTAGCTGCTTTTGCCAGTGGCGGGCATGTGTTGCTAGAAGATTTGCCAGGGACAGGTAAAACCACTTTAGCCAAAGCTTTATCTAAATCTTTAAATGCGGATTTCAATCGCATCCAATTCACACCGGATTTATTGCCTTCAGATATTCTCGGTGTCTCTATTTTTGATCAGCAAGCGCAGACCTTTCGTTTTCATCAAGGACCGGTTTTTACCGAAATTTTGCTGGCAGATGAAATTAACCGTGCTTCGCCGCGTGCACAGTCGGCGCTGTTAGAAGCGATGGGCGAACGGCAAGTGAGTTTGGATGGCAAACGCTATCCGCTCAGTCCGACATTTTTTGTCATAGCCACACAAAATCCTGTGGAATTTCATGGGACTTACCCGTTACCTGAAGCACAAATGGATCGTTTTGCGCTACGCTTTAGTTTGGGCTATGTGTCGCAGGAAGCCGAAGTACAAATCCTGACCCAACGCCAGGCACAGGCTGATCCGCTGGATACTTTAGCCACCTGCGCCAGCCGCGAGGACATCCAAACCCTACGGGCGCAAGTGCAAGCAGTGGCAATTAGCCAAGAATTGCAACATTATATTGTGGCGCTGGTGCGGGCAACCCGCGAAATGCCAGGCGTGGCCATGGGCGCAAGCCCGCGTGCGGCACTGGCATTGATGAAAACCGCGCAGGCGTTAGCCGCTTTTGATGCCTTGGATTATGTGGCGCCAGAGCACATTCAAGAAATCGCGGTGCCTGTGATAGCGCACCGTTTGAAAATGGATTCACAAGCACGTTTTGCCGGGCAGCAAGCAGTCATGGTGGTGGAGGAGGTTTTGCACAAAGTGCCCGCCCCACTGTAACATTGAATTTTCATCAACCACCTGATTAATAAGGTTTTATAAGGATAGAACAATGAGTTTAGCGCCGCTACGAAAAATCATGTATGTGGATGATGCGCAAGATTTACGCACTATGGTTGAGGTCAGCTTAGGGCGACTGGGCGGCTATGAGGTGAAGCTGTGTGATTCCGGCGAAATGGCGTTGGTGGAAGTGCTGGATTTTGCACCCGATTTGATTTTGCTGGATGTCATCATGACCGGTATGAGCGGTTCAGAAACCCTGGCACTGCTACGCCAAGCACCTGAATTAGCAAATATTCCAGTGGTCTTTATGACTTCTAAGAGCACTCCAGAAGAAATTGCCGACTACAAAGCGCAAGGCGCGGTGGGCGTGATTCCCAAGCCTTTTGATCCCATGCGCCTGCCTGAGACTGTGCAGGCGCTTTGGGAAGCTTGCCGGCTTGAACACTAATTCGGTGTTGGCATCAGTTTTTTGCTGCTGTCTTCGCGCAAATTGTGTAGCGATAATTTGACGGTAAAATGCACGCCTCGACCGGGCGCGCTACTGCATTCAATTTGCCCGCCCAAGGTTTGGGTGACTAGGTTGTAGATGATGTGCAAACCCAATCCTGTGCCGCCGCGCCCGCGTGCGGTGGTGAAAAATGGCTCAAAAATGTGTTTCAAGTGCTCAGCGGCAATGCCCCGTCCGTCGTCGTGATAATCCAGGAGTAATTCATCTTCTTTCAATTGCACACAGATTTTCATTTGTCCGGCACGGTCTACATCTAAGCCGTGTTTTAAGGAATTGAGCACAAAGTTGCTGATAATTTGTGAAAATACTCCCGGGTATGAATAGATTTTTAAGTCCGGCGGGCAATTTAAGTACACCAGATGCGGCGTAGATTTCAAACGCGGTTGCAAAGTGTGCAGCACTTCTTCCAAATAAGCGGATAATTCAAACCAGCGTTTTTCTAAATGAGCCTGGTCAACAGCAACCCGTTTGAAACTTTGAATCAAGCCAGCGGCTTTGGCTAAATTTGCTTCAATAATGCTGCAACTTTCTTCAGCAACATTCAGCAGTTTTTCAAACGCACCACGAGTAAGCTGTCCTTGTTCATAGGTCGCACGATGTTCTTGCAGTTTCATTTGCAAATGGGTCGCTGCTGTCACGCCAATACCAACGGGGGTATTGATTTCGTGCGCTACGCCAGCCACCAATCTACCCAAAGCCGCCATTTTTTCTGCTTCGACCAATTGATTTTGTGCTTCGTGTAATTGCTCTAAAGATGCCCGAAGTTCTTCATTGCTACGGCGCAATTCATCGGTGCGTTGTCGCACGCGGTCTTCCAGTTCTTCATTAAAGGTTTTTATTTCGGATAAGTCATTAAAGGTGGCGACATAGCGTGAACCTATAACCACTAGGAAAATGCGCATATAACGTGATTCTAGGCGCTGATTTTTTAATTTGATTTCTATTTGCGGAATGCCCTGTTCTTGGCGTGCTTCTTGTTCCAATTGATACCAATGTCCTGCCAGTTGTTCACGCTGTTGTTCATCTGGGCAAATTTGGCTTAACCAGTCTTGCAAGTTATCCATAGTTCTCGTTGGTGTGCCAAAGGTTTCTTCCAGTACCAAATTTGCCATCAGAATCCGCCGACTTTCGATGTCGTACACCAGTTTGGCAACTGGAGAGCGTTCAACCAGTTGGCGAAATTGCCGTGCTTCTTCGCGGCGTTCGCAGGATACTGCGCCCAGCACTAAGGCGCTGAAGGCAAACACCAACCCCATAATGCCTAAAGAAACCATCGGCAATGGGTTATTGTGCGATGCAAAAGGTCCGTGTCCCATGACGGTGGCAGCAATGCTGATGGTCAATAAGGTGGTCAACAACACACTGGTTTCGCGCTGGGCAAAGCGTGTCGAACACCACACCAACACAATAAGCAGCAGCCAGGGTAAGCTGATAAGAAAATGCAAGTTATTGTTAAGGAAGAAAAAAATAAAAATGGTCAAGGCAGTGGATAGAATAAACAGCAGCAAAAATTCTGACCAACGCCCGTGTAGCAAAGTCAGTGAAGGCCGATGCCAAATTAAAATCAGCAAGGGCGACAATAACACGACGCCACTGGCGTGTGCCAACCACCAGCGTAACCAAATTTCGGCAATCATACCGAGCGCAGCGCGTCCAGCAAACAGCAACGAGCCAGCGCCGCCAGTCGCTGTGAGCGCCGCATGTAGCAACACCCCAAAGAAGATAAACGCAAAAATATCATGCACGGTGCGAAATGGCGGATTGACGTGCATATGACTGCGGATCAGATGCGCGGTTAGCACAGGCGCGAGGGTGTTCATAACGCCAATACCCAAGGCAACCGGCAAGAGGGTTTGCAAAGAGAGCCAATTGGCTAACACTGCACCGACATAAATACCCACCGTCACTTGTCGTCCAAAGATAAAAGCGGCGCTCAATGCCAGGGCAGCGGCAGGCCAAATGGGCGCGGGCAACATGCCGAATTTATTAAAAAACACCCAAACGAAATGCGACATGCCCCAATACAGCAGGGTTATGCTCAGGTTCAAAAACAGCAGACGCCAAACGGCTGGGGCAGTTAGGCGTCTAAATAGGCTTTGAGATATTCGCATAATTTTGATTTTTCAAAATCTTCGCTTAAACGGCGCAATTCATCAGCAAAGCGGTGAAAACGCGGCTCCCATTCGTGTAAACGCTCGGCTTCATCGGCAATGTCTTGTAAATATCCCTGCACCGCAAGTTCATATAAACTTTGCAATTTTTCTAATGAGGGCGCAGGTGGTAAGCCATGCGGCGCAATTTCTCGGCGCCGCGACTTTTTCGGTGCTACGCCACAGGCATTTTTCACCTCGCCCCAAGGCGTCGCCGCCGAGAGCGGCAGCGCAAATTGAAAACGGCAACCCTGCTGTTGCACACAGTTAATTTGCAAATCCGTCCCTAGCAACCGCAGGTATTTTTGTCCCAAAGTTAAACCAATGCCAAGCCCTTGATTTTTCATGCCACGAGTTTCTCCTTGCTGAAACGCGGCAAACGCCTGCTGCTTTTCAGCGTCGCTCATGCCAGGACCGTTATCTTCAATACGAAAATGAATTGCTTGTGCTTCATAGCGCACTCGCAAGACCACGCGCCCCTGTCCATGCGGCTGTGCAGTGGCAAACTTAATCGCATTATTGAGCAAACGTAACAATATTTGCCGCAACAATTGCCCATCAGTGGTCAATTCATGCGGCATGGGTTGCTCTACTTCGGCGTCCCAATGTACCTCTGCCAGTTCTGCTAAATGGCGACTCAATTCAATGATCTCTCGTAAAAAATCTGGCAAATACAGGGTTTCTATTTGAACACTTTGCGTTTCTGATTCAAGGCGAGCGAGCGCCAGCAAATCATCAATCAAGGTAGTTAAATGCTTGCTTGAATCCAAAATAATATTCAAGGCTGATTGCTGGTTATAAGTCGGATTGGTTTGCAACAGATTCTGCACAAAACCTTGAATCGCATTTAAGGGAGTGCGAATTTCATGGCTAATATTTGCCACAAAGGCTTGTTTAGCCTTTTCCCCCGCTTCGGCATGAATACGCAGCTTTTCAAGCTGCTGAGACTGCTCGCTGATCTGCACATAGCTACGCAACGCCGTTGTCACTGCACTGATGAGCTTTTGCGCAGTGAGTTCAGTTTTTTCTAAATAACCATTAATATCATAAGCTTGTATAACATGCGCTTCAGGCGCTTGACCGGGTTGTCCGGTGCGCAACAGCAAACGCATCAAAGAATTTTTTAACTGATGACGAATATATTCAACCAATTGCAGCCCAGCATTCTCAGTTTCCATCACCACATCAATCAACGCCAAATGTATATCAGGATGCACATGCAGCAAGGCTTCTGCTTGCTGTGCGCTCTGTGCATTAAGCATTTCAATGGCTTGGTTGTTAAAAGAAAAATCCTTAAAAACCAACTTGGTTACGGCATGAATATCAGCATCATCATCTACCACCAATAGCTTCCAGCGCGCATCGTGCAATAAACGGGTTATTTTTTCCGTTGGCGGCTGCGGTTGTTCTGGTAATTCAGCAGCAAACAGCAACTCATCATCTCTAGTACCCATTGCATAAACCTCTTCATGTATGTTTCTTATTATTGCAGAAATAAAAGCAGAACTATTAAAAGACACTATCTATTGAATACCTAATGCGGGTAATATTTGTGCAGGATGACAATCTTCATATAAAGTGAGAATACCTACTTTAAGGTATTCTACCAATTCCATATACGCAGTTTCGTGTTCTTCATTTTCTGCTAATTCAGTTTCTAAGTCAGAAAATTTCAACACATCTGTTAAAAATTCTTGGCTTTCCTGGCTTAAAGCAAAACTGCGTTGCTGACTTAAACCACCCACACTGAGTCCTAAAGTAAAACCGTCACACCAGCGGGTAAGCTCAATTAAGCGTTGTTGCAAAGCCTGCTCGTCGTCTGGCAGCAATAAAGCAAATTGAAAATCACTGGAGTTTAATTGTTCTCTATAGAAGCCTTGTAATTTAATTAAAAGCTGCTGGGTTTGTTGAGCTAATACATCTCCGTCTTCAATCGCTGGTAAAAGCGATGCAATCCAAGCGTTGCTATTGGAATCCAAACTGGCACATAAAAAGCCACATAGAACACCTTGCGCTTCTGCGGCACTCACCTCTGCGCCCGCTCTTTGTAATGCCGTGTTAATTGCTGCGTATAAGTCTTTAGCCACTGAATTCATCTCGTTTTTGTTTAGCACGGGTGAAAAGTTCTTCTAAAGCTTTGCTGTCTGCACAGCGAATCATATCGGTCACTTTTTGCAAATCATGCGCAAAGATTTCTAGCATATGCACCAAAGCGGTTTGATTAGCCAGACAGATGTCGTGCCACATGCGCGGATGACTGGAGGCAATGCGGGTAAAGTCACGAAAACCGCCGGCTGCGAAGCGGAAAATTTCCCGCCGATCTTCCATTCGCGCCAGTGAATCCACCAGCGTATACGCCAGCACATGCGGCAAATGGCTGGTCGCCGCCAGCACTTCATCGTGATGCGCCACATTCATATCCACCACTTCCGCGCCCGTGATTTCCCACATGCGTTTGATGCGCTGGTGCGCGTTTGCGTCAGTTTGCGGCAGCGGCGTGAGAATCACGCGACGATTTTGAAAAAGCTCAGCAAAGGAAGCAGTTACGCCGTTTTGCTCTGATCCGGCGATAGGATGCCCAGGCACAAAGCGCGGAAAATGAGCGCCGAGGTGGGCGCGAGCATCTGCTACCACGCTGGCTTTGGTGCTGCCTACATCGGTAATCAGTGCGTCCTCACGCAACACCGGGGCGATTTGCGCGAAAGCCTCCGCCATTGCGCCCAATGGCGTCGCTACCACGACCACATCCGCGCCCTCAGCAGCACTACGCATGTCGCTGTAATAGCTATCAATGACGCCCAATTCGACGGCTTTTTGCAGGTTTTCTGCATTGCGTCCGCAGCCGACCACTTCAGCGCATTCGCCTGCGGCTTTCAGCGCCCGCGCCAGCGAGCCGCCGATTAGCCCCACACCGATAATACAAAGTTTGTTAATTAACATAGGGTTAGAGCCTGTTCGTAAGCCTGTTTTACAGCCTGGTTAAAAGCCACAAAATACAGGGTTTCAATACCTGGATGCGCGGCGCACCAAGCGCGGCACTGTTGCACAGCAATTGGTGTAGCAAGTTCAATGGGATAGCCATAGACGCCGCAACTGATGGCAGGCAATGCAATACTTTTGCAACCGTACTCCAACGCCAATTGCAGGCTGTTTTGGTAGCAAGCTGCGAGTAATTCTGCTTCACCCGCCTGCCCGCCTTGCCAAATGGGTCCAACGGTGTGAATGATGTAACGCGCTGGCAAGCGGTAGCCTTGGGTAATTTTCGCAGCGCCAGTGGCACAGCCGTTTAGGGCGCGGCACTCGGCTAACAACTGTGCGCCCGCCGCACGGTGAATAGCGCCGTCTACGCCGCCACCGCCGAGCAGTGAATTATTCGCGGCATTGACAATCGCATCCAGGCTTAAGCTGGTAATATCCGCTTGAATCAGTTTGAATTGACTGGACATGTATGACTCTATATTAATGCGCCCACCAGTCATGCTGGCAAGCACAAAACAAGGATGAAAGAATGGCACAAAATACCACAACTCAGGCTTTTTCAGCCAATGAAAAAGCCTATGACATGATCGTTATCGGCGGCGGTATCAGCGGTTTGAGCATGGCGCATTGGTGCGCCAAACAAGGCTGGTCAGTGTTGTTGTTGGAAACAACTGAGCGCCTCGGCGGTGCGCTACATTCGCATGTATTTCAAACGCCCGCACAAGATTTCTGGGTAGAAATGGGCGCACATTCTTGTTTCAATTCATATGGTAATTTAATTGATATTCTGCAAGATTTACATTTAATAGAACAAGCCCGCAAGAAAAACACCGCAATTTTTCGTTTCTGGCGTAATGAAAAAAGCTATTCAATCCCTTCGCAACTCAGTTGGTTGCCCTTGTTTTTAACTCCGCTAAAGCTCTTTTTAGAACCCAAACGCGGGCGTACCGTCAAAGCCTATTACACAGGATTGTTCGGAAATACCAATTACCAGCGCGTGTTTCAACATGCGTTCAATGCCGTGATTTGCCAAACCGCAGATGAATTTCCCGCAGAACTCTTGTTTCGGAAAAAACCAAGGCACAAATCAGTTTTGAAGAGCTTTACCTTTCCACAGGGTTTGCAAAGCATTGCAGAGGCTATCAGCAAAGCACCTGGGATTGAAATTCGCACTCAAACCAGCGTACAAGAACTCAGTTTTTCTCACCCTGAGTTTAGTCTACAACTACACACAGACACTACAAACGCCAGTACGCTAGTGCGCAGTCGTTATTTAACCATTGCAACACCCGTAGAGGCGGCTAAAACCTTATTACAAACTGCATTCCCCGCACTGTCTGAACTGCTAACGCCTGTGCAAACCGTGCAAGTAGAGTCTGTGGGTGTTTTAGTAGAAAAAACTGCGCTCAAGTTAGAACAACTGGCGGGTATTATTGCGGTGGATAATGGATTTTATTCGATGGTTTCCAGAGACACGGTAGAACATGAAACCTATCGTGGTTTTACTTTTCATTTCAAGCCACAACAGCTTTCTGAAGTAGAAAAGCGCCGCCTGATCTGTCAAGTGTTAGGTATTGCACAGAATGATATTTTACAATGGCAAACAAAGTTAAATGCTTTACCCGCACTGCGGGTAGAACACCAATGGCTAGTACATCAGCTTGATGAACAGTTGCACTCTTTACCTTTGGCAATAACCGGAAATTACCTGAATGGCGTGTCTATTGAAGATTGCGTGACTCGTTCTGTCGTAGAGTTTAAGCGGTTATCTGCCAGCTCATTTAACATAGGTTAAAGTGATTATGGGTGCATTATTTGGTTATTGTGGTACAGCACAGCCTGGTTTATTAGAACGCATGGCGCAGTTGCTTAAGCATCGCTGTAGACAAGGTTGGGAGCACTGTGCAGTTGAACAAGACACCCAAAGAATAGAAATTGGGCATGGAAAAAACCGCATTAACACTGCCGCACAAGTCATACACACAACGCAAGCAGCTTTAGGTTACGCCGGAGTTTTTTATCACAATAGTTCATCAATTCAAGAACTCTTGAACCGCCTTAAAACCGGCGGTGCTCAGGTCGCTGAAAACTTAGAAGGTGCTTTTGTTTTAGCCTGGTCTGCGGGGGAAAATTTTTATTTGCTGCGTGATGCGGCGGGCGTGAAAGCCTTATATTGGGCGCAGACCGGACAACGGCTATTATTTTCTAGTGAAATCAAAGCCTTGTTTGCCGATAGCCAATTAGATAAAAAGCTGCGTCCGGCGGCGTTGGCGGAATATTTCACCTTTAGCTTTGTACCTGGCGAGGGCACTATGTTGGAAGGAGTTTATGAACTTCAGCCGGGTACTTTGCTGACTTTTCGCAACGGACAAGTCAGCCTGCGCCGTTGGTTTAACTTTGAACAATGGGAATGGCAAGCGCAGGACCCGCACACGACTGAGGACTCTGTTGCGCAAGTGCGGGCGGCGCTGGCGCTCTCAACTGAAGAATGCCTGCACACTAGCGCACAAACACCAGGTTTTTTCCTGTCTGGCGGTATTGATTCTAGTTCGGTGCTGGCGATGGCAAAGCACCTGCACCCGCAACAGACTTTTCCCACCTTTTCGGTGCATTTCGGCACAAAATACCCGCATGAACAGGAATTTATTGACCTGATGGTGCGCCATTGCCGCACTGAACACCATTTGTTGGAAGTGCGCCCGCAGCACTTCAGCGACCGCTTGGAAGAGATTTGTTGGCGTCTGGATGATCCCATCGGCGATCCCGTGTCCATGCCCAATTATTTGCTGGCGGAATTTGCCGCGCAACACACGCCAGTGGTGCTCAACGGTGAAGGCGGCGATCCCTGTTTTGGCGGACCCAAAAATATTCCTATGCTGCTCAGTCACTTATATGGAAGCCCAGGCAGTGAAGCGGCGGATGGCTGGCTAGAGCGCCAATATTTACATGCTTTTCAACGCGCCTATACGGATTTGACAGAACTCTTAAATCAGGATATTTACAAAGCAATTCAAGGTGATAAAGGCTTAGTCGCATTGCTTCAGCCGTTTTTTCATGCCGCACAGCCTAAGCACCTGCTAAATAAATTGATGGCGACTAACATCCGTCTCAAAGGCGCTAATCTGATTTTGGTCAAGGTCGAAAAAATGACTGCTGCCAATGGCTTACTGGCGTTGCCGCCGCTCTTTTCGCGGCGCATTATCGAGACCAGTATGCGCGTGCCACCGCACCTCAAACTGGAAGGCGCGACCGAAAAAAGCATCTTAAAACGTGCGGTGCATGATTTAGTGCCGCGCCCCATTATCGAGCGTCCGAAATCTGGGATGCGCGTGCCGGTGCATTATTGGTTTCAAGGTGAATTGCGACGCTTTGCGCGCCAGCGTTTATCTAAACAACGCATACGCCGCCTGGGTTTATTCAATCCTGACTATGTACAACAGATTGTGAACTATGATGCAGTGGCAGTTAAAGGACAACGACACGGGCTTAAGCTCTGGATGTTAGTCACTTTTATGCTTTGGTATGAGCAATTTTTCAATGCGCACTAGAAAGGATTATTCACTCAGCAGTGCTGCGATGCTTTGTGGCGTTGTTTGCATAAAAAAACCGCTTTTTAGCGGTTTTTTTATGGTGGTTGCTTAGAACAAGGGTTTTTCTGGTACTTGATTGTAACGCTCTATGCCTCGGCGAATTTCTTCATAGGCAGATTCTATATCTTCCCAGCCATCAATTTTAACCCATTTGTTGTGTTCTACATCTTTGTAATGTTCAAAGAAATGCGCAATGCGGCGAATTAAGTATTCGGATAAATCATCCATAGATTTGACGTTGCGGTAATCGGTACAAACCTTATCAGCGGGCACCGCTAAAATCTTTGCATCCGGTCCTGATTCGTCGGTCATGCGCAATAGCGATAACGGGCGGCAGCGCACCACTGCGCCGCTGATGACGGGCACGGGCGTGAGCACTAACACATCTACCGGATCACCATCTTCTGACAAAGTATGAGGTACATAGCCGTAGTTGCAGGGGTAGTGCATGGCGGCGCTCATGAAACGATCCACAAACATGGCGCCCGTTTTATGATCTACTTCGTATTTTACCGGATCGCTGTGCGCAGGGATTTCGATAATGACATTGACATGGTTGGGTACGTCTTCGCCTGGAGTTACGCGGTCAAGATTCATGAGTGGTATCCTTAAAGAAGTTGAGGAGTAAAATCTGTTGCCTGCTTATGGTTATCAAAAAAACCCATTATAGCCAGTTTTATTTTTTACTGCTTTGCAGCAATTTCCCGCTGAGGGTTGAAACCTTGTTGAATATCCGCCAGCCTTTGCGCCTGCATTTAGGCTTTTCGCATTGTTTGTTGATTTTACTGAGTTTTACGCACATAGGCGCGGCTGTGTGCGTGGCTTTAACGCCGCTGCCTTGGGGAATGTGCTGGTTGCTGTGGCTGGCGATTAGCGGGCACTTTTGGCATAGCGTGCAGCGGCATTTGCTGTGGCGCAAGCGCAGGCTGCCGCGCGAATTGGTCTTGCAGCATCATCAGTTGTATTTGGATGATGAACAGGTTGCCGCCATTGAAGACAGTCGTGTACAGCCTTGGTTTGTGTTGATTTATCTGCGTTTGCCGAATGGGCGTAGCGATCACTTGTTGATTTGTGCAGACAGTGTAGCGGCTGACAGCTTTCGGCATTTGCGCGTGCGCTTAAAATATCCGCAACAGAGAGTCATGTGACATGCTTATCCCTATTGATGCCTTAGAACCTGAAACTTTGACCAACATTATTGAGCATTTTGTGCTGCGCGAAGGCTCGGATTATGGCGACCAAGAGTGCAGTTTTGCGGAAAAAGTGCAGGCGGTGCGTCAGCAATTAGAACGCGGTGAGGCGTTGCTGGCGTATTCGGAACTGCATGAATCTGTGAACATTGTGGCTGCTAAGGCTTGGCGAGAACAAGGCTAAGCGGGTAGGCGCGAAAATAAGCGCCGAGCGTTGGCGCTAGTGGCGTCTGCTAATGCGGTGGGGCTTAAGCCGCGCAATTGTGCCACTGTTGCTAACACTTCTGACAAATAGCTGGGTTCGTTGCGCTGCCCTTGGCGGTTTGCCAAGGGCTGATCGGGGGCGTCTGTTTCCAGCAGAATGCTCTCCAGCGGTAGGCTTTGCGCTAAGGAGCGCAGGCGTTGGGCGCGTGCATAGGTAACGGGACCGCCAAAACTCAAGTAAAAACCTGCGTCTATCAATTGTTGCGCTTGTTGCACGCTGCCCGAAAAGCTGTGTACTACGCCGCTTAAGGGCTGCCCGCGTCGGATAAAATGGCGCAACATTTTCAGCACCTCATCCACTGACCGCCGCGCATGAATGATCAGCGGCAAATGAAACTCAGCAGCAAGCTGTAGTTGTGCTTGAAAGAAAAAAGCTTGTGCGCTGCGATCCAAGCCATCAACAAAATAATCCAGTCCACATTCGCCAACCGCCACAGGTTGTTCGTGTTCGAGCCAATGCGCCAGCGCCTCCAGATGGTCGTTGGTGTGTTCGCTTAAATACATAGGATGCAGCCCGTAAGCTGGGTATAAATCCGCGTGCTGCGCACAGAGCGTGCGTATTGCTGTCCAACTGGCGGCGGTGATGGCGGGGATAATCTGCGCTTGTACGCCTGCCGCCCGCGCCCGCGCCAGCACTGCGTCTCTATCGGGGGCGAAGCTTGCGTCGTCTAAATGGCAATGGGTGTCAATCATGTTAAAATGCCGCCTGGCTTGAAGCCTTTAACCTAATTTATTGATTTTTATAACAAAGTGAGTGATTGTATAATGCTGGAACAGATTCGCGTGGTGCTGGTGGAGACTTCGCACCCAGGTAACATAGGGGCGACCGCTCGCGCCATGATGAATATGGGGTTGCGCCAGTTGATGCTGGTCAAACCCCATACTTTTCCCAGCGCCGTTGCCACTGCCCGCGCTTCTGGCGCCAGCGGGATTTTGGAGCGGGCGCAGGTGTGCGAAAGTTTACCCCAGGCTTTGGCGGGCTGTCGTTTGGTGTTTGGCGCCAGCGCCCGCAGCCGTAGTATTCCTTGGCCGGAAATTGATCCGACCCAGTGCGCGGAAAAAACCCTAGCCGTTGGCGGCGAAGTGGCGTTGGTGTTTGGGCGCGAGCATTCGGGATTGACCAACGAGGAGTTGGATTATTGTCATTTTTTGGTGAAAATCCCCACTAATCCGCAGTTTTCTTCGCTGAATGTGGCGGCGGCGGTGCAGGTGCTTTGCTACGAAATGCGCCTTTGTTGGGCGGCTGCGCAAATGCCGGAGGCAGTGGCACAAATGCCCGAAGAACGTGGCTTTGCACCAGCAACCAGCGAGGATTTGGAGCGGTTTTATGCGCACTTGTTTGCCACTTTAGAGCACATCGGCTATTACGATCCCGCGCAACCCAAGCGTTTAGTGCGGCGCTTGCACCGCTTGTTCAACCGCACCGGCTTAGAACAAGCAGAAGTGAATTTATTGCGCGGCATTTTGAAAGCGGTGCAAGAATGTACACCGCCGTCGCGTTAAGGCGGCGGTGGGTCTGCTGTGTCCTTACGCTCAGCGCGTTTACGGCGTAATGCCAGATGTTGGCGCAACAGGCGCAAGGTCACAGCGGGTCCCGATAAGGCATAGAGGGCGAAAAACAGCAACAGCATTTGTGAGGGATCAATGGACACCAGCACAAACAGCAGCACCATCAATAGCACTCGCACAAAGGGCACTTTGCCTTTCAAATCCAGGTCTTTAAAACTGCGATAGCGTATATTGCTAACCATCAGCAAACCTGCGCCAATGGTAACGAAAAAAATCAGGAAATTCAAAGACTCGCCGTTGATTCCATAATCATTACCAACCCACACCATGCCCGCCAGCAAAGCCGCCGCAGCGGGGCTGGGTAAGCCTTGAAAAAAGGCTTTGTTGGCAGTGGCGATTTGGGTATTGAAACGCGCCAAGCGTAGGGCGGCAGAGGCGGTGTAAATGAACGCCGCCAACCAACCGGATTTGCCTAGCGTGTCCAGTCCCCATTGGTACATGAGTAGCGAGGGGGCTAAGCCAAAAGACACCAGATCGGACAGGCTGTCGTATTCCGCACCAAAGGCGCTTTGGGTGTTGGTTAAACGAGCGATGCGCCCATCAAGCATGTCCCAAATCATAGCGATCAAAATCGCTATTGCCGCGATTTCAAACTTCTCGTGCATGGCAGCGACGATGGCATAAAACCCAGAAAACAAAGCGGCGGTGGTAAATAGGTTGGGCAATAAATAAATGCCGCGACGACGGCGGCGGACGGGCAAATTTTCGGCGTTGTTATCGGGCATGGGAATTATCTGCCTAACGCAGCTTGTCGGCTAAAATGCTGCTGAGTTATACGGAAAATCAGCGGACTCAGGGCTAACAGAGCAATCAGGTTAGGGAGTGCCATCAAAGCATTGAGCGTGTCTGCCACCAGCCAAACGAAGTTCAGATGCTCATGCAGCAGCGCACCCGCTGGCACTGCCAGCACCCACAGCAGGCGAAAAGGTATGATGGCTCTCACACCGAACAAGTATTCCACGCAACGCTCACCGTAAAGACTCCAGCCAAGCAAGGTGGTGAAGGCAAAAATAACTAAACCGAAGGTGACGACATAGCTACCAAAGCCAGGCAATGCTTGGTTGAAAGCGGTCATAGACAAGGCTGAACCCGTGAGGGCTTTGCCAGTGGCGGGATCAATTTGTAGCCAAGTCCCAGAGACAATGATGACCAGAGCGGTTGCAGTGCAAATCACCAGGGTGTCAATAAATGTGCCGAGCATGGCAATAATGCCCTGTTCGACAGGTCCGGTGGTGGTGGCAGATGCGTGTGCCATAGGCGCACTGCCTAAGCCGGCTTCGTTGGAAAATACCCCGCGTGCGACGCCAAATTGAATGGCGGCGGCAAGCGTTGCGCCAGCAAAACCACCAGCGGCAGCCATCGGATTAAAGGCGTGGTGAATAATCAGCGACAGTGCATCGGGCAAGGCGCTGAAATTGACCAGCAAAATAACCAGGCTCCCACCTACATAAACCACTGCCATCAGCGGCACTAGCTGACCAGCAACAGCGGCAAGACGGCGAATGCCACCCAGTAGCACGGCGGCAACCAGCACCGCCATGACCAGCCCGCTGATCCAGGGCGGCACGGCAAAGGCGCTATACAGTGCGTCGGCGACTGAGTTAGATTGCACTGTATTGCCAATACCAAAACCTGCCAACATGCCGAAGATAGCGAACGCAGTGCCTAACCAAGCCCAACGCTTACCTAAACCATTTTTGATGTAATACATTGGTCCCCCGACGTAGCTGCCGTTGGCGTCTACTTCGCGGTACTGTACAGCGCACACGGCTTCGGCGTATTTGGTGGCCATACCGACTAAAGCGGTACACCACATCCAAAACACCGCGCCGGGTCCACCCAGCGCAATGGCTGTTGCAACGCCAGCAATGTTACCCGTACCAACGGTGGCAGAAAGTGCTGTCATCAACGCATTAAAGGGCGAAATGTCGCCCTTGCCGTCTGGCGCGGGGGTGCGTCCACGCCACAGGGTGGCAAAGCCAAGTCCCAGCTTACGCAACGGCAATAGGCGCAAACCGAGCATCAGGTATAAGCCTGTACCGAGAATCAGCACTAGCATGGGAATGCCCCAGACGATGCCGTTTAATTGTGCAACCCACTGACCGAGCAGTTCCATATTCAAGTAGACTCCTTGTATTATTTACTACTGTGTTTTTGTTGAAAGACATCATCACGCAGAGCGTGTTTAAGTTTGGCTTGGGCGTGGCGTTTTTGCCTACTGCGCCAAGCACGCACGACCTGGTAACGCCACAGACAAGACACGATCCAATAGCCCAAAAACGAACTAACCACTGCGGCAATAACAGTACCCAGCAGCGTTGGCAGCCAGATATGATCTAAAACCTGCATTAACCAAGTCAGGGAAAATTCAAAATGTAGCGGTTCTTGCTCACGCCCCAGCAGAAAACAACCAAAGGCATACAATACATAAAACAGCGGCGGAATGGTGATAGGATTAGTCAACCAAATCAGCGCAGAAGCCAGCGGCACATTGACACGAAAATAGACAGCAATACCCGCTGACAAGACCATTTGAAAGGGAATTGGCACAAAAGCACAGAATAAACCTACCGCCATACCACCCGCAATAGAACGCCGGTGTAAATGCCAAAGGCGCGGATCCTGAAGCAAAGAGCCTAGAAATTGCAGACGCGGATGCTGCTTAATGCTGGTAGCATTGGGCATGTACCGCTTAAAAAATTGTTTAGGCATAAAGTTCTAAAAGCAGTTCCTCATAAATGACCAGTGGATGACAAAAATAGATAGATAAAGATGATGCAAATACTAACATGTTTAAAATCCTGAAAACCTCGATTGACCCATGAAATCTTCTGTTGAGTATGTGATACGCGATAGCTATGTGCTGGCGGTGGGACGTGTGCTGTTACATTTGCTGTGGCGCTTGTTTTCTCTGTGTGTATTGCTAGCGGGCTTGCTGCTACTGGGAATCTATGTGGGGTTTGCTGCGCTAGAGCATTATCATCCTAAACTCCAAGGCTGGCTCAGCCAGGCACTACAACAACCCGTTAAGCTGCAAAGCGTGCGCACTGAATGGCAAGCGTGGACGCCGGTGTTGCACCTAGGCATGAGTCAAATAGGGAGCGACAACGCAGGCAAGGGCGTGGCGGGCTTTAAGCAAGCGCAACTGCGTTTGGATTTAATCGCTTCCTTGTTGCAAGGGCAAGTGATTACACAAAATATCGAGATTGACGGCGGTTATTTTACCCTCAACCGCGAGGCAGATCGGCAATTGCGCTTAAGCGGCGTGCCCGCGTCTTCAGATAGTTTTGCAAAGCCTAGCGCAGCGGCGCATTTTCACCGGCTGTTGCACTGGTTTTTACAGCAGGATCGCATTCAACTGCACAATGCCAGCCTGGTCTGGCAATCAGCCACCCAGCCCGCCCCCGTGCGCTTCAATGCGGTAGAACTCCAACTACAACGTCAGGGCGGCGCAGAATACAGTGTCGAGGGTTCTTTACAACTGCCGCTGCAAGCCTATGCCCCGCCGACCGCCGCTGGCTTAGGGCTGTATGCGCAAGGTGGACAAGTGAGTTTTCGCACCCGCACCCAGTGGAACGCCCAGCGTTTGCAACGGCTGCAAGGGCATCTCCAGGTGCGTGATTTACAGCTTGCCGCGTCTCGTACCGAATTAGTGTTACCGCAGGTAGCGGCAGATATTCTCTGGCAACCGGTGGGCGCGGTGGGCTGGCATATGCAGGTGGATAATTTCAGCTTTGCCACCTCAGAAGCACAATGGCCTCCTAGCCAAATGGAGTTGCTGGCAACGCCCTTGCCCAATGCCGCTCAAGGGCTGCAACTCCAGGGACAAATTGGCTTTTTGCGCCTTCAAGAATTAGCGCCGCTGTTGAGTAGCTTGACGTCGCTGCCGCCGTCCCTGCGCACGGCATTGAGCGCCACCCAGCCCCACGCCGAACTTCACAGCACACATTTCCTCCTCCAGCCTGACGATTGGGAAGTGCGCACTCATTTCCAGCAAGCCAGCAGCCGCCCTTGGCAGGCGTTGCCCGGCGTGCAGAATGTTTCTGGCGTGTTGAATATCACGCCCAAGGTCGGCAGCCTGACGCTCAATAGCCAAGACGCACAAATCAAGCTGTCAATGATCTTTGCCGATCCCATCAAACTCCAGCACTTACAGGGCAGCCTCACTTGGCAACGCTGGCAATCGGGTTGGCTGTTACACACCAGCGATTTGCAAGCAGGCAATGCAGATGCGGACACTCTCAGCCTGCGCGGTTCGCTCAAAATTCCCCTTGACGACACCGCGCCGCAAGCCGATGTGCAAATACTTGGGCAGCAGATTGCGCTGACCAGCCTGGAACGCTATGTGCCCCTCAACGCGCCAGAAACCCGCCATTGGATGCGCGATGGCTTACTTGATGGCGTGTTGAGCCGTGCGGAAATTCGCTTGAGCGGTCCCCTAGATCGGCATCATTTGCTACGCCAAGCGCCAGGGCAAAACGGCTTACAAGGACACGCCCAAATACAGGACGCACGGATTAACTACGCCAGCGGTTGGACGCCGCTAGAAGCTGTGCAAGGCAGACTCGACATTGATGGCGATACCCTGCGCATTACCGGACAGCAAGGGCGTCTTATGCACCACCAGATACAAGATACCCAAGTCACACTGCACAATTTAGATCGCCTACCGCATTACCTGACGTTGCACGGACAGACTCAAGGCGCAGCCGCCGATGCACTGGCATTTATCACCGCCAGCCCGCTCAATATCAACCTCAGTACCCTCAGTCTCAGCGGACCAGTGCGCCTGGATTTGGATATGCGCATTCCGCTGTCACCTGGCACTGGCTACACACGCGGCACCGTGCATTTTAGCGACAGCTCCCTGAGCACCCCTCGGCTGGAAAAACTCGGTTTACCGCTTGAACACTTGCGCGGCGATTTGCAATTTAGCGACGCAAGCCTGCAAGCCAAAAATTTCTCTGCCCAATTGCTCGGCAGTCCAGTACGCTTTAGCCTCCAGCGCCGTGCCGCAGAACAGGCACAAGCCGCAGCAGAACAAGGTATCTTGGTAAAGTTACAAGGCTCAGCCAACCAGGGTTTTTTACACGCCCTGTTCAAGCGCCTGCTACCCGAATTAGTGCCTTGGACGCACACCTATTCTGGCGCGGCTGATTGGCAAGCGCAGTTACAAATCCTTGATCAAGAAAAACAAAACGGACAATTAATAGTCACCTCAGACTTACAAGGGGCAGCACTCGCTCTCCCCGCGCCATTGGGCAAAATCGCCAATAGCCGCCGTCCGTTACGTTTAAGTACCTCGCTAAACAACGCAGCCCCAAGCGTGCTGAGCTACAGTGATGCGCTACAGCTTGCCTACCAAGGTGAAGCCGTTGCACTCCATTTTGGCGCTGCGCCCGCCGTACTCAAACCCCAAGCCGGTTGGCGAATTAGCGGTGATTTAGACCGCTTAGATGTTTCCGCTTGGCAACACAGCTACTGTCTTGCACATGCTTGCAACACCACAGGGTCTGAGCCTGCCTCAGCCACTTCCGTACAGCCAGGGCTTGAACAAGTCCGCACCCTATTACACAACAGAGCGCTACTGCTGGATGTCAAGATTGCCCAAGTCAGCGGAGACACGCCTTTACTCCATCAAGTACAAGCGCAAGGCTACGCACACGCCGAACGCGGTTTGCTCTACTTAAGCGCCGCCGAAACCCAAGGCGAAATCAGCTACACGCAAAACCCGCCGCAAGTCAATGTGCAACTGTCGCGTCTGCACCTGCCCAGCGCAGAAGAGGAACATCCCACCGATAGCCCCACAGAGACCCAAATGCCAGGCGACTATATCGAAGCAATGCAGCGTCTCTCACAACAAAGCAACAGCCTGGACCCGCGCACCTTGCCGCCCCTGTTGCTATATTGTAAGTCTTTGAAAATAGGAGAAATTGATTTAGGTTTACTAGAGCTTCAGGCACAACCAGAGCACGAAGGCTTCGCCCTGAAAAACCTCAATCTGCACGGCAGCAGCTTAAACGCCACCGCCACCGGACTCTGGTCATACCGCAAACACAGCGGCTTATCCACTCAAGCCGACACACAAACCAGCGAACTGGATTTATTTCTCAGCGCCGAAGATTTTGCCCAGGCAATGGCACAATTAGGACAACCCGACAGCGCCATTCACGGCGGACAACCCAGCGTACATTTCAACGGCGATTGGCCTGGCAATCCCTGGCAATTTCACGAATCCCATGTGCGTGGACGACTACAGATAGCCATAGGCAAGGGACAACTGGTGGCAGTCGAAATGGGACCCGTCGGACGCCTCGTAGGTTTGCTGGATTTGCGCAGCCTCTCTCACCGACTCGCTTTAGACTTCCGCGATGTATTTGAAAAAGGCTTAGGTTTCAACAGCATAAAAGGTGAGTTTTTTATTGAGGGCGGTCATGCCTACACCGACGGCATCCAGCTCAAAGGACCTATCGCCGACATCGAAATCGCTGGGCGCACTGGTTTGCTAAACCACACCTATGAACAGGATGTCCTGGTGATGCCGCATATCGGCAACGCACTCCCCGTAGCAGGCGCAGTCGCTGGCGGTCCCGCAGTCGGCTTAACCGTGCTAGTGTTACAAAACCTATTCAAAAACGACTTAAAAGACACGGTGAAATACCATTACCGCATCAGCGGACCCTGGAATAACCCGCAAGTGCTACTGCTAGAACCCCTAGAAAACGAGCATTGAAGCAACCAAAGAAGTGTATCCTGAGACAGAGCACTTCTTTTGCAAATACAACGTATTACTGACAGCTCCAATCCCCTGGGGCTTGTTCAAAGCAAGATTGCCCGCCAAACTCACAGATGCGATTAGCCCCATCAAAGAAACAAAACTCTTCTGGGATGTATTCAATGGCGGGTTCAAAACTGAGCATTTGACGTGCTTCTCCTCGACGACGTTGTTGAGTGTTTTCTACTAAGTTGAAGGGTGCTTGGTATTTCAAGCTGTTGTTTTCTATTACAATGGCAGAACTGAGTTCGGGTGTATTGGGTACTTCTAGGGTTTCTAAGTGGTATTGGGGTCTAATCAAATAAGCAGCGCCACCGGCTTTGACTGAGAATGTGCCGTTGGCATTGCGCACTATGTCTTCTACGCCTGGATAGGTTTGCCCTAAGGCGAGAAATTCGTCGGGTTGAATGAACGCTGGATTGAGTTGTTGGGAACTGCCGTCGGGATAGACGAGGCGGGCTTTTTGGCTGTTGTCTAGGAGCAGGCGTGATTCCAGGCGGCGGAACAATGGCATTAAGTTAAGAAAAAATGTGATATAATATGAATAAAAATCAAGGAGA
>DYPD01000159.1 GCA_020720115.1 Thiomargarita sp. | reverse complement strand
AGCATATGATTTTATATATCTTTTATTTTAAATATTCAGTAATCCGACTATACAAGGTCTGTCGTACAATTGATCTGTGTTCCCTATATCTGTCTATTGATCAAAAGGTGCGATACTGCCAGGTTGGCGCAGCATTTTATTCACTTCATCTAAGTGCAGTTCTTCTTGAACGATCATGTCTCTGGCGTATTCCTCAAGCATCACGGATTTGCCTTCAGTGATATTGAGCAAGTCGTAATAACCAGACAAAGCGGTTTTTTCATGCTCCAAACTTTCGCGCAAGATATCACCAATGTCGTGTTTTTCTGTTTCCAGCAGAGTACCGATTTTTAGCGATGGGTGCCCTCCCAGCAAAGTAACCAATTCACCCGCCTTGTGCGCGTGAGCCAGCCCTTCTGTTGCGTTGTCTTTTAACCAGGAAACAATAGGAATGCGGTTGTAGCCAAAAACCATCAGCGAATAGTGCGTGTAACGCACAACGCCTGCTAATTCAACTTCCATGATCTTGTTTAAGATATCAATGGATTTTTGGGTATCTGTATCGTTCATTTGTTCTTTCTCCGTTTTAAGGGTTGTTTTTCGCGTTAGGGCAGTTTTTGCACTGACCTGAGCAAGTATTTTTTTCTTTGCCACTCTGCGGCGGTTTGTTTTGCTTAGGTCTAATGAAATTAACAACAGTTTTTGTAGTTTTTTCACATCTCATACTTCGATCTCCAGTTTTATGTCCAAGGAGGCATGAGTATAAACGATAATCATTATCATTGTCAAAAAAATTGATACAGCCCCTTAAAACAAGCATTTCAGCTGTGGTTTGGGATACACTCGGCAAACACTGCGGCGGGGTTTGCCTGCCGTAAATCAACGCACTCAACACTCTGTGAATAGCCATGACTCATACTGCCAAACACTCAGAATTATCTAGCCAGAACAAAGCCTTGGAAAATCTGCAAGCGGAAAATGATGCGCTGCGTCAACAACTGGAAGCCCTTGCCGAGCAACTCGCGGCGGGTTTGAACAAACCCGCATTTGAGCGTGCGCTATTGGCGCAGCCGATAGCCTATGCGCTGGCGGGAAAATCCGATAGCCAGCAGGATTATGCCAATTTACTCAATTGGTTACGGCGAGAAGGACAGGTTTTTGCCCGGCAGCCAGAAGCTTTGGAGCAGGATAAGTTTCATTTGCATGAACGCTGGCTGCATCTGAATGCTGAACTCAACGGCTTGCGTGAGCGGCTGGCGGCGTCGCGCTGGCCGCAGGTGCGCCGCCATGTGCCAGCGGTGGAAGCCATTCGCCGCCAAGTGGAAGAGTGCTGGCAGCAAGCGGATCAAGCCTTGATTCGCCAGCAAACCGTCATTGGCAACAGCTTTGTGCCGCGTTTGGTTGCGCCAGTCAGCAGCGTCGAATTGCCGCCGCCGCGCCCCTTGTCGGCGCTACACCCGACTTACATGAGCGTCGCTGGTAGTGATCTTAAGCCGCTGTACATGGAAACAGTGGCGGAGTTGGGCAAAACGCCCTTGATGCTGGATAGCCCTGATGCCTATTTGAGCTTTACCCTGCATTGCACGGCGGCGGATTTTTACCGCTTAGACCTGCTGTTTGGCACCTGTTTACGCGCCAATCCCGTGCATTTGCGCTTGATTGTGCGGGCGCTCAATGCGCAGGGACAGGCGGCGGAAGTGTTGCGCGTGGTGCATTTTGACGGCTTGGAAGTGCTGGATAATCAATTTTTTCCGTTGTCTTTTGCGCCGCTGGCGGATTCGGCGGGCAAAAGTTATTGGCTTGAAGTAGACGCGCCCGACGCCACGCCTGACACGGCGTTGGCGCTCTGGTGTCATGCCAAAACGCCCTATTTGACGCCCGCTACGCCTGTTGCTGCTGACAGTTTGCAAGCTTGGCACACGTTGCCATTGGCGGCGCAAAACCTATTGCTGGATGTGCCCTTATCGCCGCGTTTGCACGCACAACAGCCGCAGCAGGTGTTTTTGCTGACTTTGGATATTGCGCCCAACAGACTGAATTTACAGGTGTTTTTGTTGCGTTTGTCGCATTGGCTGGAAGCTGCACAGAGTCAAGCACAGCTGTGGTATTGCGGTCATTTGCCGCCGGATTTGGCGCACAGCTTTCCGGCTTTGCAACAGGGCGGTGCGGATTGGATTGATACGCTGCAAGCCGTGCAACACCAAAACAGAGAAGAAATTATTTTCTGGAACATGCGCTTATCGGCGTTGCCGGAAGCGGATTTGTTGGCATCTGTCGAGCGCCTGTGGGCGGAAGACCCGCAAGCGGCTTTGCTGTTGCCGCTGGAATACACGCCTGACGAGCGCATTTGCGCTGCCTATGCAGTGCCAGTGCGCGAAGGGCGCCTGTGTTTTCCGGCGGTGGGTGCGGCGATCACAGCGCCAGAGCACGGTTATCGGCGCAAAATCCAGGCGGCGCACAGCGATTTGCTGATGCTCCGCGGACAGCGCGCTTTGCGCGAAATTGATTGGCAACAGCTGCGGCGTTATCGCCATTTAGCCTATCAAATCAGCGAGTTAATCCAACAATTGCAGGCGCAGGGCTGGCATTCTTTGTATCAAGGTAGTTGGCGTTATGCTGTCAGCACTGCGCCCACGCTAGACGGTGATATGAACGCCGATGCCGCACTGTTTGCCCACCGTTGGTCGGCGGCGGCTGAGGCGCAGTTGCCGCCGTTTGCGACTCGCGCCCAATTGCTAAATCCGCAACAGCAACCGAGCGTCTTAGTCATTAACGACACCTTGCCCGAATACGACCAGGATTCCGCTTCCTTGCGGCTTTACACCTTGCTCAAGCTGTGGGTCGGGCTGGGTTATCATCTCAGTTTCGTGGCGGATAACGCCGACACCGAACCGCGCTACCGGCGGGCGCTGGAAGACTTGGGGGTGGAGGTCTTTTGCGGCAATTTTCAGGTGCAGCAAGCGATGGCGTGGCGGCAATTTGCTATCGCCTTGATTTGTCGGGTAGAAGTTGGACATCGCTACATTCCCTTTGTGCGCCTGCTGTCACCCAACACGCAGATTTGGTACGACACGGTAGATATTCACTACCTCCGCGAGCAGCGCCAGGCGGAAATCGAAGCGAATCCTACACTGGCACAACAAGCCCTGCTGACCAAACGCAAAGAACTGCACAATTGCCGAATGGCAGATGAAGTGCTGACCGTGACCGAAGCAGATGGGCAACATCTGCAACAAGAATTGCCCTGGCGCAGTTTTCAAGTGCTGTCCAACATCCACACGCGCCCAACCTTGCCGCCCGTGCCCTTGGCACAGCGCGACGGATTGGTATTTGTCGGCAATTACCATCACGCACCGAATGAAGACGCTGTGTATTTCTTTGTCAAGCACGTTTTGCCGCTGATTGTGCAACGTCTGCCAGACGTGCCGTTTTACATCATCGGTAGCCATTTAAGCGAAAAAATGCGCGAATGGGCGCAAAAAACCCCTAATGTGCAAGCCATTGGCTGGGTTGAAGACCTCGAACCCGCCCTAGCGCAGCGCCGCTTGTTTGTATCCTATTTGCGTTATGGCGCCGGCATGAAAGGCAAACTCGGACAAGCAATGGCGCTGGGTTTGCCGGTGGTCAGCACTAGCATTGGTGCAGAAGGCATGGATTTAGAAGACGGCGCAACGGCGCTGATTGCCGACGAACCCGCCGCCTTTGCCGACGCCGTGTGTCGTTTATACGCCGACGCCGACCTGTGGCAAAAGCTGGCAACTCAAGGACAAGCCCTGATTGAGGAGCGTTACGGCGAAACAGCAGTGCGTCGGCAATTACAAAGCTTGCTGGCAATGCAGCCGTGAGCGCCGTAACTTCCTGTTTATTGGGCATTGATCCCGGCTCCCGAATCACCGGGTTTGGCATTATTCGCATCGCCAAGCGCCGCCACCAATACCTCACCAGCGGCTGCATTCGCACCGAAGGCGGCGCTATGGCGCAGCGTTTACAAGAAATTTTTCAATCCTTAAGCCAGCTAATCGCGGAATTTCAACCAGACACTCTCGCCATTGAAAAAGTTTTCATGCACCGCAACGCCGACGCCGCTTTAAAACTCGGACAAGCGCGGGGCGCGGCGATAGTGGCGGCGGTCAATGCGGGTTTAGCCGTATACGAATACAGCCCCAATGCGATTAAACAAGCGGTGGTTGGGCATGGACACGCCGACAAAATCCAAGTGCAACACATGGTGCGCGTGCTCTTAAACCTGCCCGGCACCCCGCAAGCCGACGCCGCCGACGCCCTCGCTGTCGCCTTGTGTCATGCACAAACCGGACGATTAGCAACCGGTTTATAGCGAGGGAACTACGCAAGGAAATGCGTTTGCTTTGTACGCAGGCGTAAATAACGGGCGCTTCTGCGCAAAAATCGGTACAATGCGCCCAGCATTTTTCTCCCCCAAAACTGACTGCCCCAGACTCATCCATGTCTTCAACGGAATTTCTTAAACATCTGAAGCATGACTCCAGTTTGCAGCATCTGCCGCTGTTTAATACCCGCTTTGATCTCAAACAACCCAGCGCCAAAGTCGCCGAAGCCTTTGCAAAAAATCCGCTCTTGCCTGGCGTGTTGCTGTATGACGGAAAGCATTTTTGTAACATGATGTCACGCGCCCGCTTCATGGAAATCATGAACCAGCCCTACAGCAAAGACCTCTTTAACCGCCGCCAAGTACATCGGCTGCTGCTGTTGCCGCCGTTGCAACATTTGCATCCGCTGATTCTGCCGTTAAATACCCTGATTAGCGAAGCGGCAGAAAAATGCCTGCAACGCCCGCCCATGCAACTTGCCGAACCTATTGTAGTGATGCTGGATGAAGACGATGGCTGCTTGCTGGATATGCACCAATTGCTGCTGGCGCATGTGCATATCTACGACCATACCGTCAACTTGCTACGCGAAGAAATCGGGCGATCCAATGCGTTACGTCAAAAACTCGAAATCGCCAACCGCTCACTGGAAGACTTAGCGCATTTAGACGGCTTAACCGGCATTCCCAATCGCCGCCAAATGGACAAGTTTTTAGCTCACGAATGGAAACGTGCCGCCCGCGAACAACAGCCCTTATCCCTGATGCTGTGCGACATTGACTACTTCAAAGTCTATAACGACACCTATGGTCATCAGGCAGGCGACATCGCCTTACAAAAAGTTGCCCAATGTTTACACGAGCAGCTTAAGCGCCCAGCGGATTTTGTCGCACGCTACGGCGGTGAAGAATTTATCATTATCCTGCCCAACACCCCGCATTCAGGAGGACGCAGCATGGCTGAAAACGTGCTCCAAGCCATTAGACATCTGCGCATACCCCATGAAGGCTCGCAAGCCAGCCCTTTTTTAAGCCTCAGCATCGGCTTATCCTGCACCGTACCAACCCATGATGGACAAGCAGAATCACTGGTTCAATGCGCAGATCAGGCGTTGTACCAAGCCAAAGAACAGGGACGCAACCAAGTAGTGATGGAATCTTGTGTACCATGATGCTCTCATGCGGCGTAGAACGCTGGCACGAAAAAAAGCCTGTTTCCTGAGCTTGGGTGTAAGTGCCTGCTTTGCAGAGCAAGACCTCCCGTTGTCTGTGTCGCGTGGAATGTTGGCATAGTAGAAGGTTTAAGGACGTTGCCACCATTGCCGATTCAGGACATAGACTAAGCCCGCAGGCAGCAACAGGGCTACGCCATAGAGCAACAGCGGGTAAAGCGTCGTGAGTAGCTCAAGCAACCACAGCGGGAAAGGGTCTAGGCGATGGATGATGTTGGCGCTGATGTACAGGTAATGCAGCTTGCCGTCTGCCAGCACTTTGAAGATGTCAAGGCTCAAAGCCAGCCAAGCCAGCAAACAGAAAGCCACCAGTAACACGCCGCTGCCGAGGGCTAGATTGCGGATACGGCGGTGCGGGATGGCGAGGAGCAATGCCCACAATAAAGGCAAGCCCAGCGTCATGGTTTGAAAATTGTGTGTGACTTTGAGGTTGAGTAAGTGACGTTTGTTGGGGTTATCGGGTTGTTTTTCCATCAATAAATGAGTGCTGATGTGCAGCTCGCCATGCGTTTGAACTGCTAAACGCGCTTGGATTTTGTCAAAACTGCTGGCGAGCAGCCAAGCAGCACTTTGGTGTACGACGGGCAAAATAACCGGCGTGACCAACAGCCACCAAAGAGCAAAGGCAGGCAGCAGCCAAGCGAGGGCGCGTAAAGCGGCGGCGTTTAAGCGGCGCAAATCAGGTGCCGGCATGAGATTTTTCTGTTATTTCAGGTGCTTGCCAGCATCGCCCTAACAGCAAGCCAAAAGCGATAATGGCTAACAAATGCAAGAGCAGCGGCAAGAATTGCTCATGAATCAGGTCAAACTGAGGGCGTTCTAACCAAGCCCCCAGATAAAGCAAACTGATAATGCGCAGAAGATTAAAACTTTGCAAAAGCAGCAAACCGAGCGTGATGCCCAGCCCTTTGCCGCGCCCTGTCAAAGGCGCAACCAAAACAGCGGCAACCCATAAAGCGGAAAGGCTCAGGGCATTGCAGGCTTGCGTGACTTCAAGCGCGAAGCCGTCGCTACCGTGTCGCAACACCGCCGCGCTGAGGCTGATGTGGCTGTCAAAACCATGCACCAGCAGGAAACTGGCGCGGGCTAAGAATAGGCTGAAGCCGTCCACCGCTGGCTGCACGCTGTCGAGTGATAATACCCAGAAAAACAGCAGGCTGAGTAGCAAAAATAGGGTGAAAAAGCGGGTCATAGGCATTCCTACGCTGGAGCGTTTCCTCGTTCCCATGCTCCAGCGTGAGAGTGTCTATTTTTATGCGGCTTCAGATAAAACCCGTTCAATTTGTAACGGGTAAAACCCGTTTTTTTGCGCTTCTAAAATAGTGATTTCCCCAATCCCCTCTTCTGTATAAGCAATATGAATATTCCAGTTCAGCGATTCATCGCGGACAATTTTGCCCTTTTTCAATTCGATAAACAAAGTGTCATCTTCATCATAATAAACTATTCTCATTTTGTTCTCCCAATTGCCAATTCACCATCATGGTTTTTATGATAACGGCTTGCTCGTTAATGATTGCAGCACATACCAAATTATCATTTCTACTGATAAATTCAAAATAAACCCAGCCATGTTGATTATCTTTGTATTGTACACTACCTTCTTCAATCAGTTGCTTGACTTCAGGTAAGGTGATTTCACGTTTAGCCATTGATTCAATGGCATGATTAGCTAGCCATACATTTTTTGCAAAGCGCGGGCTGTAAAAAGATACTGACATCAATTATTCCTCGTTCCCACGCTCTAGCGTCAATGGCATTAAGTTAAGAAAAAAGGTGGTATAA
>DYPD01000158.1 GCA_020720115.1 Thiomargarita sp. | reverse complement strand
CAAATGGCAACTATCGCCTAACACACCCTTCCAATCTCTGGACGGATATATCAATTCCTTTCTGGTCTATGCCAGAAAACACCGACCATCCAACCCAAAAGCCGGAAAAGCTCATTGCAAAACTCATTCTGGCAAGCTCAAAACCAGGCGATTTGGTATTTGATCCTTTTTTGGGTTCAGGAACAACCTGCGTGGTGGCGAAGAAACTCAACAGGAAATTCTCTGGAGTTGAACAAGAACCAGAATATTGCCAAATGGCGGTAAAAAGACTCAACCGCGCTGAATCAGACAGAGCAATTCAAGGCTATCAGGATGGGTATTTTTGGGAAAGAAATAGTCTTGCTGATCAAAAACAAGCTAAAGACACGAAGAATGAAACTCAAACCATCAACAAAGAGAAATCTATCAAATTTCTCCAAGATGTTTTGTTAGTGTAGGTTTCTAACCCGTAAGGCGGGTATCAGCTTATTTAGGCGCATTTGCATTCACCTTTTACACTCAATCAATAGGAATTGACTATGAAAATAGGTCTTGTCGGCTGCGGTATTATTGCCATGACCCACGCCGGGATTTTGAAAAAAATCCAACCGCAAGCGCATATTTCGGTGTGCGATCTCAATCTCGACGCTGCCCGCCAATTCGCTGGCAAAATCGGTGCACAGGGTGGGGCTTACAGCAATCTTGAAAAGCTGTTAGAAAACGAAAAACCCGATACCATTCACATCATGACGCCGGTCACAGCGCATTTTGCAGCGGCGAAAAAAGCCTTAGAAGCGGGTTGCCATGTGTATCTGGAAAAACCGCTCACCGAAAGCCCCGAAGAATATAGCCAGTTGCAAGCCTTGGCGAAAGAAAAAAACCGTGTGTTAGCAGCAGGTTACAGCACCCTGGGAATGCCCGTAGTGATGCAGGCAAAAGCCTTGATTAATTCTGGCGAATTTGGGCGTTTAATCGCGGTACATTGTGATTTCATGTGCGCTTGGGGTGGCAACAGCGTGCCAGACGGACACGCCGATCATTGGGCGTATGCCAGCAAAGGTGGCGTATTGCAAAACATGGTAGACCATCCCGCCAGTTTAGTGGTAGATGTGCTAGATCGCGTAGACAGCTACCAATACCACTACGGACACCGCAACATCCTGCCCTATGATCGCCCCGACCTGCTGCACATCAGTATGCAAAACAGCGATCAAATCGGCTCATTTACCCTTTCACTCGGACATGGCAACGGGCATCGCGTCGCCAATTATTACTTAGAAAAAGGCACTATCACCATTGACATGACACGCCAGGTTATCAGCGTGATTCGCGGCAGTGGACCGCCAGGTATGGTGAAAAAAATTACTTCCAGCTTAAGCATAGGCGCGTCTATTGCTTTTGGCTCAATTTTCAATATTTTCAAAGTGATAACTGGAAAACTACGCAAAGCACCCGGGATTTTTGCCTTAGTGGAAAACTTCTACCACACCGTTGAAGGCAAAGACCGCCTCATCGTCAAAGAAGCGGTCGTTAGCCAAATGATCGAAATGCTGGATGCAGTTTGGGAAGACGCCAACAGCCACCCGCTCAATGATGTCCTACACATCAACGCCAAACGCGAATCTGCCACCCTCGCCACTAAAACCAAAGCATAGGAAACAACACATGAAAGTTTTACTCATCGGATTTTCCGGTTTCTTAGGGCGACACATCGCCAAAATCTTACTCAACAATGATTACTCGCTGCGCATTATGCTCAACCGCCACACCATCACCCGCCGCGAATACAAAGCGATGGGCGATGTAGAAGTGGTCTGGGGGTCTTTTACTGACGCCAAAGTCATCCAAGCCGCAGTCACAGGCGTAGATTGCGTGATCCACAGCGGCTGGGCATTCAGCCGCTTTGATGCACCGCGCCCCACACCCAACGAAACCGGCACCCAGCAACTCTTTGAAGCGTGCGTAGCCGCTGGCGTAAAAAAATACATTTTCTTAAGCTCGGTCGCCGTCTACGGCATGGGCGGTAGCGGCGTAGGCTTAGTCACAGAAACCACCCCGGTTGCCAGCGGCGAACAAGCCAACTTCATTTACCCAGCAGAAAAAATCGCCACCGAACGCTGGCTCGAAGCCTATGATCGCAAAGGCATGGAACTGATTATTTACCGCCCAGGTCCGATTTTTGACGAGAAAAAAGGCCCCGCTAAAAAAATCATCAAGCTAGGTCCCTGGCGCATCGGCTTAAACTTCGGACACGGCAAAAACCACATGGCGTATGTGCATGTCGAAGATGTCGCTGAAGCCATTGTATTAGGACTAGAAAAAGCCAATGACGGCGCAACTTTCAACCTAGTCGCCAGCCAACAACTGCTCTTCAGCGACTGGATTCGCGTTTGGGGACGGCGCAAAGGCATGGAAATCCACCCCTTTTTCCTACCCGCCTGGTTTTTACGCGCCGCTGGTTGGGCCGCCAGCCAACTGAAAAAACTCATGGGCAAGGGCAAAGTAGACGTGGAATACCCACTCGCCGCCGCCACCCGCGACATGCTCTACAGCAACGAAAGCGCAAAACAAACGCTCGGCTGGTCAGATTCGCGCACCGAAGAATACACCCGCCTCTCCTCAGGTATGGGGCGGTCGTCCTAATCAAGATTTTCAGGATAACACCACAGGGCTGGTGTTATCCTGCTCCACACCCCAATTTGTATTTTCACCACCACAACAACAGGTTCTTACATTATGGAATGGGAAACCGTCATAGGGCTGGAAATCCATGCCCAGCTTGCAACGAAAAGCAAAATCTTCTCGCCCGCCGCCACCGCCTACGGTGCTGCGCCCAATACTCAAGCCTGCGCCATTGATTTAGGCTTACCTGGTGTATTGCCGGTGTTGAATAAAGAAGCAGTGCGCATGGCAGCTAAATTCGGCTTAGCTGTCGGGGCTAAAGTGGCTAAACGCTCGGTATTTGCCCGCAAGAATTACTTTTATCCCGATTTACCCAAAGGCTATCAAATCAGCCAATACGAATTGCCTATTGTGGAAAAAGGACAAACAGAAATAGAAGTAGAAGGCGCAACAAAAATCGTGGGCATTACCCGTGCGCATTTAGAAGAAGATGCGGGAAAATCTTTACATGAAGATTTTAGCGGCATGAGTGGTATTGATTTGAATCGCGCTGGCACACCTTTATTGGAAATTGTGTCTGAACCCGATATGCGTTCAGCCAAAGAAGCAGTTGCCTATATGAAAAAGATACATTCCATTGTGCGCTATTTGGAAATCTGCGATGGCAATATGCAAGAAGGCTCATTCCGTTGCGATGCCAACGTCTCAGTGCGTCCTAAAGGACAAGCCGCCTTTGGCACTCGTGCAGAATTAAAGAACTTAAACTCTTTCCGCTTTGTCGAGCGGGCGATTAACTTTGAAGTAGAACGCCAGATTGATCTATTAGAAAGTGGCGGTCAAGTGGTACAAGAAACCCGCTTATATGATGCTGATAAAGGCGAAACACGCCCGATGCGCAGTAAAGAAGAAGCCAATGATTACCGCTATTTCCCTGATCCCGATTTATTGCCGGTGGTCTTGGATGATGAATTCATTGCCCGTGTGCGTGCCACTTTACCCGAATTGCCTGATGGCAAAAAACATCGCTTTGTACAACAATATGAATTATCTACTTATGATGCAGAAGTGCTCACCAGTAGTAGAGAATTAGCGGACTATTATGAGCAACTGGTTGCCGCAGTGGGCAGCAATCCTAAATTGTGCGCCAACTGGGTGATGGGAGATTTAAGTGCCGCTTTGAATAAGCATAATCTGGAAATTCAAACTTCTCCCGTCACTGCGCAACTGCTGGCGGGTATGTTACAACGCATTGAAGACAATACTATTTCTGGAAAAATTGCCAAGCAGGTCTTTGAAGCCATGTGGCAAGGTGAAGGAGATGCGGATACCATTATTGCCGCGCAAGGCTTAACTCAAGTAACAGACAGTGGGGCTATTGAAGCGGTCATTGATGAAATCATTGCGCAAAATCCTAAACAACTGGCAGATTATCGTAGTGGTAAAGATAAGCTGTTTGGTTTCTTTGTCGGACAAGTCATGAAAGTGACGCAAGGCAAAGCCAATCCCGCACAAGTTAATGAGTTACTGAAGAAAAAACTGTAACCCCTGCGAGAACGCACCCAATCTCACAAAGGTGTGTTCTCTACTTCATTTGTTGCTTTAGGGAAGAGTCCTTATGCTAATACGTTTGAGTACCTTGTTAATGTGTTTCATGCTATCGCTGCCAGCATTCGCAGTGGATAAAAATGTCAGTGGTTTTTCTACTCCCGAACTAGAAGCCCGCTATCGGCATTTGTTAGAAGAACTGCGATGCGTGGTGTGCCAGAATCAAAACCTAGAAGATTCTAATGCAATGTTAGCGCAAGATTTAAGAAATGAAGTGCGTGATCTGTTGGAGCAAGGCAATAGTGATGAACAGGTCATGGAATTTCTAGTCAAGCGTTATAGTGAATTTGTGCTCTATCGTCCGCGCTGGCAACCTAAAACCTATTTGTTGTGGGGCGGTCCGGCGTTGTTTTTAGTTCTGGCAGTGTTATTTATGCTGTATTTTATTCGCCAGCAAGCCAAACCAAAAGTAGAAGAAACTCAATTAACTCCTGAAGAGCAAGCTAAATTAGCTACTTTACTGGAAAAAGACGATTAACAAGGATTAAAACATGACATTCTGGTTGCTCATAACTGCTTTAATAGGTCTGGCTTTAGCTTTTAGTGTTCCACCCTTATGGTTCAAATCGGTTGAAACCCACTCAGAAGTAGCCAAGCGCAAAGCTTTGAATATTGAAATCTATAAAGAACGCTTGGCAGAACTGGACGCTGCTGGTTTAACGCCGCAGCAATTGGTGCTGGCAAAACAAGAATTGGAAAAAACCCTGTTACAGGAAATTGAAACCCCTAGCACGCCGACCTTTGCTATCCAAGCCCGCTGGAGTGCTGCCTTGGTATTGGTCGCTATCCCGTTGGTGGCGGGTGGTTTGTATTGGCATACGGGTTCACCACAAGCCATTCTACGGGCAACTGGTTCTTCTGGTGCAGAAATGCCAGCCGCCAATAATGAAATGCAGTCTTCTTTGGAATCAATGGTAGGTAAATTAGCTCAGCGTTTGGAGAAACAACCAGGCGATGCACAAGGTTGGGAAATGTTGGGGCGTTCTTATGTCGTGTTGGAGCGTTATACAGAAGCTGTGCCCGCTTTTGCAAAAGCCCTAGAATTAAACACCAATCCCAACGCAGAATTACTCAGCAACTATGCTGAAACCATTGCCATGACCCAAGAAGGGCGTTTGCAAGGCAAGCCGGATGAACTCTTAGCACAGGCATTGAAAGCCGAAGCAAAGCATCCTAAAACCCTGTGGTTGCTGGGTTTATCAGCAGTGCAAACCAGTGATTTTGCGACTGCCATTGGCTATTGGGAAACGCTCAAAGCGGAATTGCCGCCGGAGTCTGAAGCTGCGCAAAGCATTGCAAAGCATCTTGAAGAACTCAAGAATAATCAAGTCAATACAACCGCCACTGCAACGCCAGAAACGCCTGCCACAACGTCGACGCCACCCGACAATGCTGCGCCTCCAACACAACTGAACGTCAGCGTAACCTTGAATGCCGCTTTACAAGCACAGGCAAATCCTGACGATATTCTGTTTATCTATGCGCGTGCGGCTTCAGGTCCGCGTATGCCGTTAGCCATTTTACGCAAGAAAGTCAAAGACTTGCCTATTAGCGTGACGCTGGATGACAGCATGGCAATGATGCCCGACATGAAATTGTCCAGCGTGCCGCAAGTGGTGGCAATGGCGAGAATATCTAAAAGCGGCTCGGCAATGGCGCAAAGCGGTGATTTACTGGGCGAAAGTGCGGCGCTGTCGGTGTCTGAAACGTCCAATGTTAAAGTTGAAATCAACCAGCAAGTTCCTTGAAACTTGTTGATTCAGCCTTGTCTATTAAAGCGTTTTACACCTTCCATCTATTATCCAGGAGTTATGAATATGGCTGAGCCAGTTTGTGCAAAAAGAGCACCTTATGCAGTGGAACTAGAACCAGGTACTTATTATTGGTGCAGTTGTGGTAAATCTGCTAATCAACCTTTCTGCGATGGTGCGCATAAGGGAGCAGAGTTTAAGCCGCTTGCTTTTACCGTGGAACGGTCTGAAGAAGCCACACAAGAAATGTATTTGTGTGGTTGTAAAGCGACAACCAGTCCTCCGGTTTGTGATGGTTCTTGTAGTGTGCAAAATGAATATGAAAAGACCGATGCTTAAAAAATGTGATTCAGTTGTTTAATCAAAAAGAGATAATGGCGCAATACTGCCATTATCTCTTTCTTTCTGCTGTCTATACAACAACAGCCCGCAACGCAGACAAGCCATGAATTTACAAACAATGCTTGGGAACTAGCAAAAAGCTAATCACAAAACGGCTGCGGCTGACCACTTAACGTCAAACAACCACGCGGCACAGGATTCACAATCCCCTGCGTACTACAACTCCAAGTATTCGTGCTTTCATTAAAATTAAACCGCACCCCCTTACCATCAATCAACGGATGAATCGCAGGCTGCTCCGCTTTAGACTTCATCCACCCATCCACATACAAACCCGCAGGCGGCGCATCATTCGTAAAAGTCTTAGTCCAAGTCCCCGTCGGCGGCGTAATAGAACGACTCAACGGATGCAACCACTCACCACCACTCCAATAATCCACCACGATCATTGGCTTCACCACCTCAATTAAGGTAAACATCTCCAAAAGCTGCGCCTGCACCGCATCCTTCGTAGCCAAATCACCGCAATCAAGCCCCGTTCTACCACCAGTCCCGCCACCCGTTCCTTGCGCCTTCACCGCATCCGCAATATGGAAAACATCAGGAGAAACAGCCAACTGCTTCATCGTCACCAAAAACTTAGTCGGCGGAGTCAAGATTTGCTGACCCGTTGGCAAGGTCAAAACCTGCGGCACATTCACGCACACCGTCAACTTACCCCCATTACTAAAGGGCGAACGATCAAAAAAATAATCATAACGCGCATTATTAGGCAAAAAATTGCTTGCCACACTAGAAAACACCACATCCTGAAGCTTAAGAGGCTATATGAATTACAATATATTGATTAATATACAAAACACGAAAACCATTTTATTGTCATAGTTTTTGTAACCCGTTGATTTTTTAGTTTCAACCCTTCGGCAAGCTCAGGACACCGCTTTGCTTTCCTAAGGAACTTAAAAGGGTAGTGGTTTTATAAGAATGAACATGTCTACAACTCAACCTAACCCAGCCAGTTTTGGAGCAATATTTAAATTATAATGGTGTAGGAGTTACGCAGTTGCTAAAAGATTTATACTGTTCACATGAACCCAAGACGTT
>DYPD01000157.1 GCA_020720115.1 Thiomargarita sp. | reverse complement strand
TAACAATTGCGTGACCTGCGCATTTTGCCGGATGAAAAATGCAGTTTTAGACCCGCCAAGGGTATAATCGCAGCCCCTTGCGTCTTTCAGTTGAACGCGGTTAAATTCTGATATTATTGGATTTTTACGCCTTATCTACTTGATATAGGCAAATTCACCAAAATAAAAACCCGTTTTGTAGTGGAAAATTGTAGTCAAAAACTGAGGAGTAACTGAATCGTGGAAATCATTCACGGCACCACCATTTTATCCGTGCGGCGCGGCAACGAGGTCGTCATTGGCGGCGACGGGCAAGCGACAATGGGTAACACAGTGATGAAAAACAATGTGCGCAAGGTGCGCCGTCTGTATCACAACCAAATCATCGCCGGCTTTGCTGGCGCCACCGCCGACGCCTTCACCCTATTTGAGCGTTTTGAAGGCAAACTGGAAAAACACCAAGGGCATCTGACCCGTTCCGCGGTCGAATTAGCCAAAGATTGGCGCACAGATCGCATGTTGCGCCGCCTAGAAGCCCTGTTGCTGGTCGCCGACAAAGGCTGCTCACTGATGATTTCCGGCACGGGCGACGTCATTGAGCCGGAAGACAACCTCATGGCTATCGGCTCTGGCGGCGCTTACGCACAAGCGGCTGGGCGTGCGCTGCTGGACAATACTGACTTGAATGCCCGCGAAATCGTCGAGCGTGCGTTAAGCATCACCGCAGACATCTGCATTTACACCAACCATAACTTCACTATTGAAGTGCTGGAAAGTACGGTTTAACTACCCCTATGAGCGAAATGACCCCTAAAGAAATCGTCAGCGAACTAGATAAATACATCGTTGGACAAAGCGAAGCCAAACGCGCCGTCGCCATTGCCCTACGCAACCGCTGGCGGCGTATGCAAGTCGAACCCGAACTGCGCAACGAAATCACCCCGAAAAACATCCTCATGATCGGACCGACAGGCGTGGGCAAAACCGAAATCGCCCGCCGCCTAGCGCGACTGGCAAAAGCCCCTTTCATCAAAATCGAAGCCACCAAATTCACTGAAGTTGGTTATGTAGGACGTGACGTAGAATCCATTATCCGCGACCTGATGGACATGGCAGTGAAAATGTTGCGCGAAGAAGCCATGCAGCAAGTGCAAAACAAGGCACTGGATTTAGCTGAAGATCGCGTCTTAGATGCGCTACTGCCCGCAGCACGCGGTGCGGATGAAGAAGAAAATCAGGATAACAGCACACGGCAGAAATTCCGCAAAATGCTGCGCGAAGGCAAATTAGATGACAAAGACGTTGAAATTGAAGTCAGCGAAGCCCGCATTGGCGTAGAAATCATGGCACCGCCCGGCATGGAAGAAATGACCAATCAATTGCAAAGTCTCTTTCAAAACATCAGCAACAACCGCACGCGCACGCGCAAATTAAAAGTCAAAGAAGCCATGAAACTCATCAGCGAAGAAGAAGCTTCCGAGATGATTAATGAGGACGACTTAAAAGCCAATGCCGTAGAGCGCGTTGAACAACATGGCATCGTCTTTTTAGATGAAATAGACAAAATTGCTAAGCGTTCTGAAATGAGCGGTGCGGATGTTTCCCGTGAAGGCGTACAACGCGATCTGCTGCCTTTAGTTGAAGGCTCAACAGTCAGCACTAAATATGGCACAGTCAAAACCGACCATATTTTATTCATTGCTTCGGGGGCTTTTCATTATTCAAAGCCTTCCGATTTGATTCCAGAATTACAAGGACGTTTACCGATTCGCGTAGAACTCAATCCTTTAACCACAGAAGATTTTGTGCGCATCTTAACTGAACCCAGTGCTTCATTAACTGAACAATATGCCGCTTTGATGGCAACTGAGGGCGTCACTTTACAATTTGACGCTTCCGCCATTCAAAAAATTGCAGAAATGGCTTGGCAAGTCAATGAACGCACAGAAAACATAGGTGCGCGGCGTTTGCACACCGTATTGGAATCTTTATTAGAAGATATTTCTTTTGAAGCCGCAGATCGCAATGGCGACAGCATTGCCATTGATGCCGCTTATGTAGAAACGCATTTGCGTGATCTGGTACAAAATGAAGACTTAAGCCAGTACATTCTCTAAGGCGCTTTCTGGGAATAAATCTCACGCTGAGTTCGCAGCAGCTCGGCGTGAGGCGCTTAAGTCAAATTTTGGCATGAATATCTCGCCGCTAAACTAAGGAATACCAGACCACATTAAATAGGGCTTCAAAGAAACTGCCAGCGAAGGGGTTGTCACGCAGAAAATGCACAGGTAGTTCAGGAGAGCCGAAAAAAGGGCGCAAATTCCAGGATAACTGCGCACCGAGAAATAGGTTGACGCCTAGCCAGGTCAATAAAATCTGTCGCGCTTGCTTAACCGATTGACATAAGTGCTTAAGTAAACGATACAAATAGAGATTAGCGGTAATACCCGCAAAAGCGATCAGCAGGGTGTTAGTGAGTAAATAGAGACTATAACCAAAGGCTTGCTGCGTACTGCCCAGCGGCGGCAAGTTGTACAACAAGAACCCGCACAGGGGCGCAAACGCGGCGAGAATCACTGCCAGTAACGCAAAACTCATGAGCACTGCCAGCAGGCTTTGACGAAAACTAATGGGCGCTCCCAGCAGTTGTGCCAACATGCCATTGATTAAAGCATTGCCTAAAGCGGTTAGCGCCAGCAGCAGCGGAAACTTTATGGCTACATACAGCCCTTGCAAGGGCGCTCGCCACAGCCCCAATGCCCCTCCATATAGCGCCCCGCCGATACACAGAAATCCTATACTTATCCATAGCTTACGTTGGTCATCTTGAAGCCAAGCGGCGAGCTTTTCTGGCTGAGCTTGGCACAGTTGGCGCAGTGCGCTTTCCCAGGTGCTCATATTTGCTCACTCGCTGGGCGGTGGCGGCTAAGTAGGCGCAACAGCGCAAAGCTGATGCCTACCCACAGGCTCATGACCAGCGACAGCAGCAAGCCATCTACTACAGTGGTAAAGTAGCTACCGTAAAAATATCCAACAGATTGATTTCCAAATAGATGCTCACACAGGCTCACGGCAATTATGCCGCTATAGAGTTCAACTACGGGATAAAACTGCATGAGCGCCTTCAATAGGGCAGCAATCCATAAACTGAAGCGTAACCGCCGCCAGTTTTTCTCATAGCTGTACCATTCCAAGGCAGTATAGAGCGCAATCCAGGTGGCAATGCCCGCCGCTAAACCGAGGTGGTTGCTACCTTGCCAAGCCATCGCCAAGCTGAAAATGGCGTTTAACCCCACTAACAGCGTCCATTTCAACATAATTAGCAGCAAAGAATGGCTGTTCATCTTAATTATCCCGTGTTCGTTTAGACTTTGAATGCCTTCAGGAAAAACGCCGCGCCCAGCGCATCGCAGGTTTTTCAATGAAAAGATAACTGAGGCTGGCAACCAGAACAACCAGAGCAAATGCTCCCAGCGCACCGCTAAGACCGCGCCAGCCCCAGCTATTGTATGTCACCAGCAACACCGGCACATGCAGCAAATACAGAGAATAGGAAATATCAGCGATCCATTTCAGCATACGACAGTGCCAAGTTGCTGTTTGTAAAGCGATAACTAGCAAAGCAGCAAGAGCAACACCAGACAAAAAACCCGGGTTAGTCATTTTATGCAGCAGCAGGGGCCAAGTCACCAGCAAAATAACCAGCACGCTGGTCAGCATCAGAGTATTGAGCTTAAGCAACCATTCCCGTTGGTAATAAACATAAGCCCCCAGCACAAAAAAACACAACTGCGCTGGAAAAGCGTTGGTTATCAATAGCCAACGTGCGGCATGAGTGCTGGGTTCGGGCGGCAAAGTATATAAGGCATCCAACTGCATATGACTCGCCAGATAAACCCAAGTTGTGGATAAAGCAAAGCTGGCAAGCAACACCGTATTGGGCGCACGCCGTAGCAAGAGCACCATGAAGGGCGCCAGCAAATACCAAAGCACTTCAATGGTCAGGGTCCAGGTGACATGCAGGCTGTCAAAAGCATGTAATGCCTGCTCAGAAAAATGCTGCAACATAAAGATATTTAAGAAAAAATCGCCCGTTTGTTGAGTGATTCTTTCCAACGAAAAACCGCCAATCAACCAGCCCACGCCGAGAAAGGCAACTAAGTAAGCCGGGTAAATGCGCAAGACGCGATGAATAAGATAGGTTTTTAAGGAATATTTTTCCGCACTTTGAATGATTAAATAGCCGCTTAAAAGAAAGAACAACTGCACACCGAACCAACCGCCATGCGTGCCAAAGAAAGGAATATCCATTTGATGGAGATTGTTGAGGTGGAACAAGTAAACAGCAAGCACCGCAAAGGCGCGTAAAATATCCAGGTTATTCATACGAGAAATCTTGTATTGAGTAGATTTAATTAAAGAAACCCGCGCAAGCTTTCAAGGCAAATATTGAAAGCTTACGCGGGTTAAGATTTTATCGCTCAATCAATACCGCGTTTTAGCCAGATTATCCAGTAGATTTTTTCTCGTTTTCAGGTTTTGCACTTGTAAAAACTACATTTTTTGAGTTTAAACAAGGTAAAATCAATAAATTACGCGCTCAATTAAAGCGTTGCCAGCAGTTCTTCGGCGCGTTCGTACCAACTGACATCATCGCTGTCTGCGCCTTCTTCCAGCGTTTGCATACGCATTTCACACAGGTGTTGGAGGATTGCCGGTTCGCCGTTGCTGTGGTGTAAAATCCAAGCCACATCTGCTGGTGCGAAAGGAATGGGCGAGCGTTTAATCAGGCTGAGGGCTTCCTCTTCAGTGAATTTTTCCAGCACTACTTGATAGCCAAACACGTTAAAAAATGGCGAAGGTTTGCCTTTTTCTAGGGCTAATTTAGCCGGAGACTGGCGCGAAGTGAGCAAAAAACCCAGTTTGCCTTGGGCATAATTATGCTGAATCGAGCGCAATCCCCACCAAAATTCTTGGTCTAAATCCGGCGAATCTAGCCCATATTCAATATCATCCATCAAAATGAGCGTGGGTTTTTGTAAGCCGTGATGACTGATAAGTTCTTCAAACACGACCAGGCTGCACTCGCTGATGCGCGGCAAACTCAAGGCTTCCATTAAGTGCAGCAGCAGGCTGTTTTGCTGGCGCATCCGGGCTTCTTTGAAATCCACCAGCACTACTTGATGATGCGGTGACACCTGAAGGCGCACTGTGTTTTTCAGGTAATGCAGCAGCGAGCTTTTGCCGCTACGCCGTGTGCCTGTGACTGCGATATTTTGCAGCGGAAAACGCCGCCAGAGCTTAAAAATCCTTTGTAAAGCGGCTTCGCGTCCGCAAAACTGGCGCGGATCAGTAATCGGCGGTCCCACCACAAAGGGGCTTAAAGCCTCGTCTGGCACCTCGCTGCCGTCAGCGTTAGATAAGCTGGTTTCAAGGCGCTGCCGATATGCGCAGCCGGCGGCCATTAATAAAGCATTGGCTTCCTCAGCACCTAACTGTAAATGAGGCAGACAGGCGCGGATTTTGTCGCAGTCGGGGCGTACAATTTCGCCACGCCGCCAGCGGATCAGCGTATGGCGATGAAAACCGACGCGCCGCGCCAGTTCGCTATTACTCATGCCCTGCCGATCCATATATTGAACAAGAAGTTGTGCAAAAGTGCTCATAGGATTCTTATAGTTAGAAGCGGGTTGTCTAAAAGAAACGGCATACTGTATCGCAGTTGCCTGGTTAATGATCTTTTATATCAAGCTTAATGCCAATATTTATCCGATTACACTTGCTTAGCGCCTAACAGTAGTGCATTTTGCCAAGCTTGCACTTTATGCAAACTTTTTAGGACATTAAAGGAGAAAATCCTCATGCCGATTAAATTAACCCTGAATAAAGGGGCTGTACCGGTACACATTTACACCGACGAAGTCGAGGGTAGCGCCCTCCAGCAATTACAAAACATCGCCCAATTGCCGTTTGTTCATCATCATGTTGCGGCAATGCCTGATGTTCATACGGGCATAGGCGCAACTGTCGGCTCGGTGATTCCCACCAAAGGCGCGATTATTCCAGCGGCGGTGGGCGTAGACATCGGTTGCGGCATGAATGCCGTGCGCCTGTCGCTGACTGCCAACGACTTACCTGATTCCATGAAAGCCGTGCGTTCGGCGATAGAAGCCGCCATTCCGGTTGGTTTTGATGCGCACAAAAAACCCAGCGCGAAAAAATCTACGCTCACTGTATTGGATCGCGGCATTGATCAAATCATCGGCAAACATCCTGCCATTGCCAAAATGATGAAACGTCCGCACGAAACATGGTCTTGTCAATTAGGTAGCTTGGGCGGCGGCAATCATTTCATTGAAGTCTGTTTAGATGAACATCAAGAGGTGTGGTTGATGCTACATTCAGGCAGTCGCGGGATTGGTAATGTAATTGGTCGTTATTTCATTGAATTAGCCAAAAAAGACATGGAACGCCACGAGATTCATTTGCCACACCGCGACCTAGCCTATTTACAAGAAGGAGCGCAACACTTTGATGATTACGTTGAAGCAGTGCATTGGGCGCAGGATTACGCGATGGAAAATCGTCGTGAAATGATGCGCTTATTGCTCGACGCCCTGCACAAGCAATTGCCGCATTTTGAAATCACCAAAGAAGCGATCAACTGCCACCACAACTACGTTGCTAAAGAAACCCACTTCGGCGCCAATGTCTACCTCACGCGCAAAGGCGCAATCAGCGCCCAAGCCGGCGAACTTGGCATCATCCCCGGCAGTATGGGCGCAAAATCCTACATAGTGCGCGGCTTAGGCAACCCAGATTCCTTCTGCTCCTGTTCACACGGCGCCGGACGGCGCATGAGCCGCAGCGAAGCCAAACGGCGCTTTAGCTACCGCGATTTGGAAGCCCAAACCCAAGGTGTTGAATGCCGCAAAGACAATGGCGTACTGGATGAAATCCCTGGTGCTTACAAAGACATAGATGTGGTCATGGCAAACCAAAGCGACCTGGTTGAAGTGGTTCACACACTCAAGCAAATCGTTTGCGTGAAAGGCTAATAGCGAACAGCCAGATTTTTAGATGCTTTTTGCCGTATTTGCTCACATTCCATAACAAAAACTTCCCGCCGGGATTGCAAATCCCGTTTCAGGGTAGATTAACTTTTGGGTAGTGGTGCATACAGGATGATATTTATGCTTGGAAGCCGCGTTCTATCGTGACAAAAACATTCTTACTGCACCACTACCTGGAGAACACAATGAAAACCCTCACCCTAGAAATTAATGAGCAAGCATATCCTCAGATTATCCAGTTCTTGCGTTTGCTGTCCGAAGAACAGTGCAGAATTATCGAAGATGAAGAAGATACTTTAACCGCAGATGAAATTTCCCGTATTCACGCCATACGCGCCAAGCAGATGACAAGTAAGGACAGCGATTTTGATGATTGGGCGGATATTCGGGACACGTTGTAATGTATAGTGAAATTCCTATAAATTTGTTATGTTTATTTTAAATACTTCACTGA
>DYPD01000032.1 GCA_020720115.1 Thiomargarita sp. | reverse complement strand
AAATCATATGCTTAATAATTATAAAAATATAATTATTGAGTAATCCTACTATAAGTCGGAGATTTATTCCAGTCTACCCATAGTTCCCCTGAGTTTTTTTGCAAGGTTCGCCTGTATCTTGTGCTGTCAACAACAGCTTAAAGGTATTTTCCTTTTTAGCATCAGATGATTCCGGTGAAAGGGTAAATTTTAGTGCTTGTGAATTTTTTCCTAGCTTTAGTTCGCACGGTACCGCTGGCTGCACTTGATAAATATCCTCAATCTGTAACGATGGTAAGAATGGAAGTGTATCTACGTTCGCGTTTATTTCAATTTTTTGCTTACCAGCTATTGCTAGTGGTTTAAAAGAGCCTTTACCGTCAGCGCCAAAAGAAACTGTAGCGGATGATCCGTCAGTTGCAATTATTTTACCGCTGAACCTTGCCGGTATAGATTTATTCGCGGGGTCATGTACCGTTGCTTGTATAGTTACCTCTTCTTCAAACTCATAAAAATCTTTTTTGGCTGGAAGAAACTCTATTTTTGTTTTTAAGTTAGAACGGCCTTCAATAAATACAATTGCTCCCCCATGTTCGGGTCCAGTGTTATTTACCGTGATTTTTATGTTGTAAGCGCCTTTGCTCGGTGACTCAATAAAACTGCTGCAACCGACAATCGGATTTCCGGCAAAGTTTGGGTCTTTGTTATCCCCATAGTATAGCAGGATTACTCAATAATTATATTTTTATAATTATTAAGCATATGATTTTATATGTCTTTTATTTTAAAGATTCAGTAATCCGACTATAAAATTCGCAATCCGTAGCATTTTGCCTTTGGATACTAACTTCAATATCGCCGTCTACATAGCGCTGCTGGTTCTCAAATAAAACTGTAACCCTTGCCCGATCTAGGCCGTCTGGCATTTCAAATTCAAACGTATCCTGATTTGACAGGATTTCCGCCGATTTAATTTCAATCAAATTATCCGAGTTAAAAAATAATTTCTTTGCACTTTTCAGCAATTCCATGGTATTGGCAGCAGTAAGCGCATATTTTTCTTCGGTCGCCACCTGCCTTAAAAAAGCCTCATCGGTGTTGCCTGAAAACCCGAGCACAAACACCTTAATGCCGGCTGCCTTAGCTTTCTGAGTAAATCCTTGAGGAATTGAGGTGATTTGTTGGCTATCAGCCCGATTTTGTTGAGTTTGTGGGATACCGCCAGTAATCAACACAATCTTTTTCTGCACGGATTGCGCTTGACTGACAAGTGTCAGTGCTTGCTCTAGGGCGGGTTCCATATTTGTGAGACCGTTGGCAGGTGGCAGTTTTTTCAATTTTTCCCGTGCTGCTTCTTTACTCATCAAAGTGCCACCATTTTCAGTGGACACTCCGGTTTCAAAGTAAATCAGTCCTACCTCCAAATCCGTTGCGACTAATTCTAATGCGTCCAGCATCAGACTAGCCGCAACCCCCTGTAGCCCGTTTGGGTCACTCTGCAATGTAGAACCTGATCTATCTAAAACAAATACAACCGCCTGTGACTCGCTGGTTTGGGCGCTCAACTATGACGGGGCAAAAAACAGAGCAAATAGTATGTAGAGGTATAATCTGGTTAAACTCAACATTTTGATGTACCTTTTTGCGTATGCTGTGCAGATAAATTGAAATGCCCAGATGTATCTGGGTCAGGTGTTGTTATCGTCCCCGTAAATGTTATACGGACATGTCATCGGATATTTTTACGATATGCTGACACCTAGAATTTAAGCTAGGTCTGGTTATCATTTATCGGGACTATAGTTGTTAGGCGATTGATATGTTTACTCATATCTTAAAGCCTCATTTTGGGATTTTATGAATTACAGATGTTTTTATAGTAGGATTACTCAATAATTATGTTTTCATAGATATTAAGTATTAGGACTTTCGCAGTCTAGAATTTAACTTATTGATTTACAAAGAAACACTATTGTGCAGCGCAAAAACATACTCTTTTGGGTAGTGGTGCATACAGGATGATATTTATGCTTGGAAGCCGCGTTCTATCGTGACAAAAACATTCTTATTGCACCACTACCCTCTTTTGTACATCAATAGGTTAGGAAGTTGACAGCGAAAGTCCTAAGTATATGATTTGATATATTTTTAGTATAAAAATCCAGTAATCAGACTATACTGTTTTAGTTGAAAATTACAATAGGACAAGTCTAATAATAGTAGAGGGCGTTAAATTGAGAATCTGGGTAGATGCGGATGCTTGTCCGGTGGTAATTAAAGAGATTTTGTTTCGTGCAGCAGAGCGAGTGAAAGTGCCTGTCATCTTGGTGGCAAATCGCGTGATGAGCGTGCCGCCTTCGCCTTATATTAAGTCGTTGCGGGTGGCAGCGGGCTTTGATGTGGCGGACAATGAAATAGTTAAACGCTTAAATGCTAAGGATTTAGTCATTACCAGCGATATTCCGTTGGCAGCCGAGGTGTTAGATAAAGGTGGTTATGCACTGACGCCGCGTGGTGAGTTGTTTTCGACTGAAACTATCCGCGAACGCCTGATGCTACGCGATTTTATGGATACCTTGCGCAGCAGTGGCGTGCATACCGGCGGTCCGCCCGCTTTGAGTCAATGTGATCGCAAAGCCTTTGCTAATCAATTGGATGCATTATTAGCGCGGACGGCTCTGGCACTTCGCTCATAAAACCAGGGTACGCAGATACGGGTCTTCTTGTGCTTCATGCCAGAGCATTTCAAATTCTAGGGTGAGTTCCCGCACTGCTTCTGGGTCTTTAAAATTTGCCCGCAGTTTGAAGCTGTCTTGATAGGGGCGGTGCAGCAGTGCAACGCCGTCTACCAGTAAAAAACTGTGCGGCAAGCTGCGAAATTGTTCGGCGGGACAGCGCATTTGAATGTAGCTGCTCATGCGCCGCCCTAAGCGCAGTAACGCATGTCCGCGTTGTGCTACTAAGGCAGGTTGTTGAATGAGAAAGCGTACTTGCACATGTTGGCGTCCTTGTAGCACTAAATCTTCTAACGCTTCTAAGCATTCCTGGTTATCATAAATGCCTGGTTCAAAATCATGGGTTAGAATAAGCACCTGACGTTCGCATTGACGCAATAGGGCGCTTGCTGCTGCTTGACTCTCCTGCGCTCCCTGACAAACTAACAGTGCGTCGCTTTCACCAATCCGGTATTGTTCAAGGTTTTCCAGCATGGATGCTCTCTTAGATTTTATTAATCAACCGCAGATTCCCTGGCTTATTGCCATTGCCATTGTATTAGTGGCGATGCTGCTGTGGTTGGGTTTTGCCGTTGCGCTGGCTCGCCTCACGCGCCAATTACAAAGCATTGCAGCACTCTTTGCCGCGCATACGCCGCACAGTTTTGCGCAGAACTATGCCGAGATTGACGCTCAATTGCAAAAGCAGGTTTTGCTGACCCAGCATTGGCAAAGTTTCCGTCAAACCCTGTTGCCGCCGCGCCAGACCGGAATGCCAGTGTACTACACGCAACGCCCCGACCAGTATTTTAACCAAAACGCCCTGATTGCACCGCACATCAACCTGCGGCTTTACCAAGCAGTGCCAAATATGCTGGTTGGCGTCGGTATCTGGTTTACTTTTTTAGGCTTAGTCGCAGCACTCTGGTTTGCCAGCCAGGGTGTCTCCGCTGCCGACATTAGCCAGGCGCAGCAATCTTTACGCGATTTGCTGCACGCGGCAACTTTCAAATTTGTCACTTCCATTGCCGGACTCTTAGCTTCAATCCTATTTTCCTGGGCGGAAAAAGCCGCTTTGCATCGTCTGCATAAACATCTAGATAAACTTACACAACACATGGAACGCTGCATGTTGTTGCGCACCAGCGCCCAATTAGAAGCCTTGCAACTCCAGGAAGCAGAACGGCAAACACAGCAATTAAGTCAATTTCATCAACAACTTGGACAAGCATTAGGAGAAACCGTCGGAGTGCATTTGCAACAAGCAGTGCAACCACTGGCACACGCAATTGAAGGTTTAGGTGACAAAATCAGTCGTCTCAATCAAGACGCGCTCACCGAATTGCTAGAACGCTTTAGCCAACAAGTACAGGGCGCAGCGGGCAGCGAACTCAAGCAATTGGCAGATACCTTGCGGCATCTGGTGTTTGCTTTAAACGAATTTAAGCAAGGTTTTGAACAAACTGGCGCGGGCGTGGGCACGCAAATGCAACAAGCTGCCAGCACACTCAACCAGGTGCAGGGCGGTTTTGCCCAGCTTGGCGACAATGTTTTGCAGCGATTGGCGCAAACCAGTGAGCAATTGCACCAAACTTCGCAAAATCTTCAGGCTTCTGCCGCACCTTTAGCGGAAACCGCCACCCGCTTTGCACAGAGCCTAGAACAACTGCAAAAACTCATGCAGAGCTTACAACATGTGGGCAATGCCTTGACACAAAGCCAACGCGAAGCGGCACAAAATCTGCGCCAGACTGAGCAACAGGTACAGCAAGTGTGGAACAACTATCAACAGCGTTTTGAACATGTAGACCAGGATTTAGGGCAAGTATTCAAAGAACTTTCTAGTGGTTTAGACCATTATCGTCATCAAGTTGAAAGCTTTACCCAGCGTTTAGATGACAGCTTAAATCAATCTGTTAAAGCCTTAAACTCAGTTATGAGTGAATTAGTTGAAGCCCTAGAAGAAATGCAGAATCAAGCGCGTAAAAAACCGACTGAAATTACCCATTAACCACTTCCCCGTTTAGAATTGTTGAAGAGCTACCATGATCCCTTGCCGCGCTCTGTTATTTTTAGCTGTGATGTTTCATTTAACGGGCTGCGGTCCTATGTACCGCACCTTTACTTTTTACGACCCGCCAGCAGGCAAACAGGGTAAAAACTGCGTTTTCCAATGCGACCAACAACGCGCAAACTGCCAAAGTGACTGTCAAATCAACTACGACGGCTGTGTGCAAGAAGCCGAGTTTCAAGGCAAGCGGGATTACTTAAACGCTAAAGAAGATTGGTTAGATAAACGCGAGCATTGTTTAAGCAAATTAAAAGCCCAGGTAAAAGGCGAGAGCGTGTGCGGGGATGCAGATGAACCCAGAAGTCACAGTTATGTCAGCACTGCACATTGTCGAGAAGACTGCGGTTGCGACACGGATTTTGAACGCTGTTTTCAACTTTGTGGCGGGCATATTCGTTACGAGCAACGCTGCGTCAGCGGGTGCGAAGCAGTTCAACAATGAACCACTAAAAGCTTAAATGCTTTATAAAGAACAGCTTCCAGTTTCTTGGTAAACCGCCATAATGCCCTTGAGTTCTTCTAACAATACCCCGTATTGTGCGGGGTTTAAGCGGCATTGAGGTAAGGGTTTGCCGCTTTCTAACAGCGTGATGAGTATGTAGACTTGGCGGCAGCCTTGGGCACAGAGGGTTTCCAGACAGTTATCTACTTGAATGTCGTGCGTTATCATGATGTTCTCCCTGGCAAAATAGGTTAAAACACGGGTTATTTTGCGTCAGTTGGATCACTTCTGTCTATGCCTTAGACGCGTTTTTAGAACCGACATGAAAACGCACTAATTGGTATACTCGCAAGCCTTTTTTCAAGGTGTATGCACTTTTATAAAAGCGCTTTTCCGTTCCCTGATAGTGTGGCAATGCCAAAGGAATTTTATATGTTTATACAAAGGTTTAGGGGTTTTTACCTTATTTTATTTGCCGTATTATCCCTAACGGCAACGGCTGCTAACCAGCCACCGTCTGCCACAGAAAAAGCCGTTGGCACTGATGCTCAGCGTGGGCAGACAGCCGCTGTTGAGAGTGCCCCAAAAAAGCCAAAAAAACTTAAAACGCTGGAAAAGTCTCTACGTCTTGGTGCCAGCAGTCCCTCGCCCCTGCCTAAAAACGACATGCCTGCGCCACAACCCGCCCCTGTTGTGCCCCTGCCGCCACCGCCACCGCCACCGCCCCCAGAACCCCCGGTGAATGCAGAAGAACTGGCTCAAGAGCAAGAACTCCAAAAAGAAGAGGTGGGTGAAGAGCGAAAAGAGTTTCTCACTACTCCCGTGACCAAACAGGATAAAAAGTGGCGCATTGGTTATTTTCAAGGCAATGATTATGATTCTTATCAAAAAAGTCTGATTGCTATTGTGCAGGGTTTAATGGAATTAGGTTGGATAGAAACCGCTATTATTCCAACCCCAGAAGACCCTAAAGCGGCGCGTCCGGTGTGGGATTGGTTAGGAGAAAATCTTTCTAGCCAGTATATTGAATTTGTTGCTGATGCTTTTTATAGCCCAGAAGATATTAGCCAACAACCAGAAGTGCGTCAGCAGCTTTTAGAGCGTCTTAACAAAGTAGGCGATATTGATTTAATGCTGGTGATGGGCACTTGGGCGGGACAAAGCATTGCTAACAATGAACATTCAGTGCCTTCCATTATAGGTTCGACCACTGATGCGCTGGCGGCAAATATCATCAAAAGCGTGGAAGATTCGGGTTATGACCACATTCACGCCAAAATTGATCCTAAACGTCATGAAAATCAAGTTTTTTTATTCAAGCAAATCATTGGCTTTCAGCGCCTTGGCTTGATTTACGAAAACACCCCAGATGGGCGCAATTTTGGTGCGATAGAGAGCGTTGAGCGCGTTGCCCAGCACGAAGATTTTGAAATAGTGCCTTGCTATGCTAAAAATATAAATATTGATAAGGCACAAGCAGAGAAAAATCTCATTCGTTGTTTCAAGTATTTATCTAAGAAAGTAGATGCGCTGTACATTGCACGCCATCCCATCATTACTCTGCAAAACTTGCCAATTTGTTTAGAACCCCTATTTGAAAAACACATCCCGACTTTTTCCCAAACGGGCGCTGATGAAGTCAAAGAAGGCGTATTGTTGAGCATGGCGTTGTCTAGCTACCGTCCATTGGGGGTGTTTTATGCCACTACTATGGCTAAAATTTTTAATGGCGCAAAACCCCGCGAGTTGCCGCAATTATTTGAAAGTCCGCCGACAATTGCTATCAATCTAGCGACCGCTAAAGCAATTGATTACGACCCGCCTATCGAAATTTTGGGCGCAGCAGACATCATTTACCAAGAAATCTATCCGCCACCTCCCGCACCACCTAGTAAATGATTCCTTCCACTCACGGATTAAGGGCATTGCTAGATTCGTTAGCATTACCCTCTGGGCGCATTATCCTTATTCATGCACGCATTAAAGGTTTACAAGCGTACACCGGCTTGTCTTATGGTGCACTCACCCAGACGTTGGTGGCTGGGCTACAAGCTTATCGTCCGCTGAGTCTGCTCGTACCTGCCTATACCATCTATGGTTTTTTGCGCTCGCGCTTATTTCACCGCCGTTTTTCCTTGTCCGAAACCGGACGCTTTTCTGAAGAAATCCGCCAGCATATTCCCTGTTGGCGTTCTCCTGATCCCATGTACAGCCTGCTTGACCTCAATGACTATGTGCCGCAACTTGCGCTGGATTACAGCGCCACCTTTGCGCCTGGGGGGTTATTTGAGCACCTGTATCAGCAGAATGCCATTATTCTCAACATTGATATGCCTGGTTTTTGGGCAACGCCAATACATGCCATAGAACTGCGCCATCAGGTGAATTACCGCCATTTGCGCCAAGTCAGCGGGATTCTGTACCTTGATGAAACCCATTGGCAATCAGTGAATTACACCGCCTATGTGCGCAACATGGACGCCAATTGCCATGCTTATCCGCTTTACGATCAGCGCAAACGCTGGCAGTTCTTGCTAGAAGAACAGATATTGCACGTCCACCAGCAAGGCGATATGTATTTCAGTTGGGGAGAGATACAGACTTTTGCTCATAGCATCAGTAAAGCGCTGAGCACGGATGCGTGTTTTTTGCTGGCTGCCAAACACTTAAAGCGCGATCCCGCAAATCCCTGGCTCACTTAAAACAAAATAGTGAGGTAGAGTGCGCGTTTGAAGTTTTTAGCAAACCCAGCAGAGCCACTGTTCTCGCGTACTTTTTGCTCAAATCTTTTATTGAAAACCCGATATACTGTCGCAATTCCCCTCCCAAACTTTTTACGCCAAGGAGAACTCCGTGATACAGGACAATATTATTCGGCTCATAGTGATTGAAGAATCCGCTAATGATGCTGAAGTGATCCTGAACAGTTTGCGCAAAGCCCGTTATCCCATTCGCCCCAAGCATGTGGAAGACGCCGAAGATTTACAAAACGCCCTCAGCGCCCAGGAATGGGACCTCATTATCACCGTGCCGGAAGTTGGAGAATTTAGCGCCCGGCAAGCCTGCGAACTGGTCAAAACCTCTAACCAAGACATCCCCATTATCGTGCTCTGTCATAAATTCAGCGCCGAGTGTATGGGCGACCTCATGGATGCGGGCGCACGCCATGTCATTCCTGGCGGTCACGACCTCTGTCTGCAACATGCGGTGAAAAAAGAACTCTACGATCTCTCTAACCGGCAGAACTTACGCCATTTAGAACAAATGTATCGGCAAAGCCAACAGCACAATAAAATGCTGTTAGAAACTTCGCGCGACGCCATTAGCTATGTGCATGATGGAATGCACATTCACGCCAACCCGGCTTATTTAGAAATGTTTGGCTACGAAAGCCTAGAAGACTTAGAAAGTATGCCGGTCATGGATTTAGTCACCCCCGAAGATCATGTCAAATTCAAAGATTTCATGCGCGAATACATGACGGATGAAAATGAAGAAGACCGAGATATTGAATTAATGGGCTGGCGTGTACAAAAAAACAAGCGCAGCAAATTCCGCTTAAAAATGGAAGTTAGCCAAGCACTCTACGAGAATGAAAAATGTATTCAAATCATTATTCGAGATCAAACGGATAGTAAAGAACTAGAGAAAAAACTCAAAGAAAAATTTGGCAAACTGGATCAGCTGACGGAACTCTACAACCGCACCCACTTTATCCAATTAGTCGAAAAAGCGCTGACGAAAACCATGGAAACCCACATACGCAGCATGGTGCTCTATGTGGCGTTGGATAGATTTACTGAAATTCGTGAACGCGTCGGCATTGGCAACAGTGATCCCATCATTAAAAACATTGCCAAAGCACTCAAAGAAGAAGCCGGAGAAGTCACTTTAGCGCGTTTCAGCGAATATGTATTCGTGTTCTTGCTCCACGATACAGATGTAGCACAAGCTCAACAATTTGCCGAAAAAATCCGCAAAACCGTAGAAGCTTGCGTAACAGAATTAGAGGAACAGTCAGTCATTGCTACCTGTAGCATCGGCATTGCACAAGTATTAGCTTCAGCAGGCACACCGCAAAATGTGCTCGGCGATGCACACACAGCTTGCAAATCCGCTCAATCACAGGGCGGCAACCGCATTGAAGTCTACAAAGCAATGGTGAAAAACAACGCCGGCGACGCCGCTTTGCAAGATGTTGCTAAAATGATTGAAACTGCAATTGAAGAAAAGCGTTTCCATTTAGCTTATCAACCGATAGTAAGTTTGCGTGGCGAAGAAGAAGAAATTTATGAAGTCTTTTTGCGTATGGTGGATGCTGAAGGTAAACCCGTACCCCCGGGCACTCTGTTTGCCGCCGCAGAAAAAGCCAATCTGAGTATGCACCTGGATAAATGGGTGTTAAAAGAAGCAGTGCGGATTTTGAAACAACGTGAAGTAGAAAAATTCAACACGCATTTCTTTATTAAACTCTCAGACCAAGCCGTTAAAGATGAAGCCCTATTGGTACATATCAATAAATTGCTCAAAGCCGCGCAAGTCTCGGCTGATCGCCTAACCATTGAAATCAGCGAAGCCACTGCGATTAGCCAGATCAAACATGCCAAAGCCTTTGTAAGCCAATTACAACGCATTGGTTGTCGTTCAGCGATAGAGCATTTTGGCACTGGTTTAAATTCGGAAACTTTGCTTAAGCATCTATCAGTAAACTACATTAAAATTGATTCTTCTTATGCTAAAGGCTTATCGTCTAGCACTGAACATCAAACTTCGGTTAAACAAATTGTAGAACTAGCGCATCGCTATGAAAAGCAGACGATTGCCGAAGCGGTAGAAGATGCCAATAGTTTAGCTGTGTTGTTTCAATGTGAAGCGGATTTCGCACAAGGGCATTACATTCAAGAACCCATTAATACGATGGATTATGATTTTACTGAATAAACTCATTTAACTGCGAGCAAGGAAAGCGTCATGCAAAAATTTATTGTGCTGCTGCTGGTGGGATTCATTGCTGGGTGTTCTAGTACACCGCAAAAAGTGGATTATGAAGGTTGCGCACCGCACACCTTGTTTTGGGCTTTGGGACCCAAAAGTGGACAAGCTTTTTTGGATGTTTGTTATGTTGATTTGGATATGAGTAAAGCCAATCAGTATTTTAATTATGTGCCGATTCAAGGTATGAATCAGGATACCCAGCAGCCAATGGATAATAACCAAGACGGCATTTCTGGCAACGGGCGCTTGCTGAGCAACGGCAAAATACACTGGGGCGGAGCTTCCTGTCAGCAATACGCACGACGCATCGTGCAGCAAGGCTGTGACCGTTTGGGCAACACGGTGCGCACGGGCGGCTGTGAATGGATTGCAGTGCAACTAACCCCAAAGCAAGGCGTAACTCAGGGCTACGAAAGTTTTACCCCAGTAGCGCGGGTGCGCTTGCCGGACGGCAGCGAAGCCTATGACTACTCGCGTACCTTTACCACAGGTTTTGCTAATTGCCCTTAACACCTTCAACTAAAAGGAAAATTCCCTCATGTTCAGGTTAAAAATGCCGTTTGCCGGTTTGTTTGGTCTGCTGCTGTTAAGCGCCTGCGTGACCATCAACGTCTATTTTCCTGCCGCCGCCGCCGAGAAAGCTGCGGATCGGTTAATTCAAGAAGTGTGGGATAGCAAACGCGACAGCGCCACGCCCGCGCCCACTGAAACGCCGGAAAAAGCCCCAGAAAAACCTAAAGCCAACCCAGAACAGCCACAAAGCCGTCTCAATGCGCCGCTATGGTTGGGACATGCGCTGGAATGGCTGGTTGTGCCAGCCCAAGCCGCAACGGCGGATTTCAATGTTTCCACGCCTGCGATTGAAGCCTTGAAAACCCGTATGAAACAACGCTTTGCCGTACTTGAAGCCTACTATAATCATGGTGCGCTGGGTTTAAGCAATGATGCGCTGATTGTGTTGCGCAATGCTGCCGCCGTGCCCTTGCGCAATCGCAACAAAATTACCCAAGAAAGCGACGCTGAAAACCGTGATCGTTTGGCGCTGTATCAAGCCATTGCCGATGCCAACGGGCATCCTGAATGGGTTGGGCAAATCCGTAGCACCTTTGCCCAACGCTGGATTAGCAATGCGCAAAAAGGTTGGTGGTATCAAAATACGAGCGGTCAGTGGCTAGAAAAATAGTGGCTCAAGCGCTGTTTTTAATTGAGCTAGCAGTGTTTCTAACCCGCATTACCTTTTCCAGCATTTGCATTGATTTGTGCTTATAACAAAGCAGGTAATTCCATAAAAGAATCAATCACCGCATCTGGTTGTGCCAGGCGAATATCTTCGCCATGATTATAGCCATAGCTCACGCAGACAATACGAAAACCCGCAGCGCGTGCGGCTTTCACATCGCTAATAGAATCACCCAACATTAAACACTGCTCTGGTTTGAGCTTAAAATGCTGTGCTGCGTGTAATAAAGGCAAAGGATCAGGTTTCTTTTTTGGTAGTGTATCGCCACAAATAATGATGCCGAATTCATCTTGAATACCCAAATCTTTTAACAAAGGTAAGGTAAATTGTTCTGCTTTATTGGTGATACAACCTAAAACAAATCCCTGTTGTTTTAGCCATTCTAAACCTGCCTGTACACCCGGAAACAAAAAGCTGCGTTGACTGACGTTTACTGCGTAAAGCTCCAGAAAAATCGGATAGGCTTGTTCATACAGCAGGGGGTCCGGGCGCCCGTTTAATGCACCGCTTAGGGCGCGTTCAACCAAACGCGGCACACCATTGCCTACCCAATGGCGCACCTGCGCCTCTCCGCGCTCAGGGAGTCCCAAACGCTTTTGCATCTCGTCTACGCAAAACGCCAAATCAGGCACGCTGTCCACCAGCGTGCCGTCCACATCAATCAAAATCAACTCAAGTCTATTCATGCCGTGTTTTCGCTTTATTGGGTTATTTGTTCCATAGGCTGTTAATGCTATACATTCAAGGACGCTTTTTCAACTTGGCAAGAAGATGTGCAGGTTAGAACAGATAAAACATAAAAAAACCCCGCAGTAGCGGGGTTTGCTTGAATATTACATGCTTAAAGCTGTGGATGATTAAACGTGAATCATAGCGGAGACATCAGCAGGCAGGGTGATAGTAAAGATGCTGCCTTTGCCCAATTCGCTTTCTACTGCGATGTCACCGCCCATAATTTGGCAGAATTGTTTAGTTAGGGCTAACCCAACGCCGCTACCACCAAACATGCCGCCAGAGGGTGCGGATTCATCCATGCGCGTGAAGGCTTGAAAGAGTTTGTTCATTTGTTCTGGGCTGATACCAATACCTTCGTCGCTGACTTTGAAGATGATCCAGTCTATACCGTCGCGCCGTTGGCGGGTGGAGAATAGGGTAATGATGCTTTGTTTGGAAAACTTACTGGCATTGCTTAATAAATTCAGCAAGTTTTGCCGCACTTTGGTCATGTCGGCATTCATAGTCCCTAGCGCCCCTTGTAATTCTAGCTTGAGAATATTGTCTTGTTTTTCTATCAAGGGTTGTACGGTATTGGCGACATCTTGCAGCATGGGTGTGATGTCAAAGTTTTCTAAGTACAAATCCATTTGGCTTGATTCGATTCTGGATAAATCAAATAGGTTGTTAATTAAATCTAATAGGTGATAACTCGCACCATGAATTTTTTGTAAATCTGGGATGAAATCAAAGTGTCCTAAGTCTTCTGCATCTTCTTGCAGAATTTCGGTGTAGCCGATAATGGCATTCATGGGGGTGCGTAATTCATGGCTCATGTTGGCAAGAAATTGTGCTTTGGCTTGACCTGCATGATTAGCTTCCATGCGTGCTTGTTGAGCATCTAATTCAGCTTTTTGTGCATGTGCTTTAAATCTTTGTCCTTGCACTTTCAATTGCTGTAGTTGCGCTTTTGCTTTGCGTACAAAGGCTTTAAATTTTTCGTTTTCCAGTTCAGCATGATTCAAACGGCGAGTTTGTTCGGCTAAAGAAGTGGCTAAACCGGTTTCACGTTCTTCGCATTCAGTGAGGTTTTGTTGATATTCTAGCACTTCGGCAATGCCGCGTTGAAGCTGGTGCGTTTGGCTATTGAGTACCTGTAGCAGTTGGGTGTTGAGTTTTTGTAGTTCATAGGATCCATTGCCAGGAATGGCTAGAATGTCAGGGAGTTGTAATTCTGGATTTCGGCTAAGTTCGTGCAAAGCCTGTAATATTTGCTGTAAAGGTTTGGCAAAGTGGTAAAACAGCAACCAACCAACGAGCAGCATGAGAAACAGCAGCGTTAAACTCCAGAAGTAGATATAACTACTTTGTTCTGAGCTTTGTGCTTCATTTAAGGCTTGGTAGAGCACCAGTGTCCAAGGCTGGGATTCTAGTAAGCGGGTGTAAACCAGGTATTGCTGTCCATCCACGCCGACAAGGATCGCGCCATTTGTGGTTGTTACCAGGAGTTTTTTCCATTGTTCCACCTGTTTGTTATTGCCGCGATAGAGGTTGTAACTCATGCGATTATGGGGTTCTAGCAGGCTGGCTTGTGCGTATTGTTCTTCTTCGGTAAAACCGTTACGGCTCAGTTGTAAGCCTTCGGTATAGTCTACTAAAAAGAACCCCCCCGTTTCGCCAATTTTTTGCGTTTCTATGGGGGCAAAAAAGCTGTCGCTTAAAATATTTACACCAACTATGCCTTGGAATTGTTTGTTGTTATAAATCCCTTGGGTTATGCTGAAAACTTCGGCTTGCGTGTAGTTTTTATCAAAATACACTGGAGTAAAATGTACTTCTTGGTTGGTTTTGTTAATGTGATACCAAATTTCCCGTTCATTTTTTAAGTAATGCAGATCGCGCCAGGTTTTAAAGCGCATGGAATCTGGATCATTGTAATTAGGTGTTTTAACCCGGCGTAGGTTTTTATAGAGCACACCCAACATGGCTTCTTCGCCAAAATAGCTTTGTGCGGGTTGGCTTTCAAAAGCGTAATATTGACTGAATTGTTGGGGGTGCAGGCTCAAGTCCTGCGTCATGCGATCTTTTAAGTGGGCGAGATCGGCTTGGCTGACGGGTTGGTTTTGCTCAAAAATAGAGACATAACCACGCAAACGCCGCACTGAACCTTGTGCTTGCTCGATTTGCGCATTCAGACGTGTGATTTCCGCGTCGGCACGGGCGGCTAATTGCTGCTGTGCGAGTTGGGTTTGCTGTTGCTGATAGTGCCCGTCTATGTACCACAGGATACCCGCCAGCCCTATTGCCAGGAGTAGTAATAGGGTGAGGACAAAGTAAAAATTCACTAAATAATGCAGCCGTTGCAAACCCAAAGCAGTATAGAGGACATTCCAGATTCGTGCTGCCTGCTGCCAGAGTTGCTTCCAGAAGCGATTTTGTACGGACATTAGCAATCTCCACCGTTTGCTGGTACGTCACCCGCGTTAATTGTGTTGCCTAGGCAAAGCTGCCCGAAGGTGCAAGGGGGTTCGTACAAAAACATAATTTATTGCCTTCCTGCAATTGCCATTATCAGTGCCGAAACCGGTTTTTTACTCATGAAGCCTCGGAAAACTTGGCATAAACTCCGGTCAAATATTTTCAACTGACTGATATAAAATGGGTTGTCTTGTTTTTAGAGACTGCTTTAAGGTGGCTCAAACTCCCCCTCAATGCTCGGCAAACAGGATTAAAAACATGAAATACCAATGGGTTAAGATGATTCTTGCAGACTAAAAAACGCCGTTGCAAGGTTGGTTTGAGTATAAACTGTCTCAGTTTACACCCTGAAACTGGGAGCACGGATTATGCCAAGCCTCTGAATCCGGCGGCTGTTGGGTATTCGCGTTGGCTGATAACGGTGAGCATTGCGTTATGCACTATTATGCCATTGACAGGAACTTCGTGTGCCTTTGTGCCGTGCGTAACCTGAAATTCGGCTTATAATAACGCCACTGATGAATAAAGACGAATTTAAGTAAAAACAAACTGTTAGTTATTTTTTATGCGGCTAAGCGAGGGTTCTAAGCCGTTGTGCTGAACCCCTGCATACGCTCTTAACATCAGCACACCTGTTGCATAGGCTGTTGGGGTTTTAACATCATGTCCAGGTTTTATGCAACAGCCTGGGGGCAACAACTCTAAAGGAGAAACATTTCTTGAAACTTATTATCACTGGCGGCGCTGGCTTTATTGGTTCAGCGGTTATTCGCTTATTGCTCAACAGCACCGACACCCAGATTATCAATGTTGATAAATTAACCTATGCGGGCAATTTGGACTCGCTTGACAGCGTTGCCCAACATCCAGGCTATCATTTTGTCCAAGCCGACATTGTAGACGCAGCAGCGATGGCGGAGATTTTTCAGCAATTTCAACCAGATGCTATTATGCACCTGGCTGCGGAATCGCATGTAGATCGCTCCATTGATGGTCCTGCCGAATTTATGCAGACCAACATCATAGGCACTTACAGCTTACTGGAAAGTGCTCGGCAATACTGGCAAAAACTCGATGGACAGCGCAAGGCGCAGTTTCGTTTTCATCATGTGTCCACCGACGAGGTGTATGGCAGCCTGGGCGAAACCGGCTTATTTGCAGAAACCACTGCGTATCAGCCTAATTCACCTTATTCTGCCAGCAAGGCGGCATCTGACCATTTAGTGCGGGCTTGGCATCATACTTATGGCTTGCCGGTCGTGACCACTAATTGCTCTAACAATTATGGACCTTACCAATTTCCAGAAAAACTCATTCCGCTGATGATTCTCAATGCGCGGGCTGGCAAGCCTTTGCCGGTGTATGGTAATGGGCAAAACATCCGCGATTGGCTGTATGTGGATGATCATGCGCGGGCGCTGTGGCTGGTCTTGCGCGAAGGGCGCTTGGGTGAGACTTATAACATCGGCGGACACAACGAAAAAACCAACCTGGATGTAGTGCATACCCTGTGTGATACCCTGGATGATTTATTGCCAAACGCCACATATAAGCCACATCGCAGTTTGATTCACTTTGTCAAGGATCGTCCAGGTCATGATCTGCGTTATGCCATTGATGCCAGTAAAATTCAGCGCGAACTTGGCTGGACACCGCAGGAAACCTTTGCAACCGGTTTGCGCAAAACCATTGAATGGTATCTGCACAACGACACCTGGTGTCAGCGCGTAACGGATGGCAGTTATCGTGGCGAACGCTTAGGCTTGGGTGACGGAGCATAAAGGCATGACGCTAAAAGTTACTCTGGCGCAACCACGCGGTTTCTGCGCGGGCGTCGAACGCGCTATCGAAATTGTCGAACGCGCTTTAGCCGTACACGGCGCGCCGGTTTATGTGTTCCACGAAATTGTGCATAACCGCCATGTTGTTGAAAGCTTACATGAGCGTGGCGCAATTTTCGTGGAAGACATTAACGCTGTGCCCGAAGGCGCGATCTGCATTTTCAGTGCGCACGGGGTTGCGCAAACCATCGTTAAACAAGCTGCCACGCGCCATTTACAAGCCATTGACGCCACCTGTCCACTGGTCACCAAAGTTCACAGCCAAGCCAAACGCTACCAGCAACAAGGTTTTGATTTGATTATTGTCGGTCACAGCGGGCACCCAGAAGTCGAAGGTACACGCGGGCAAATCGAAGGTACAGTGCATGTGCTTTGTAGCCTCGCAGAAGTGCAAGCATTGCAGGTTGCAGATGCCGAAAAACTGGCTTATGTCACGCAAACCACACTCAGCATTGATGATACCCGCGCTGTAATTGATGCTTTGCGTGAACGCTTTCCGAAGATTCAAGGACCTGATTTACAAGATATTTGTTACGCAACGCAAAATCGTCAAAATGCCGTGCGCGAACTCGCCCACTCGGTAGATTTATTGTTAGTGGTGGGCGCACATAATAGCTCCAATTCCAATCGCTTATGCGAATTAGGCAAGCAAATAGGCATTACTGCCTACCTCATTGCCGATGCCAATGACATCCAACCCGCTTGGTTAGAAGGGCAACCGCGTATTGGCGTTACTGCTGGCGCTTCCGCTCCAGAAGTGCTGGTGCAAGGCGTGTTAGAGCGATTGCGGGCACTGGGCAACGTTGATGTGCAAGAAATGGACGGCATTCAAGAGCAAATAACCTTTAGAATCCCCGCACAATTACTCACCGAGGTGCGTCAATCTTGCTAAAAGTCAGCTTTCAAAGCACTGGCAATTGGCGCTTGGCGTGCAACATTTTGCCTGCTTTGCTGATCCATCAATCCAACAAATGCCAGCAAAGCAGCAGATGCGCCCGCACATTACCAAGCTTTAATGCCATAAATGCCATAGATTTTTCTTTTGAAAACCGATACCCTGGAAAGCTTACTGGTTTAAACATATAGATGGATTGAACCAAACAAATTTTATCTTCAAACCTAATGAGGCAAACACAGTGAATGACATGCTCAAAAATCTCCTGCTCTGGGTCGTAATTGCCCTAGTGCTAATGATGGTCTTTAATAATTTTGGTACGAACACGGCGACTACCCAGCAAATGGAGTATTCCGCGTTCTATTCAGCCGTGCAGCAAGGGCAAGTGCAGAAAGTAGTGATTGAAGGGCGCACCATTCGCGGGCAAATGAAAACGGGCGAAGTTTTTACCACTTACAGTCCTGGTGATCCCATGATTATCAACGATTTGTTGAATAAAAATGTTATGGTAGAAGGACGAGCACCAGAGCAACAATCGCTTTTGATGCAAATTTTTATTTCCTGGTTCCCCATGCTGCTGTTGTTTGGCTTGCTGGTTTTTTTCATGCGCCAAATGCAGGGCGGCGGTGGACGTGGCGCCTTATCTTTCGGTAAAAGCCGCGCCCGCATGTTAGAAGAAGATCAAGTCAAAGTAACCTTTAATGACGTGGCAGGTTGCGACGAAGCCAAAGAAGAGGTTTCGGAATTAGTAGATTTCTTACGCGATCCGGGCAAATTTCAAAATCTTGGCGGCAAAATTCCCAGCGGCGTGTTGATGGTTGGCTCACCAGGTACTGGCAAAACCCTGCTGGCGCGTGCCATTGCGGGCGAAGCAAAAGTACCTTTCTTCACCATTTCCGGTTCAGATTTCGTGGAAATGTTCGTCGGTGTTGGTGCTTCTCGTGTGCGCGATATGTTTGAACAAGCCAAAAAACACGCGCCTTGTATCATTTTCATTGACGAAATTGACGCCGTAGGGCGGCATCGCGGCGCGGGTTTAGGCGGTGGTCACGACGAACGCGAACAAACCTTAAACCAATTACTGGTAGAAATGGACGGTTTTGAAGGCAATGAAGGCGTGATTGTGATTGCCGCCACCAACCGCCCTGACGTGCTAGACCCCGCGTTGCTACGTCCAGGGCGCTTTGATCGTCAGGTGGTTGTACCGCTGCCCGACATTCGTGGTCGTGAACAAATCCTTAAAGTGCATATGCGCAAAGTGCCGATTTCCGATAACGTCAATCCGAAAATTATTGCGCGGGGTACTCCCGGTTTCTCAGGTGCAGATTTAGCCAATTTGGTCAATGAAGCCGCCTTGTTTGCTGCCCGTGCTAACAAGCGTCTAGTAGAAATGGAAGAATTTGAAAAAGCCAAAGATAAAATCATGATGGGTACAGAACGCCGTTCAATGGTCATGAGTGAAAAAGAGAAAAAACTCACCGCTTACCACGAAGCAGGTCATGCCATCGTCGGGCGTTTAGTGCCAGCCCACGATCCTGTGTACAAAGTCAGCATTATTCCGCGTGGGCGGGCGCTTGGTATCACCATGTTTTTGCCGAAAGAAGACCGCTATAGTTTGAGCAAAGAACATTTAGAAAGCTTGATTTCTTCTTTGTTTGGTGGACGCATTGCTGAAGAGTTGATTTTTGGTGTGGAAGCAGTGACCACTGGCGCCAGTAACGACATTGAACGCGCCACCAGCATTGCTCGCAACATGGTGACTAAATGGGGCTTATCTGAACGCTTAGGTCCTTTAAGCTACGAAGAAGAAGAAGGCGAAGTTTTCTTAGGACACAGTGTTACCAGACACAAAGTAATGTCTGATGACACCGCGCATGTGATTGATGAAGAAGTGCGCTCAGTGATTGATCGCAACTATTCACGTTCTGAAAGCCTGTTAAAAGAACATATGGATATTCTACATTCAATGGCGGAAGCCTTAATCAAATATGAAACCATTGATAGTGAACAGATTGATGCACTGATGGAACGCCGCCCTGTATCCCCCCCCGCAGATTGGGAAGATCGAGATCATGGCAATGGACATTCTTCTGATGACGATGATGAGCTGATGCAAAAGAAACCTCAAGAGGATTCAGGCAAGGGAACTATTGGTGGTCCTGCCAGTTTGCATTAAGCCCGCTCTTAAAACTTAAAAAAAGCCGCCTAAGGCGGCTTTTTTTATTTACAACTGCTGTCAATTATTTGAACCATTTACTTAACTGCTTTACTTGCTATGAAAACCATGTTTCCCGCCTGCGGGCAAAAAATTTTGCTGGAATATAGCTGGACAGGGCTGCTTCAGCAGGTTTGCTATCGTCATCCAGTCACGCAAGAGGCATTGCACTTTTGCCCTGGATGCGGCGAAACCTTGTCTGAAGAGGTGCTACACGGTGAGATTGCAGAGATGGAAATGCGTAAGCTGTTTGGTGACGCGCTTTAAAAGCGGTAATAGGCGCGGTCGGTCACTGCGCCTTGTAGGGGAATATCCCAAGCGTTGACTACGGGTAACTGCGCCAGGTGTTGAAATTCAAAAGCAACGCCGACTAGCTGTGGACGCCGCTGACGGCGGCGCAGGCAGGCTAGAGTAGCGTCGTAAAAACCACCGCCCATGCCCAGGCGATTACCCGCATTATCAAAGGCAATGAGGGGAAGTAACACTAAATCGAGCGCCCAAACTGGACGTGCTTGATGTCGCTGAGCGGGTTCAGGGATGCCGAAACGATTGTTGTGCAAGCGGCTAGTGGCTGTATAGGGCAAAAACCAGAGGCTGCGTTTGCGGGGGTGTAACACGGGTAGGTAAAGCTGTTTATGCTGGCGCCAAAGGCGTTGGATGAGCGGATTTAGATTGATTTCGCCATCATTTGCCAGGTAACAGGCAATCTGTTGTGCTTGTCGAAAGCGAGGTTGTCGGAAGAGTTGCTGTGCCATGCGCTGTGCGGCTTGGCGCTGCTGCTGTGTGGATAGGGCGCGGCGCTGGTGGCGCATTTGTTTGCGCAGTAAGGCTAGACTGCTAAGGGACATAGAGAAAGATAAAACCGGCAGGATAAAGGGCGTCACCCATGCACCAGAAACTACTCGCCTTGAACCGGAAGCTCAAGTGGGAACATCTGAATTTCTTATTAGACTCCCCGTCTAGCGGGTATGCACACCAAGAAATTTCTCCGTCCCCAGGCGTATAAGAATAGGTTCAAGCATCTTTTTGCCCCCAATGTATGGGCAACGCCAAGAACTAAACTACAGACTGCTGCTGAGCTAGCGCTTTATTGATTTTATTTTGTAATCGCTCTATTTCTACGTCTGTGACTTCATTATAACTGCTTTTTTCATTTTTATGTAACAATTCGTGAATAATGTTTAACGCAGTCATGACCAACAGGCGCTCAGTACCAACCACTTTGCCACGTTCTTTAACTTCCTGCATTTTTTGGCTAAGGTAATCGGCACACGCCAGTAAATCCTCACGTTCGTTTTCGGGGCAGGCAACCACATAGTCTTTGTCGAGAATGTGTAAAGTCACTTGGCGATTGCGGCTCATACTTCATGCTCCAATAGTTTGAGACGTTCAATCATGCCTTCAATGCGGTTGCGTGCTTGCGCGGTTTTATCCAACAAAGCATTGCGCTCGGCTTTAAGGCTGTGCTGCTCTTCGCGTAAACGCCGATTTTCCTCTGTGAGCTGTTCGCACACGCGGATAAGCTCGTCAAGCTTTTGCTCCAAAGTGGCTAAAGCAGCATGGCTCATAGCGTATTAATCACCAAACAGGTCTTTATCACTGACTGCGCCTTCTTCTGGTATTTTTCCATCAAGAATCAGTGACTTGCGTCTTAGAGAATAGCCATTTTTAAGAAACAGATAAGGGTCAGTTGCAGCCGAATCTAGCGTGCGTTCTGCGCCCAAATACCGCGCACGGGCATCTATGGCATTAACAACACCACCGCCATATAGCAACCAAGTGCGCGCTCTTGTATCAGCCACTTGACGCTGTGGATCAACCTGCGCATCCGCAACTAAACCGGCAGTATCGCGTAAATTGCTGGGTCCAAGCAAAGGTAATACTAAATAGGGTCCCGCAGGCACACCCCAATACCCCAGGGTTTGTCCGAAATCTTCATCATTGCGGGGTATGCCATATTCTGTTGCGGGATCAAAAAATCCAAAAAAGCCCACAGTGGTATTAAGTAAAAAGCGTCCGCTGTCGCGCCCTGCTTGTTTAAATTTCAATTGCAGTAAGTCGTTGGCAACAGAGCCTACTTCACCGATATTGCCAAAAAAATTGCTGATGCTGATGCGCAGTTGCTCTGGTAGGGTACTGGTGTAAGCCTCCGCCACCGGTTTTAAGACAACGCGGTCAGCACTTTGATTAAATTTGAAAATTGCTCGGTTCATGGATTCTAGCGGATCATCAGATGCGGGTTTGCCATTAGGCAAAGAAGCACAGCCCTGTAAGGCTAGGGATAGAAGACCTAAGCTGAAAATCAATAAGTTTTTGCTGGTTCGCATCCGATAAACTCCTCTGTTATGCCTTGCCACATCCGTGCGCTCATAAGGGTATGCAAAATCAAGCGGAATTGTAACCAGTGCTGATCTGAACAGCAAGGCAACAATAGATTTTTCAAACAAAAAGCCATTATCGTTAGAATTCAATCCAGTTGTGGGTGCAATCCAGATGGCATTTGACTTGGTTAATACCGAGCAAACCTTCGGCTAACATGAGGGCAAGCGGAGTTTGGTTGCCAAACCTGCGGTTGGGTGTTTTGAGCCAGATTTTACCCATGCTGCGGTTATGAGGAAAAGTGGTAAACAAGGCGCTGTCAATTTCCAGAAAATTTTCTGCGCGCTTGAGCAATTCTTGATCGTCAGGAAAGGGGGTGCCTTCACGGTAGCGTTTGAGCCAACGCGGGCGCGTATCTGAAGGTAAACCCAGCAGATTAACTTGCTGATCAGGCTCTATTTTCCAGAACTCAAACAGGGTTAAGATGGATTGCGCTAAATCAATGCGGTCTTGTTCAGTCAAGTTAGACATGGAAATAATCCTGAGATTTAAAGTGAATTGAGAACTTTGCACGAAACAGGTGCTTAGGTTCACTGATGTTTTCCCTCCAGCTAGGGGGCTATTTTGGGTAGATATGCCGAGTTACCAATCCTGTCGCACTGGCGATGCGATGAATTACTTGGCGGGCACGGATGTTACCATCAACAGTGACGGCATTCGCTTACGTCAAGCATATCGCAACAAGGATGCGTTTGGTGAGCCGATCCGCACCAGCAGCAACCGTTTTGCAGAAAATCCAGGCACACTGTTCAGTTTTAGTCCTGGCTACCTGGCTGTTTTAATACCAATGCCAAATTGGTGTTAAGTATTGAGCAAATGGCGAATCCAGGGCAATAAGTCGCTTGCCAATAAGCCGCGTTCGCCCTCTTGTGCTGCCAGATCGCCAGCGGCAGCGTGCAAACACACGCCCATGAGTGCTGCTGTGTGGAGGTCTGAGATTTGCGCGGCTAAACTGCCGATGAGTCCCGTTAGTAGATCGCCCATGCCGCCGCTTGCCATGCCAGGATTGCCTGCGCTGCATAGGCTAATGCCATCTTGTGCGTTGGCAATCAGGGTGCCGGCGCCCTTGAGCACGCAAACACCGCCGAATTTTTGTTGTATCTGTCGCACGGCGGCGAAGCGATCCGCTTGTATTTGTGCGGTATGGCATTGCAGCAAACGCGCTGCTTCGGCGGGGTGTGGGGTCAGCACCGCTTGCATGGGTTTGATGGGGGCTTTGGCTAACAGATTTAGCGCGTCTGCATCGAGCACCAAGGGTTTGTGCTGCTGAATAACGGCGTTGAACAGCATCCACGCCCAGTCGGATTGTCCCAAACCCGGTCCAATCGCAATGACGCTGGCGTGTTGCAATAAGGGCTGTAAGTCTTCTGGTGTGTACACGCCGCGACACATGAGTTCGGGCTGCGTCAGCGTTAGCCAAGCGGCGTGTTCTGGGTGTGTGGCGATAGTGACCTTACCGCAGCCGGCACGGGCGGCGGCTTGTCCTGCCAACAAAATCGCACCGCTCATACCCAAATCGCCGCCAATCAAGAGTAGGTGTCCAAAATCGCCTTTGTGTGCTTGGCGCGGACGCGGTGGTAGGCGCAAGCGGTTGTCCGCATCCAAACGCCGTGCGCTGGGCAGCACTTGCGCATAAATTTGCGCTGGTACTTGCAGATCATCAAAGTGAATTTTGCCACAGTATTCAACGCCTTCAGCGGTGAACATGCCTTGCTTTAAGCCAATAAAGCTGACCGTCAACTGGGCTTTGATGGCAACACCGAGCACGCAACCTGTATCTGGGTGCAAGCCGGACGGGATGTCCACCGCCACGACGGGCGCTGGATGCTGGTTAATAGCTTCAATCGCCGCCGCCCACTCGTCGCTGACCAGACGGTCCAGCCCGATGCCAAAAATTCCATCCACAATCACTGTCGCCGGGGTTAAAAGCGCCGGCGAAAATGCCTGTACAGTAACGCCCAGAGCGCAAAGCGCTTGGTAAGCCGCTCGCGCATCGCCACGCAATTTTTGCACATCGCCCAGTTGCAACACCCTCACCGCGTAACCCGCTACATGCGCTAAACGTGCAATCACATACGCATCACCGGCATTATTGCCCAAACCGCACACCAGCACCCAGTGCGCTTGTGCCTGGGTTACAACGGGAAAATTGCTGCACACCGCTTGAAAAGTCGCTTGTGCTGCACGTTCCATCAGCGTCAAACCGCGTATCTGCTGCTGTTCAATCGCCGCGGCATCCAAGGCTTTTACGGCTTGAGCACTGTATAAATTAAGGGGATGTTTCATTGCGCACCGCTCCTGACAATTTAAGAGTCTATACGAATACTGGGAAATTCTAGCTTTCTGTTATGATCGTCAAATAATAACAATCCATTGCTAAAAATGGAGTGTCTGGAATATAGAGCGGAAAACCTTAAAATCACTCAAAAATAATTATATTTTTGATTTTTAAGGTTTTATTTTGTTTTTTGTCGGGCTTTAACGACAGGAGCAGCCACCAAGGAGACAGCGTGCAAGCCTTAAAAGGGTATCTTGTAGAGACAACCTCTGCAAATCCCACACTACGCCCTGCCGCTGGTCTACATACTTTTCAAAATCAAATAGATAGCTAAAAACTGACGCACCCCTAAAGCAGGGAAAAGCTGGCTTTATGGCACAGCATCCCTCGGCACCAGAGAAGCCCTCATTTGCACTGTATTTTCCAGTGTATTTAAGGCTTTTCGCACGTTAAGGAGCACGATCTTATGATGAGACAAAATAACACAGCAGAACGTCTGACATTGAGCAATATCGAACAGTTTCAGGTCTATACCGAACGTCAGTTAGAGAAAATTCCGCACATTCACCGTCTATCTGCTGAGCAGCGTTTTAACATGCGTGTAGTGGCGCATGTGCTGCCCTTTCGCGTCAATCGTTATGTGATTGAGGAGTTAATTGACTGGGATAAAGTCCCAGATGATCCGATTTTTCAGTTGACTTTTCCTCAGCCTGGCATGTTATCGGATGACCAATTTCAGCGTATGGCAGATGCCCTGCATAGCAGCAACACCGCCAAAATCAGTACCAGTATCCAGCGCATTCGCGGCGAATTGAATCCACATCCGTCGGGACAGCGCGAGTTAAATGTACCCCTACTAGACGACGAACGCTTGTCGGGTGTGCAACATAAGTATCGAGAAACAGTGCTATTTTTTCCCAGTCAAGGACAAACCTGCCATGCTTACTGCACTTTTTGTTTTCGCTGGGCGCAATTTGTAGGCGACAAAGACCTGCGTTTTGCCATGAATGAAGCAGAAAAACTACACCTTTATTTAGAGCGGCATCACGAAGTCAGCGATCTACTACTCACTGGCGGCGATCCTATGGTGATGAAAACCAAGCACTTGCAGAGCTATTTAGAACCCTTACTACACCCGCGTTTGTGGCATGTCGAAAACATTCGCATCGGCACTAAAGCCTTGACTTTCTGGCCCCAGCGTTTTGTCAGCGACGAGGACGCCAATGAGCTGTTGCGCTTGTTGGAGCGTTTAGCCAATGCCGGCAAACAGGTAGCAATCATGGCGCATTTTAACCATTGGCAAGAAATGGATACCGAGATCGCACAGGAAGCGATTCGCCGCATTCGCAACACGGGCGCGATCATTCGCAGCCAATCGCCGCTGATCGCGCACATTAACGACGACCCGCAAGTGTGGGCGCAAATGTGGCGCACCCAAGTCAATTTGGGCATTTATCCTTACTATATGTTTGTAGAACGTGACACCGGGGCTAAGCATTATTTTCAATTGCCGCTGGTGCGTACTTGGGAAATTTACCGCGATGCCATTAAGCAGGTTTCAGGCTTGGCGCGTAGTGCACGGGGACCCTCCATGAGCGCCGCACCAGGAAAGGTAGAAATCCAAGGCGTAACAGAGATTTGCGGCGAAAAAGTCTTGGCATTGCGCTTTATTCAAGGGCGCAATCCTGACTGGGTGCAACGTCCATTTTTTGCCCAATTTGATGAACGTGCAACCTGGTTAGATCAACTCAAACCAGCGTTTGGTGAAGAAAAATTCTTTTTTGCTGAAGAATTTGCGCATATACAGGCAAAGGCGCAATTGCGTGTTGTATCACAGGTTTAGAAGATAAAACCAAACGCCCTCTTGCAGCCGTGCTGCAAGAGGGCGTTTTTGTGTCAAAACGTAAAGAATAACTAAATATGTGGCGCGGCGTTTTTCTGCGCAACAGATTGCTCATAAGCACGTTCACTTTGCTGCTGTGCTTGTTGAGCCAGTGCAATTGCTTTAGCGGCATCGCCTTGTTTAGTGGCTTCTTGCGCCTCTTCAATCAGTTTCTGCGTATCGCGCCATTCAAAGCCCTCGGCGTCCGCTTTTTTGGTGGCGGCAATAGCGGCATCAATGGCGGCTTGCGGGTCTTCTGTGGTGCTTGCTTCAGGCGTTGCCGCTGCAACAGGCGCGGCTTCAGCCGGTGAGGCAGTGGCGGGGGTGGTTTCAGTCGGGGCTGCTGCTGTAGCAGGCGCAGTTTCCAGTGGAGCGGCGGTTGTGGCAGCGGGTGCGGCTTCAGCGGGTGCGGCTTCAACTGGTGCGGTTTCAGCCGTCGAGGGTGTTGCAGGTGTGGTTTCAGCAGGCGCTGCTGCTGTAGCAGGTGCAGTTTCCGGCGCAGCAGTTGCGGTGGGTGCTACTTCAACTGCTGCGGTTTCCGGCGCGGCGGGTGCGGCGGCTTCGGCATTGACGCCAGGGATGGTAATTACCCAGCCGGCTTGTAGATGATCAGGACTGCTGATTAGGCTTTTGTTTGCCTGGTAAATTTTGTTCCACTGCTTGGCATCGCCATAATACTGAGTGGCAATTTTTTCAAACGTATCGCCGGCGGTGACTGTGTGAGTGACGTCAGACCAAGCCGAGGTGGAAAAAATCACCAGCCCTGCTCCAATGAGTTGTTTATACATGGTATCCTCCCGTTTACATAGCAAGCTGTCATGCGGATTTTTTGGTGTAGCGAACAGGCACAAAAAACAAAGTTAAACTTTATTAAAACAATGCCTTACTTTATACTTTTGCCGTGTTTTGCAATAAAGTTTGGCGCTTGTTTGGTGCTCCATTCAGCCTTAAAAGCCCGCTCATTTTCTGCATATTTATCAATTTCGTCAACTTTAATCCTGTTTTGGAGAACCTATGTTTATGATGTCCATACTGAGAAACATCCCAACCCTGGTGTTCTTGTTAATTGCCTATAACCTGGCGATTTTCAATGGCGATGCGCAGTTGCTGACACAGCCTTTGCTGGATGTCGGCATGATGTCGGGCGCACGGCTACAATTCAGCAGTAATGAGATGTTCATTTTGGTGGGTTTGGGTTTGCTATACATTGAAATCTTCAAATCTACACGCGCTAGTCAAGCTTCTATGGTTGAACAAGCCGCCTCTATGGTTCTATTTGTAGTGTTTTTAGTAGAATTTTTGCTGGTTAAACAAGCAGGTAATAGCACTTTTCTGATTTTGACTGCTCTGCAATTCTTAGACGTAATGGCGGGTTTTACGGTGACAGTCTCTTCCGCCCGACGCGATATTAATTTAGGACATTAAGCTAACATACGGCAGCGTTGTGCTACTGCCAACGCTTCCGCTTGTTGCTACTGCTTGCTTGTCTTTCTCTTCATCATTCTCTTCTCTGTTGTCTTTACGCAGTGATTCCTGATGCGCTATCTCGCGCCTAGCCGGTATTTTCCTTTGCGTCACTGCATGTCATGCCCATGTCATGCCGACTGCGGATAATAAAGCTTGCTCTTAGTACATAAAACAAACTTTAGATGTTTAGGAAAAAACCATGATCTATAGATTTTTCATACTTAAAAATTGGCTGCCGTGCTTGTTCTTAACCCTTTCAATGAATCTCTGGGCAATGGAAGACATAAGCGCAGAACTCCCCTTGACATTACCAGATTATGTAAAAACCACCGGTGTAGACGGCACTTTATCCAGCGTGGGTTCTGATACCTTGGCAAATCTCATGACGCTGTGGGCAGAAACATTCAAACGCTATTACCCAAACATCAACATTCAAATCCAAGCCGCAGGTTCATCCACCGCGCCTCCCGCATTGACTGAAGGCACCAGTAATCTAGGTCCTATGAGTCGCACTATGAAAGAAAGTGAGATTGAAGCCTTTGAACGCAAATACGGCTATGCGCCGCAACCGATTCGGGTTGCAGTAGATGCACTGGCAGTCTATGTCAACAAAGATAATCCGCTGGATGGGTTAACCATTGAACAACTGGATGCCATTTTTTCTGCCACGCGCAAATGCGGACATGCACAAGATGTAGTGACTTGGGGACAAGTCGGCTTAAAAGGCGAATGGGTCAACAAATCTATTCAATTGTTTGGACGTAATTCGGTTTCCGGCACCTATGGCTACTTTAAGCAAAAAGCTTTGTGCAAAGGTGACTTTAAGATCAACGTCAATGAACAACCGGGTTCTGCTTCAGTCGTGCAATCCGTCACCGCATCCTTAAACAGTATTGGCTATTCAGGTATTGGTTACCGCACTTCTGGCGTGAAAACCCTCGCTATTGCAAAAAAACCTCAGTTGTTTATTTCAGTGAATGCAGAAAACGCCGCCACTGGCAAATACCCGCTATCGCGTTTTCTTTACATTTACGTCAATAAGCCACCTGGCAAACCACTACCGCCGTTAGAACACGAATTTCTCGGCATGATCTTATCCAAACCAGGGCAAGAAATTGTTGTTAAAGATGGTTACATTCTCCTGCCTTATGCTGTGTTGCAAGAAGAATTGGCAAAGCTTCATTAAGCTGCTAATGCACTGACGTTACGTTAAACACACTCAGTAGCGCCGTGCCTGAATTGCCCTTGCTATGCACCACCGCTGTATATTCCCCTGGCGGCAATTCCACCAATAGCGCCGCTTCCAGCGGGTCTTGCGGGACAATGCCCGTTGCTTCAATGGCGCTACGCTCTGGGGAATCTTGCCAATTATCATTGCTAAACAACACCTTCGAGCCTTGATACACACTAAGCAGCGGGTCTAACACCACCGTTTGCAAACCCATTGCCCGTAAACTCCCACCGTTCACCACCATCAGCACCTTTTGCGGCTGATGTTGGATAATAAAACCCGCGATCAACACCTCGTTGCCGCCCACCCAACCGCGTGCCGAAATATTGTATAACTGCCCAGGGCGTGCGGGCTGTTGCGGTAAAGCAGGTGCATCAAGGGGTTGGCTAAATAGCGCCGTTATCTCTTCCCGATTCAGTTGCCGCCCAAACAGCGCCACCTCATCCAGGCTGCCCACAAAATAAGGTATTTGCCGGTTATCACCAAAATGCGTAATGCCGCGTCCCAATGATAAGCTGCTGCTACGAGTGCCGCTTAAATCCGCTTGCGGCTCAGTACTTAGGAGCGGATAAGCACTCGGATCAAGTTGCGCTTGTAATTGATTATCTAGGAAAATCCGCAACCCTTGCGGATCATCGCGGTCAACATTCAAGAGCAAGTGATACCAACGCGCCTCGTTCAAAAACACCCCGCTGGGGTACAGCGCACAAGCCTCGGTCGGACAAGCCGCTACCCCAGCCGCCGCTCCTTGCGGCGACATCAGCATGACTTGCAACTGCCCCGCATGATCCAACGCCAGCGCCAAACCGGCTTGAAAATAACAGCACAGACTAAAGCGATCTCGGCTGTGCAGTTCTAAAAAAGTATTTAAGTCCGTTGGTGTGAGCGCCAAAGCCGCCAGATCAGGTTTTAACCACAAATTCAGGGCAAAATCTTCGCGCCCCACGCCCAAAGCATCATCGCCTTGTACTTGAATAAAATCCGTTTGAGATGAAAAATCATAGGCTTGCGTACTATAGCCAAAACGGTCACTGGTCAGATTTGCCCCACTCTGCAAAGTCTTGTACTGATGCGCTCCGTAATCTTGCGCATTCCCCGTTAAAGGCAGGTAAAGCTTCAGCCCGTCGCTCAACTCCGCCTGTAATGGCGCAAAACTCAAGACCCCAAACAACAGCAAACATTCCCTTAACACTCTCCTGCTAGTCATCGTCTTAAAACCTCCGTTTTGGCGTATAGTAAGATTACCTAAAAAATGTTTATAATTATCATATATATTTTTCATTTATAAAGGAGGTCATTGTGGCTTACTCAGCAGAGTTTAGAAAACGGGTTGTAAATGCCGTTCTAAACGGTAAGAAAATAAAGGAACTCAGCGAATCTAAAGCAAAAAGAGTGTGAAGTACTTTATTTGCCGCCTTATTCACCAGAACTAAATAAAATTGAAAATTATTGGGCAGTGATGAAACAGCCTATTAGAAAATGCCAGAACACCTACTTGTCAATTGAAGATAAATTAAAGCTTGTTTTCAATGAAGTATTTGAAATAAATATAACAAATTTATAGGAATTTCACTATATAGTCGGATTACTGAATCTTTAAAATAAAAGATATATAAAATCATATGCTTAATAATTATAAAAATATAATTATTGAGTAATCCTACTATACAATAGCTATATTGTAATTATTTCTTATGTTGCAACAAGTCTAATCACTCATTATCAGCCGTGCCTATTTTAGGTTTAATGATGAAAAATAATGAAGGAAGGTTATAATGCGTTTTTTTGCAAAACCACAGCAAGCCAACATTTTATGAATAGCCCCACCCCCTTTAATCCGCCGCTTCCGCCGAAAACCCACTTGCGCTATACCTGGAACAACCTGCATGGCAGCAGCGCCGCTTTGGCGTTAAGTCATGCGATGCAGGCGCATAGGGGGCCGCTGGTGGTGGTGACACAAGACAGCTTGAGCGCCCAGCGCGTCAGTGAAGAAATCCGCTTTTTTGCGGGTAATGATTTGATTTTACTGAATTTTCCAGATTGGGAAACGCTACCTTATGATGTCTTTTCACCACATCAGGATATTGTTTCTGAGCGCCTGCTGACGCTGTATCGTCTGCCGGATGTGCAAAAATGCTTACTGATTTTGCCTATTACGACGCTCATGCAACGCTTGCCGCCGCAGGAATATGTGCAGGCTAATAGCTTGATTTTGCAAAAAGGTCAACCGCTTGATCGTGAAAAGCTGCGGCTGCGGCTAGAGATGAGCGGTTATCGGGCGGTGAATCAGGTGATGGAGCACGGCGAGTTTTCTGTACGCGGCTCGATTTTGGATTTGTTTCCAATGGGTAGTGCGCATCCCTATCGCATTGATTTATTTGATGATGAGATTGATAGCTTGCGGATTTTTGATGCCGAAACCCAGCGTTCTCGTGCTGAAGTGCCGCAGGTGCGTCTGTTGCCAGCACGCGAATATCCGCTGAATAAGGACAGCATCGGGCATTTCCGTGAGTCTTGGTGCAAAACTTTCCCTGGCGATCCTAATCGCTGCTCGGTTTACCATGATGTGACGCACCAGATTCCGCCGCCTGGCGCGGAGTTTTATTTGCCGCTGTTTTTTACTCATACCCAAACCCTGTTTGATTATTTGCCCGATTCGGCGTTGCTGTGCTTGTGGGATGGCGCGGTGCCAACCGCTGAAGCCTTTTGGACAGAAATTAATACCCGTTATGAACAACTCAGGCACGATATTGAGCGCCCGTTATTGCCGCCAAGTGAGATTTATTTGCCGGTAGATCAATTGTTTGGGTATTTCAAAGCTTATCCGCAAGTGTCTCTGGGCGCGACTGACGGCTACGTCAGCCACGCCGCCGTAGGCGATGAAGCTAAGCAGGCGCTTAGCCCTCCCAAAGCGGGTACGTTTGAGTTCGCCACCCACACGCCGCCGGCGATTCCCGCAGATTCTCGCGCCGAGCAGCCGTTGGCACGGTTGCAACAGTTTATTAGCGCATTCAATGGGCGCGTGTTGCTGTGTGCCGAAACCACCGGACGGCGCGAAACCCTGCTAGAACTCCTCAGCAAACATGCCTTGTTAAAACCCCAAATCTTTGAATCTTGGCAAGATTTCTACACCAGCAACAGTAAGTTAGGATTAACCGTCGCCCCGCTTGAGCACGGCTTGGTGTTAGACGAACCCAAGCTCGCGCTGATCACGGAAACCCAGCTATTTGGCGAGCGCGTGGCGCAACGGCGGCGGCGCAAAAGCGAGGCGGCGCGGGATTCTGATTCGGTGGTGCGCAATCTCACCGAACTCAATCTGGGTTCACCAGTGGTACACGAAGATCACGGCGTGGGGCGCTATTTGGGGCTAAAAACCCTGGAAGTCAGCGGCATGAAAGCCGAGTTTTTGTACTTGGAATATGCCAACCAGGACAAGCTCTATGTGCCCGTCACCTCGTTACATCTGATTTCCCGCTTCACCGGCATTGACCCCGAACGTGCGCCTTTGCACAAATTAGGCAATCCGCAGTGGCAAAAAGCCAAGCGCAAAGCTGCCGAGCAGGTCTGCGATGTCGCTGCCGAATTGCTGGATTTGTACGCCCGCCGCGAAGCCCGTCCTGGGCATGTGTTTTCCCATGACAAAGCCGCTTACCAAGCCTTTGCGCAAGCTTTTCCCTTTGAAGAAACGCCGGATCAGCAGGCGGCAATTGATGCGGTGCTGGCAGATATGCACTCGCCGCGCAGCATGGATCGCCTGGTGTGTGGCGATGTTGGCTTTGGCAAAACCGAAGTGGCGATGCGGGCGGCGTTTATTGCGGTGCAAGATGGCAAACAGGTTGCGGTGCTGGTGCCCACCACTTTGCTGGCACAACAGCATTTCCAGAATTTTCAGGACCGTTTCGCTGATTGGCCGGTAAAAATCGAGCAACTGTCGCGCTTTCGTAGCAATAAACAAATGGAAGCCACCCTGCAAGCAATGGCAGCGGGCACGGCGGATATTATTATAGGCACGCACAAATTGCTGCAAGATAATATTAAATTCAATCGCTTAGGGCTTGTCATCATTGACGAAGAACACCGCTTTGGGGTGCGGCAGAAAGAAAAATTCAAAGCCCTACGCGCCGAAGTGGACATTTTGACCCTCACCGCCACCCCCATTCCGCGCTCGCTGAACATGGCGTTAGCGGATTTGCGCGACCTCTCCATCATCGCCACGCCGCCGTCAAAACGTTTAGCCATCAAAACCTTTGTGCAGGAATGGCGCAAACCCGCGCTATCTGAAGCCATTCACCGCGAATTGCGGCGCGGCGGACAAGTTTATTTTCTACACAACGAAGTCGAAAGCATCGAAAAAATGGCACGCGAAGTCCAAGAACTCGCACCCGAAGCCAAAGTGCGCGTGGCGCATGGACAAATGCCAGAACGCGAACTCGAAAACGCCATGCAAGACTTTTATCATCGCAGATTCAATGTGTTAGTCTGCACCACCATCATCGAAACCGGCATTGACGTACCCAGCGCCAACACCATCATCATCAACCGTGCTGACCGCTTCGGCTTAGCACAACTTTACCAACTACGCGGGCGCGTCGGGCGCTCGCACCACCGTGCCTACGCTTACCTAATCACACCGCCAAAGAAAAACATTACCCAAGATGCAATCAAACGTCTGGAAGCCTTGAGTTCCTTAGAAGAACTGGGCGTCGGTTTCACTCTGGCTACCCATGATTTAGAAATACGCGGTGCGGGTGAATTACTCGGCGATGAACAAAGCGGACACATGCAGGAAATAGGCTTTAGTTTATACACAGAACTCCTGGAACGGGCGGTAGAATCCTTAAAACAAGGCAAACAACCGCAACTGGATCGTCCTTTAGATCATGGCACTGAAGTTGATTTACATATTTCCAGTCTATTGCCAGAAGATTATTTGCCCGATGTACATACCCGCCTCATTCTCTACAAACGCATTGCAGGGGCAAATTCCATTGAGGAATTGAAGGAAATTCAAGTAGAACTCATTGATCGCTTTGGTTTATTACCCACTGCGGCAAAAAACCTATTTGAAGTGACTGAATTGAAATTGCAAGCCACGCCGCTGGGAATGAAAAAAATCGAACTTGGCGAACAAGGCGGACGTATTCAATTTACCCCAGAACCACCGATTGATCCAATACAAGTGATTAAACTCATGCAGCAACAGCCGCGAGTCTATAAACTAGATGCCGAGCATAATCTGCGCATTAACCAGACCTTAGCAGATTTTGCAGCAAAAAAGCGGCTGCTAGAGGGTTTGTTTACCTACCTTGCAAGCAGCAGTTTGTAACCTGGGTTTATCGCCGTTAGAAGCGATGCTTTGCACCGGCGTTTGATGCTCACAACCGCAGTTTTCTTTATTTTAACTAACAGACAAAGCAAGATGAAAAATCATAGAATATTGGTGCAGTGGTTAGTCATAGTATTGAGTTTAACTGGGATGACTTCAGTTGCGGCTGAAAGCATTTTTCAAACCTTTCAGATTCCGCCGCTGCAACGTGCAAATCCTGCTGATCCAATTGCCAGCACTATTTTAACTCATGCCAGGGCAATAGAACGGGCAAATCAGGTTGCTATTGGAATACCACAAATTGAAGACCCACAGGCGTATGCGCAAGCCTTGCGGGCTGAAATTCAACAGCAGTTGCCGGTATTTAATGAAGTTGAAACCAGAGTGTTTGCTGGTGCTACCAGTCGTGAATTGCAGGATTTTTTGCAAGCGGCGGCTGGAAAACCGCAAAAAGTTGTTTTAGAAAGTGAAGTCATCAAGGTAGATGAAACCATTATTGTACCTTCCAATACTTCAATTGAAGGACGCAATACGCACCTGAGTGCGCCGCCAGAGTTTAGGGCGGCGGTGTTTGAATTTCCCGCAGGTACGCGCCGTGCTGCGCTGGTGTCTTTGAGCATTGAAGCAGAACTGGCGGTGCTGTTACGCGCCGCGCAGCAGATTCGCTTGCAACAGATTGATTTTATTGGTGGTCGTGCAGTGACAATACTGGGCGGCAGTGATTTTATCGAGTTGGCACAGTTGCACATGGATAAGGCAAAATTTGGTGCGGTAATGGCGCAGGGCGACGTGGCGCGGGTATGGCTGCACCATTGTCGTTTTACCGAGAGTCAGCGGGCGGATAATGGCGGCGCAGCGGTGCTGTTGACAGATGCGCTGGATAAACCGAGCTTGGAAGCACACAGTCATCATGATGCCTTGGCGGAAGCGATTTTGCCGCTGGCGCCCGCGCCGCACGCGCTTTTGATTGAGCAAAATGAATTGTCGGACAATCGGGCGCAAGGGTTGTATGTGGATGGCGCTTATGGCGTGGTTATTCAGCATAATCTGATTAAAAACAATGATAAAGAAGGATTGTGTCTGGATTTTGGCGCGGTGAATAATCTGGTGATGGAAAATGCGGTGTTGGGCAATGGTCAGCGTGCGCGGCAAACGGACGAGGAATTGAAACTGGATTGGGTGTTGGAGTTTGGGCGTATGGCGGATGGTTCAGCGATTGCGAAATTGCCTGGCATTGCACTGGATAATGCTGCGCAAAACCTGATTTTGTCCAATACAGTGCGCGATAATGCCGGAGATGGGATTAAAATCGTGCGCAGCGGCTTTCGCAATTTGATCCTGTTTAATAGCATTACGGCGAATAATCGCGGGGCAAGCAGTCGTTTTCAGTTTTTCGGTATTTTGCTGGGCAGTGCAGGTATTGAACAAGCACTTGCGGGTGAGGATATGAGTAAACATCCGCTGGATTTCTTGCCGCCGCTGGAAAATATCGTGGCGGGCAATCTGATTTACGGCGCTCACCGTGCTGGGGTGCTGTTGGATAAAGGCGCGATTTTTAATGATGTTTACGATAATCAGGTGCGGCATTTCCGCGTGGCACCGCTAGAATCTGCTTCTGAATATTTCAACAGCATTATCGGCAATAGTTGGCAACCAGCAGCAATACCGCCCGTTTCCTGTTTATCACGCCTGTGGTCATTGAAAGGCATGATAGTGCTACTGGTCTCAGTTCTACTGGTATCTTTGCTCTTGCGTGCTTTAATGGTTTTCTTTTGCCAACAGCAGCGCAAACAAGCTTAGTATTCATTACATATTTCAAATAACAGATTAAAGATTTTGAGTGGATTTTCTTATGCAAGCAGATATTCAAACTTTTCAGGGCTTGATTTTAGCTCTGCAAAACTACTGGGCGCAGCAGGGTTGCGTCATAGTACAGCCCTACGACATGGAAGTCGGCGCCGGCACTTTTCATCCGGCGACCTTTTTGCGATCCATCGGTCCAGAGCCTTGGAGCGCGGCTTATGTGCAGCCTTCACGCCGTCCAACAGACGGGCGCTATGGCGAAAATCCCAATCGCCTGCAACACTACTATCAGTTCCAAGTAGTCATCAAACCTTCGCCCAAAAATATCCAAGAACTGTATTTAGGCTCATTAAAAATCTTAGGTTTTGACCCGCTAGAACACGACATTCGTTTCGTGGAAGACAACTGGGAATCGCCAACCTTGGGCGCTTGGGGCTTGGGTTGGGAAGTCTGGTTAAACGGCATGGAAGTCACGCAATTCACCTATTTTCAACAGGTTGGCGGCTTAGAATGCCGTCCAGTGACAGGCGAAATCACCTACGGCTTAGAGCGCATTGCCATGTATGTGCAAGGCGTGAAAAGCGTTTTCGATCTGGTGTGGGCTGATGGCCCCTTAGGTAAAATCACCTATGGCGACGTGTTTCATCAAAACGAAGTAGAAATGTCGGCCTACAACTTTGAACATGCGGATACTGCCGCATTGTTTGCCTGGTTTGACACCTGCGAGCACGAAAGCCAGAAATTGATTGCCGCCAATTTGCCATTACCCGCCTACGAAATGACCCTGAAAGCTTCCCATACCTTCAATTTATTGGATGCCCGCCAAGCCATTTCTGTCACAGAACGTCAGCGTTTCATCCTGCGTGTGCGGGCACTCGCCCGTGCGGTGGCAGAAGCCTACTATGCACGACGTGAAACACTGGGATTTCCCATGTGTAAGAAAAGCTAACAGCACATTTCCTTTTCAATAAACTGATGGTGACACTTTTATCTAAGCCCTAGTTTGTTTAAGGAATCCTCCTGCCGCCTGAAGTCGCACAGAAAATCGAACAACACCTGCGTTAGCCATGCAAGGTGGCATACGCATCAACTTAACAAATTTCCATAAAAAATGTTATCTTATACAGAAAGAT
>DYPD01000156.1 GCA_020720115.1 Thiomargarita sp. | reverse complement strand
AGCATTCTCAAGCCTGCTCTTTATAAAGCAAGTCTACTCAGTCACCAGCCTCTAAAAGAACGACACGCAGCAAACAAAAAATGCGCTTTTATACATCGAATGCAAACAGAGTGCGCTAAACTTTAGCCCGCTACCCGCCGCGCTACATTAAGTCGTGGGTAACGCGGAAGAAAGCAAACAAATATATCTCATTCGCTATTAGGAGGATACATGGCACATATTGTTGTTATCGGCGCAGGTGTTGGCGGTATGCCAGCAGCTTATGAAATCAAGGACGCTTTAGGGAAAAACCATCAAATCACTGTTGTTTCTAACCATGAGTATTTTCAGTTTACCCCTTCTAATCCTTGGGTAGCTGTGGGTTGGCGGGCGCGTAAAGACATTTGCTTTCCAGTTGCACCTTTCTTAAAGAAACGCAACATTGAGTTTATTCCCAGTGGTGTACAGGAAATCAAACCAGATGAGAATCAGATTGTACTGGCAAACGGTACTGTGTTGGATTATGACTTTCTGGTCATTGCGACAGGTCCCAACTCGCCTTTGATGAAATACCCGGATTGGGACCACAGGGCGGCTTTACTGATTCAGTTTGTACTGTTGAACATGCAGAAAAAGCTTGGGATAACTGGCAAGCTTTTGTTGAAGAACCTGGTCCTATTGTAGTTGGTGCAGCACCAGGCGCTTCTTGTTTTGGTCCGGCTTACGAATTTGCTTTCATTATGGATAGCGATTTACGCAAGCGCAAAATCCGTGACAAAGTACCCATGACCTTTGTTACTTCTGAACCCTATATTGGTCATTTGGGCTTAGGCGGCGTGGGGGATTCCAGAGGTATGATGGAATCTGAATTACGTCAGCATCATATGAATTGGGTCACTAATGCTAAAATCACCAAAGTCGAAGCAGGTAAACTCTTTACCAACGAATTAAATGATAAAGCAGAAGTGATTAAAGAACATGAACTGCCGTTCAAGTTCTCCATGATTCTTCCTGCATTCAAAGGTATTGATGCAGTAATGAATGTTGGTGAAGCCCTGGTTAATCCGCGTGGCTTTGTTAAGGTGGATGATTATCAGCGCAATCCGAAATGGCATAACATTTATTCTGTTGGCGTGTGCATTGCGATTCCACCGCTTGAAGCAACCCCGGTTCCAACCGGAATGCCAAAAACCGGTTATATGATTGAATCAATGGTGACAGCAACCGCCCACAATATCAAAAATGTGCTGCAAGGACGTGAACCCGATGCTGAAGGTACTTGGAATGCTATTTGTTTGGCAGACATGGGTACAACGGGCATTGCTTTCGTGGCGCAACCACAAATCCCGCCGCGCAATGTGGCTTGGATGCGAAAAGGCAAATGGGTACACACGGCGAAAATCGCTTTTGAAAAATATTTCATCAACAAGATGAAAAAAGGTAATAGTGAGCCTTTGTATGAAAAATACATTCTGGCTTCTATGGGCATTACCAAGTTGAAATAGGCAGCTATATTCCAGCCACTCCTGACTCCAGGTCTCGGCTTAAGTCAAGACCTGGAGGCGCTAATCGCCCCGATTGCTGTACAAAAATGTTTCCTTTCCCAGCAACTAAAACCTGTTTAACCATCTCTTAAGCTTTCAAGCTTTCCGCTCTAATCGCCGATAACCAATGGCTTCGCTCAAATGCGCGGTTTGAATCTCGGTGCTACCCGCTAAATCAGCAATAGTGCGAGCAACTTTCAAAATCCGATGCCAAGCACGAGCAGACAAACCCAAGCGTTCGATAGCCGTATCGAGCAGCTTTTCATCGGCTGCTGCAAGACGGCAAAAGCGTTCGATTTCCGAGTTACTGAGCGCACTATTAGACGTGTTGCAACGCTGCAATTGCACAGCCCGCGCCCGCGCAACCCGCTCGCGCATTTGCGCACTGGTCTCGCGTGGTTCTTCGCTATGCCGTTGAGCACGCGGTAAATTTGGCACTTCTACCTGCAAATCAATGCGATCCAACAAGGGACCTGAGACCCTAGCGCGATAGCGTTGCACCTGTTCGGCAGTGCAGTGACAGCGCCCGCTCACATCGCCCAAATATCCGCAAGGACAGGGATTCATGGCGGCAATCAATTGAAAATTAGCCGGAAAAAGCGCCTGCTGTGCGGCGCGGGAAATGGTGATATGCCCAGATTCCAGCGGTTCGCGCAATACTTCCAGCACTTGGCGGCTGTATTCGGGCAACTCGTCTAAAAACAACACACCATGATGTGCCAGGGAAATTTCGCCCGGGCGCGGCTGGTTGCCGCCACCGACCAAGGCTACGCCGGAAGCCGTGTGGTGCGGTGCCCGAAATGGGCGTTGCCCCCAACGGTTCGGATCAAAACCATTGCTGGCTATCGAAGCAATCGCGGCGGTTTCTAGGCTTTCGCGTTCACTCATGGGCGGCAAAATCCCCGGTAGACGGCTTGCCAGCATGGTTTTTCCCGTGCCAGGGGGTCCCATAAACAACAGATTATGCCCGCCAGCCGCAGCGACTTCTAACGCACGTTTTGCCTGATGCTGCCCGCGCACGTCCTGCAAATCAGGATAAGCGGCAAGCGCAGCAGCGCCCGCATTGATAGCGGGCAAGCAGCGCGTCAATCGAGTTTGCCCCTGCAAATGAGCGCACACATCCAACAAATGCCGCGCCGCAAACACCTGTGCTGCCTTGACCATTGCCCCTTCAGCAGCATTGTCAAGCGGCACAACCAGCCTGCGCCCAGCATCTCGCGCCGCCAACGCCACTGGCAACACACCACGCACCGGACGCAATTCGCCACTTAATGCCAATTCGCCAATAAACTCGTACTCAGGCAGAGATTCGCCCGGAATTTGTCCAGAAGCCGCCAGAATGCCCAGCGCAATAGCGAGATCAAAACGCCCGCCTTCTTTGGGCAAGTCGGCGGGCGCAAGGTTAATAGTAAAGCGTTTGACCGGAAACTCAAATTTTGCCATGAGCAAAGCACTGCGCACCCGATCTTTGCTTTCCTTCACCGCCGTTTCCGGCAAACCCACGATAGACAGGCTCAAAGGACCGTTGGTGAGATGCACTTCAATGGTCACAGGCACAGCTTGAATGCCAAGCTGTGCGCGGCTGTGAACGATGGCGAGGGACATAATTCAAAAACAATCCACTGGTTTTAGCAACCAGCAGATTTGCACCTTAGTTTGAAACCAACTCAACATCAGTATCCGTAGATGTACCAATACCTTGCGCCGCTTCCAATGCGGCAACCCGTGTTTCTAAAGCCTCAAGTTTTTCACGGGTGCGCAGCAAAACCGCTGCTTGCACATCAAATTCTTCACGGGTGATTAAATTCATGCGGTTAAATGTCATTTGCATGGCGGCCCGCAGATTCTTTTCCAAGTCATCTTTAAGACCCAAGGGGTCTTTGGGTAAGACATCCGTCAATTGCTTAAAGAAATTTTCAAAATTTTGATTGGGATTTTGTTGCATGAGAAGACTCCTTGAGTATCAGTCATTACTCGGAAATTGAATCAAATAACCAGTTAATAGAATTAAACACGCGCTGTAATTCTGTGGTGGCTGACAAGTAACGTGGATCAATCACAAAAACTTGATTTTCCAGTTTGCCAAATTGCCAGATTGCCCCCGTAGTGACAATCCCATAACAGAGCTGTGCGCCCAGTAAATTAGAGGCCACCATTTCTGCTAAAGCTTGCGTCCAGCCATTCTCAAAATCATCTTTTTTCGCTTCAATGACACACAATGCAGGCTGTGCCATCGCGCCATATTTGGTTGCTGGCGCAATCAAATAATCGGGTTCTCCCACCAAGCCTTGTTCCGCATCCACCGTATAAGAAACATGCGACCAGACTTTAAGTGGGTAGGTTTCTGCCACAATGTCTAAGATTGGACGGATAATAGACTCACAAATAGCAAATTCATTTAAATAGCTAGTACCATCTTTGAGTTTATTTTCCAAACGTGAAAAGAGAATAGGCAAAACAACCAGCGCCTTTTCTTCTATAAAAGGCGTTCTGGCAGCCACCGCAATGTCAAATTTTCTGGCGACTTCTGCAATGGTTTTGAATTGACCGTAAGGCATGAAGGATTAAAACTTTCCGTTACTATTTGCCCAAGTTTCTTGCGCAGGAATGCTTTCAATCACATCCCAATGTTCTACAATTTTACCTTCATACAAGCGGTATAAATCATAGAAAGCTGAATGCACGCCATTTAAGTAACCTTCGCTTTGGGTAAAAACAAAGTTGCCTTCGCCTAAAATTCTGTGCAATCGGGTATGTTGCAGATTATTCCCAATGTTTTCTATGTAGGTGCGAAAAGCGGCTACGCCATCAGTGATGGGCAATACAGTATGTTGTGCGTATTCATCATCTTCACGAAAATATTGTACATAATCCGTGGCTTTTCTTGATAATAAAACCTCTTGGGTGAAACGCTCCACGAGGGCTTTGTATGCTTGCGTTTTTTCTAACTCTTCAATGCCGGTATTGCCATTGATCGCGCCGCGTCCGCTGGTGGTTGGTTCAACTTTGTCTTGCCAGTTATCCCAATGTTCCACAATTAAATCATTTTCAAAGCGATATAAATCAAAAGCAATACGGGGTACACCATTGAGCAAATAATCTGTATGTGCCAGAGCAAAATCACCGTCAGCAATGACGCGCCAGGTTGTGAGTTGTGTATCTTTCATTTGTCCTGATGCAATAGCATCTATCAGATATTGGCGTCCATTAGGCATAGAAAGATTGTGTTGAATATAGGTGGTAGGATTGATGTATTTCTCAATATAAGTGGTTGTATTTGTTATTGGGCTATTAAGGATGGAACGAACGCGGCTTTTTTTATAATTTTTTTCAAATTCTTCATCTAACGCACCGCCGCCAGAACAACTGAGCAAATTAACAATGAACAGGGTTAAAACCATAAAACTCAAATTTTTTACAGATTTCATGCGTCCTCCGCCGAATATTCTGGATATTTTCAAGGCGTTGCCGGAAAAAATTCTGGCACACCGGGGATATTTTTGGCGAAAATCGCCTCAAGACAAAGCACTATAGTACCTGATATTGCCTCTTGATGTTAGAAGCCGTTAACCAAGCGATGTTTAACCTAAAAAGCTCGGTTTCGGCATACAAGCCCTTCAACTTAAACTCACGCTTAGGGAGATTTTCCCGTGATGCTCAAGCAAGATGCCCATTTTCGCATGGGGCAAGCGCACAAGGTCTGCGAAGACTACGCACTGCACGGCAGCCAACCTTTTCCTTGGCTCATTCTCTGCGATGGTTGTAGCAGTTCTGGACGCACGGACGTGGGCGCTCGCCTGCTGGCGCTCAGTGCTGCTCGCCTGCTGCAAAATTATACCAAGATGCCGGATTACTCCACATTTGGAGCGGCTGTAATCAAAGCAGCCAGCGCCGCTGCCGCTGGCTTGGGACTGCACTCTAGTTGCTTGGATGCTACGCTGTTGTTGGCGGTGCAACAGGGCGAATCTGTGAGCGTTTTGGTGTATGGCGACGGGCATTTGTTGCTGAAACATGTAGATGGTAATATCCACTTGATTTCTATAGAGTTTAAGGGCAACGCGCCCTATTATTTAAGCTATTTGCTGCACGCGGAAAACCAGCGTGCTTATGCCGAAACTTTTGCCGATCCTAATATTCTTTTATTACACAATGATTTAACGCAAAGCACTCAACACCTGCGTTACGATACGCCGTTGCTGTTCAATTTCCGTCTTGCCGAGTTTCCGCTCATCGGTATCGCTTCTGATGGCTTGAGCAGTTTTCTGGATACTTCCCAACAAAAGCTATTGCCTGCTCAACAGATCGCAGCAATTTTGCTTGATTTCCAGAATTTTCATGAAGATTTCGTGCAACGCCGTTTGCACAAAAGCCTGTTGCGCTTGGCGCAAAAGGACATCTATCCGCTGGATGATCTGAGTATGGGGGTTTTTAGCTTTGCTTTGTAAAGCGCTGGTTAATTTCTAGATTTTAGGATGTTGCTTGTGAAACGCGATAAATAGCCTTAGATTGCCAAGACGAGCGCGGGAGCGCCTGATTTTTAACCATTTTAATGAGGCAAACGATGAAAACTTTACTATTGGTGGCGCATGGCAGTCGCCGCGCAGCCTCTAACAAGGAAGTGCGAGCGTTGGCGGTACAACTGGGTGAGCAAGCAAAGGGGCGCTATGATTGGGTGTCTTGCGCGTTTTTGGAGTTGGCTACGCCTTCGATTCCAGAAGGTATTGAAGCCTGTGTGCAGGCAGGGGCGGAGGAAGTGGTGGTGTTGCCGTATTTTTTGTCGGCGGGTCGCCATGTGGCGGAAGATATTCCTGAAGCTGTGGCGCTGAAGCAGCGCGAGTATCCGCAACTGAAAATCGAGATTGCACCCTATTTGGGGGCGTCGGAGCAGATGCCATCGGTATTATTGAGCTTGTTGGCGTGATCTGTTGAGTCATCCAGAACGCTTATTACCTCTCTCGCACAGCCGCATTCTACAAAAAGATGTTTGGCTATAGCGGTTGCCTTGAAATCTGACTGGTCTATACTGTAGTTGAGCTTGGTTTGCAAGTTGTGCGCTTAAGCTGTTATCGTAGCTGAGTTTTTTCTGTAAACTCGCGGGTAGCACCAAATGGCAAATAGTCGAAACCTTATAATGCAGAGGCAGAAAATACCAGGGTTGGCATTGTACAAGACTGAGATAAGCAAGTATAAAACTGCTTTTAGTGCTATCAGGGGCATGTGATATAATTGTCCTCAATCGTGTCGCTTTTTTGCAGAAACTCAGTGCGCTGATAAAGACTATCACACGGTTTAACCGCTTGAGTTTTAACCCAAAACAAGCGTTTTATTTTGATTTTAGTGATTCGAGATTTAAGCAGGGGGTGTCATGAAACAATTATGGCTTGCATTAGGTTGCTCGGCGGTTTTGGGAATGGGCCAGGTCTATGCTGCCCAGCCAACAGATATTAACTATTGCGCCCGTGGTGCTACTGCCTTAGGGGTGAAATATTCCACCTATACAGTGCGTTGTTCGGATGGTAAAAACCGTGAGATTACTTCTTGGGATGGACGTAAAAAATGGTGCGTGGGGACTTCCCGTACTTGTACCAACGATCAGTTAAAAGCCGCTAAAATGGCTTGTCTCCAGAAGAAATAGCCGTACCTATTAGCGTCACCTGTCAAGTTTTGCAGGTGACATTTTTTTGCTTTGCTTGCTTGAGGGATGATGAAAGGTTATGAGGACAGTACAGAGAACGCTACTCATAGGGTTGTTGACATGTAGCAGCCTATTTTTAAGCGGTACCGCTTTTGCCGCCCAGCCTACGGACATCAAATATGCGTCCAAAGGTGAAGAAACTTTTGGGGGCAAATATTACATCTATAACGTGCGCTGCTCGGATGGTAAAAGCCGCACTATTTCTGCTTGGGATGATCGTAAAAACTGGTGCGTTGGTAATAAACAAAAAAATTGCAGCAACGATCAATTAAAGACCGCTAAACGTGCGTGTGAATAAACCCATCTTGTGCTGCACCCTTTAAATCATCAATCCGCGCTGTTGCTGTACCCGCACATCACCGAGGCGTTATCCAAGCCCTCCCCCCGTCCAGCGCGATGCCTTGGGCGGGGTCGGTTTTTCCAGCCCACATACGCATCAACTTAAGCCCGCGTCATTTTATCCCTCATGACGTCTGCGATGCG
>DYPD01000155.1 GCA_020720115.1 Thiomargarita sp. | reverse complement strand
TCATATGCTTAATAATTATAAAAATATAATTATTGAGTAATCCTACTATACTATACAGATGTTGTTTAAATCCCTACTTTCCCCCGCATGGTCAGCGATTTCGCGGTGAATCACCAGTGCCTGCTCATGGTAGTCTCGCGCGTTGGCGTATTGACCAAGGGTCAGGTATACCACGCCGATGTTGCCGGGGTCATCTGCCTCGCCTTGGCGGTCGCCGAGTTCGCGGTGAACCACCAGTGCCTGTTTAAAGTGGTCGAGTGATTTGGCGTATTGATTAAGATTCCTATACACACCGCCAATGTTGCTGAGGTCGTCCGCCTCACCTTTGCGGTCGTGGATTTCACGGTGAATTACCAGTGCCTGTTTAAAGTGGTCGAGTGCTTTAGCATATTGCTCAAGATTGTTATACGCCAAACCAATACCAGTGAGGTCAGCCCCCTCACCTTTGCGGTCGTGAATTTCACGGTGAATTACCAGTGCCTGTTTAAAGTGGTCGAGTGATTTGGCGTATTGATTAAGATTCCTATACACACCGCCAATGTTGCTGAGGTCGTCCGCCTCAAGTTTGCGGTCGTGGATTTTGCGGTCAATGACCAGCACCTGCTCATAGTAGTCCAGTGCCTTGATGTGTTGACCCAACTTCGAGTATGTCATTCCGAGGTTGTTGATAAATTGGCTGATATAACGGGGATTTTCCAGTTCACGGGCGCGTTGCAACCCCTTTTCCCAGGCTTGCAAAGCGTTTTGGAAATCGCTGTGGTCATAGGCTTGTTCGCCTTGTTCTTGGAGTTGGTCGAGTTCGGGGATGTTATCGTTGTCTGTCACTGCCGCCAAGAATCCTTCCAGCAAGTCGCCCACAGCCCTCGCGCCTTGCGCAGCTTCTTCTTCGCCTTCAACCTGTTGCAAAGCCTGTTGCGTTTCGCGGGCGGTGGTGGGGTTTTCTTGCGGCAGCAAGCCGATTTTTTCCGCGTCTTCGGCTCTTAATGCGGTCAGTAATTGTTCAAGAAATTCCTCACGGGAAAGTTCTGCTGCCTGCGCCGCGCCCGCCAGCAGTAGGGCGAGGGCTAAAACAAAGCATTTGAGCATGGCGGGGTTCCTTGTCTGAAGCAGGATTTACCGGATGTTGGGATGTTCAGGATGTCTGAACCGCTGATTGTCGCAGATTTTTGGATTGCGCGGATTAAAAAACATCTGCGGCATCCGGGCATCTGCGTGAATCTGCGGTTTGGCAGCAACTGGCAATTGATTATCTACCAGCAATATTTTCATGCCGCCACTCTTAAAATAACATGCGTGGTTTGTCTCGCCGCGTATTGAAGCGCGGCTAAAATATCCTCACGCTCTAAAAATGGGTAATCTTCTAGGATTCCATTATAAGAAGCGCCTGCACCCAATAAATCTAAAATATCCGTCACCCGTATGCGTTTGCCGCGAATACAGGGATGCCCGCCGCATTTTTCAGGTTCTAGGGTAATTCGGTCTAGCAAGTTCATCAATTTCTCCTTTTCTTTGGTTTACAATGGGTTGGGCGGATACGCTTAATCCATTCTACATGAACGCATGTTACACAAAATCGTGTTTTTCGAGCGCATTAACCAGATAATCACACGGAGGCACAAAGGCACGGCGGTTTTTCGGTAGCCTGCAACCTAAGGTTGGTGGTGTGCTCGCACTCAAAGTCTGATTCCTATAGCTTTAGGGACTTGCTCTAAGCGCCAATGTTGTAGTGCCCACGTCCACAGGGTGGCAAGATTTTCCTGTTGCAATGCTGCTGGTGGTTGCTGCCCTAAAAATGCCAAGGCTTTCCACAAAGCTGGTTGCGGATGCTGAATATCCAACGGCGGTGCTAAGTTTTGCTTGCTGAGTTTGTCGCCTTGTGCGTTGAGCGCCAGCGGCAGATGTGCGTAGCGCGGTGTGGTGTAGCCGAGCAGCCCTTGCAAATAGAGTTGGCGTTGAGTGGAGTCCAATAAATCGCTGCCGCGCACTATTTCCGTAATGCCTTGTTCGGCGTCATCCACTACCACTGCTAATTGATAAGCAAACAGCCCGTCAGCACGACGCAAGATAAAATCCCCCACTTCGTGCGCTAGGTTTTGCGCTTGCCAGCCTTGCACTAAATCAGTAAAACTCACTAGAGTATCAGGCACTTGCAAACGCAGCGCGGGTGTGTCGCGGGGTGCTTGCAAACCGCTGCGGCAAGTGCCTGGATAGACGCCTGGAGGTAATTGCAGTCGCGCTGCTTGCGCGGCAATTTGCTGGCGGCTACAGGCGCAAGGGTACACTTGCGCAAGGTGACTTAAGCGTTCAAGTTGTTCTGTGTAGCTGTGGGTTCTTTGGCTTTGCCAGCAGATTTCTTCATCCCATTGAAAACCATAGCTTTCTAGGGCGTGCAAAATGGCGTCAGCGGCGGCTTGTGAACAGCGTGGGCGATCCAGGTCTTCTATGCGCACCAGCCAGCTTCCGCCCTGGCTGCGGGCTTGTAAATAACTGCCCAGGGCGCTGATTAATGAGCCAAAATGTAAGGGACCTGTGGGCGAGGGCGCAAAGCGTCCGCGATAGGTGCTCATGGGATTAGCGGCGGCGATTTACAGAGTGCCGAACCAAAATTCTACATTGTTGCGCAGAAAATCTTCGTAATGCAGGTAATGTGAGCCGTCACAGGAAAAATTCAGCGCCACCATGCCATTGCACACATTCAGCGAACCTGCGCGCAAGTAGATGTTGTCATCGGCAAAGCGTAGCTCGCGGAAGAGGTCAAACACTGGGCGGATTTTTTCTGGCGGCATTTGCGCTCGTTCGGTATAGGGGCGATGCGGATACGCCAGGCAAATATTCGGATCGGTGAGTTCTTCGATGCTGAGAATACGGTAAGCATAGGGGTCTTCAACCAGCCAGAGGCTTGCGCGGCTGCTGGAAAAATGCAGTTTGCCATGAAACACGCCGTGCTCAATCATGAGTTCGCTCATCAAGGACAACACATCATCCATTTGCCAATCCATTGCACTTTCGGCGCGGCATTGCAAAAACAAGCCGCCGCGAATCGCCGGGTCCCCTTTGATTTGCCGCCAACTGCGTGGCTCTTGGTACAGCGCGGCAGTGCCGGGCAATTCGCGCAAATCATAATCCGCGCCGAGAAAGCCAATGCGCTCGCCTTCCGCATTACGAATGACTTGCACCGCTGTCAACGAAGGGCGTTTTTTGTTGCGGCTGATGTAAGCTTGAGAGAGTTTGAAATCGGTATAGCCAACAATGTCCTGCATGTAGGGTCGCCCAGCGCGGTCGCGCCCGAAATGGCTGACGTCCGCCTCCTCGCGGGTGATGTTGGCGGTGATTTGCACTGCGTCGGCATCCAGCACATAAAGATGCTTGCAATAGTGAATATTGGGCAGTTCTTGCGTCAGCAGTTGCTCTAAAGCAGCGCGGTCAGGAAAGCTTGGCGCACAGGTTTTTGCCAATTTTAATAGCTTGCGTCCGAGCAATGCGGTGAGGTGTTCGCGTTGCCGTTGTACAGATTCTTTTAGGCTAGAAGCGTTCATAAGGCTCATGAGTTAAGCGGGTTGCGGCGCGTCCAGAAGCGCCAAGTGCGCGGTGCGGGTGCCACCTGTTGTAAATAGACCTGTAAAGCCGGAGTAGCCACTTGCGTATCCTGCACAATGGCGTGCAAGGCGCTTTGTGCCTGCCGATAGAGCGGCTGCGCTTGTTGCGGGCGTGCTTGGGCTTGATACCAATGCGCCAAGCGCAAGGCTGCCAGCGCGGTATCGGGATGCTGCATACCCAAGTGCTGTTGGCGCTGTTGCACAATGCTGAGATACAAAGCTTCGGCTGGTTCGTATTCGGCTTGCTGGGTGTGTAACCAGGCTAGATTATGCTGGCTGAGTTGGGTATCTGGGTGCTGTGCGCCCAGCACCTGCGTGCGTATTGCCACTGCCCGCAACAGCAACGGTTTAGCGTCTGCAAGACGCGCCCAAGCCGCGTACAGTGCCGCTAAGTTATGGCAGACAGCGGCATATTCTTTGTGATGTTCGCCACATAGCCAGTGTTTGATGTCTAAAACACGCAGCAACAGGGTTTCGGCGGCTTCGCGCTCAGTTTGTGCGGCTTTGAGCAGTGCCAGATTATTCAGCCCCACCGCCACATCCAGGTGTAACTCGCCGTGTTCTTGTTGGCTCAGGCGCAAGGCTTTAGCATAAAAACGCTCAGCGTAAGTATAATTCCCTGCCAGATACAAGGCATAGCCGGCTTCGTTTTGATATAAGCTGCGTAATTCTTTGTATTCATTGATTTCTGGCAAAGCTTCCAAGGCGCTAATGAGATAAATCGTGGCGCTGCGGTAATGTCCCAAAGACAGGTGCAACAAGGCAAAATAAGCTTGGCATTGAGCCAGATGCCGTAACCAGCGGTGCCGTCGCCAAGCGGGTAAGGGGGTTGCGCCTTGCAAAATCTGCGCAACAAATTGCTGGTTAAGCGCCTCGCCTCGCGCCAAATCGCCACGCCGCAACGCGGTGCGTATTTGTTGCTGAAGCTGCTGCACCGGATTATTGGCAATCTGCACGCTGGAGAGCGCATAGAACAAACGCCGATAAGCTTGTGCAGCCTGCTGCAACTGTTTATCCAGGCTAAAAGGCAAGCTGGGTTGGGCTATTAGTTGTTGCCAACTGCTTTCGAGTGCTTGGTCTTGCCCATCAAATAACGCACGGTATTGCGCCAACCAAGCGGGCGCGGAAAATTTTGCTGGCATCATGGTTTAAGGATTAAGCTTGATTAATTGACTGGCAATGGAAGAACGCACCGTCTCAACTGCAAAACCTTGCCCCGCTAGGGTAAAGATGGCGTAAAACTGATAGCTGCCCTGCATCTTAGCAGTAACTTGAAGATTCAACAGCACATACTCGCTCTGGCTAGAATCCAGCGCACTGCTCCAAGGGCGGGCGTCCAGTGACAGCACTGGCTGTTGCGGCGTACCGCTGATAAACCACAATAGCCCAGCAAATTCTACTCCAAACCACAGGTCTACTGCCGGACGCGGGTGTAGTGTCGGATTTTTTTCCTGGACACGCATTTGCCAAGTTTCGCCGGTACGAAACTGCGCAACTGAACTAAATTGCAAATCGCTGAGCACATAGCTCTGCACAAAATCCACAAAAGCTGAAACGCGGCTATAGACGCCATAAGCCTCAGCGCCAGCACAAGGAGGTCCGCTGGCTTTGCCGCCAAAACTGGTAATGCCCACTTGCCGCCAGGCTTGTCCGTCAAACACGGCTAAAGGTCCGCCGCTATCGCCAAAACAAGTATCCTTACCACCTTCTGGCACACCCGCACACAGTTGCGAATCAATTAGATGATAATCGTTCTGATAAACCTGCTGGCAGGCTGTCAAAGATACCAGCGGCATTTCCACTTGCTGCAACACATCAGGCGTTGGGCTATTGCTACGAGCGGTAGTCACCCCCCAACCCAGCGCCGTTGCCAAACGCCCCGCGCTATCCACAGTGCTGTCGGGCTGCGCCAGCTTAACCGGCTGACTGGTTGCCGGACTGGACAACTGCAACAGCGCGATGTCGTTTGGGCTATCGTAATTATAAGTATCCCACTGCGGATGCTGAATAAAGCGTTCGACTTGGATCAACTCGCTGGCAGCGATGTCCAAACGCTGATACAAACCTATCGCCACGCGCAAACCAGGACGATAACTGGCACTCAAACCATTCACACAATGCGCTGCCGTCATCACCCAATAGGCATCAATCAGACTACCCCCACAAAAATGCCCACTGGCGTTTTGCACCGACACCATCCAAGACCAAGCCCCGGGTTGCGCGTTACTACCGCCAATAACACGGCGTTCAGCCAATGCTGCCACAGACCAGCCACTCAACACACCCGCTGTTAGGCTCACCCACAAAATCCACCGCGACCAAGCGTTGGTATGCGCTGCTTTCAAGGTAACTGACCAGGCAGACAAATTAACCACCCGCCGCAGCGTCGTCAGGGGGCTTATCCACATCCATGCGCAAACCAAACACACGCCCCACCGCAGCAAAGACTTTTTGAATACCGTGCCAAATTTTGGGCAACAGCCACAGCAGCAGCAAAATAAACCCTGCCAGCAGCACTAAAAACACTGCTGGATGCGTCATTGCCAGCCACAACCCACTGAACACCATCGCATCCTCACTGACCGACGCTGTCCAATTGCTAAACGGCTCAGGCGAAGTATTGATCAACACCCGCGTCCCGGCTTTGGCTGCATGACTCCCAGTCGCCAAGCCACCGCCGACAATCAGCGCCGCCAAGTGCCACGCCATACCCGCATCGCCGCCACCCACCGCACCTGACGCCAACAAAGCACCCGCTGGAATGCGAATAAAAGTATGCAGACCATCCCAGAGCGTATCTACGCCTGGAATTTTATCGGCAAAAAACTCCACGCCATACATCAAAGCCGCCGCACCCAACACCAGTGGATGCGACAATATTTGCAAATCTGGCGGCAAATCCACCATCTCTGTCGTGCCGGCAAATCCCAGCACAAACAGCGTGGCATAAAGATTAATGCCGCTTGCCCAGCCCGCGCCCAGCATCAAAGTCAAAGTTTCCATCGCTCACCTATGGTCATTTCAAGGGAAACAAATCTTAGCATAAAGCAACCCAAAGCCAGCGCAAAAAGCCAGCGCAAAAGCACAGGATTTCCCGCACCACTTACCCACGAAAATTAAGCCACTTACCGCGCTATACAAAAGCCTTCAGGTATATAATCCACGCCCTTTACCGACTGCGCTTCATCATCCTTTGGAAAACCATCATGTCCGCCGCTTTTCAAGCCTTTCTCACCCTACTCAAACGCGACCTTATGCTCGCCTATCGCCACCGTACCGAACTGCTCAACCCGCTGTTGTTTTTCGTGATCGTCGTCACCCTGTTCCCGCTCGGCGTCACCCCTGAAGCCAAAAGCCTACAAATGATGGCGCCTGGGGTTATTTGGGTCGCTGCGCTATTAGCCGCCATGCTCTCGCTCGATAGCCTCTTTCGCGCCGATTTTGAAGACGGCGCTTTAGAGCAAATCGCCCTCAACGAGCACCCGCTGGCATTATTGGTGCTTGCCAAGGTCTTGGCGCACTGGCTGGTCAGCGGCTTACCCTTGATATTGCTGGCGCCAGTGCTCGGTGTCTTGCTATTTTTACCCAGCCACGCCATGCCCACGCTCGTTGCTACGCTGGCGCTAGGCACGCCGGTTTTAAGTTTGATTGGCGCAATAGGCGTGGCGCTCACCGTCGGACTCAGACGCGGCGGCGTCTTGTTGTCGCTACTGGTGCTCCCCCTCTATATCCCAGTATTGATTTTTGCCGCTAACGCCGTCAACCAAGCCGCTGGCGGCATGGAAGTCAGTGGTCAACTGTATTTTCTAGGCGCACTATTAATGTTAGCGATCACCCTTTCCCCCTTCGCCATCGCCGCCGCCCTACGCATTTCTTTAAGTTGATACAACCACAACCATTTTAGGTAGTGGTTTTATAAGAATGAACATGTCTACAACTCAACCTAACCCAGCCAGTTTTGGAGCAATATTTAAATTATAATGGTGAATAAAATACCAGATAGCACCCATATGATTTTCTATTTTTACTTCGACCCCGCTTACTTCGGCTACCCTTCGACTACGCTCAGGGCAACGCGCTTATTCAGCACAAGCAGCACAAGCTTTGAAAAAGATAGGGTACTTCTTACCAGCCCTGTTAAGGTAGTTCAATTGCACTAAGAAAGTAATAGTGCTGTAGAAACATGAGGCTTGCCCTTGT
>DYPD01000031.1 GCA_020720115.1 Thiomargarita sp. | reverse complement strand
CTACAGCACTATTACTTTCTTAGTGCAATTGAACCACCTTAACAGGGCTGGTTTAACTAACAAATGTGGTTTGGGTCTGAGTCCATGTTTCATGGTTGCACCTGAATTAAAATAGTCATAAATCACTTAATTAGAAGCATCACTTTAACTTAAAAAAGGCTAACAAATAAAGTTAAAGTTGTGAGGCTAGTGTTTGGTGTTTGGTAAAAATCTGTCACCAAATTTTCTATATTTTCTATGCAATCAAGATATTACTGTCCTTAAAGACCCTGTAATGCCAGCAATTCAAATAGGCAAAGTTATTTTTGTAAGATATGGAGGGCGGTTTTTCCAGTCTACTGCCTACAGGCTGTTTAGCGCATCCACCAAACGCGCTACTGCTGTTATCTGCAATTCGGCTATTGCCCCTTCTTTGGGCGCGTTTTGTTTGGGCACAATCGCTCGTTTGAAACCATGTTTCGCCGCTTCGTGCAGGCGTTCTACGCCATTTGGCACCGGGCGAATTTCGCCCGCCAAACCCACTTCACCAAACACCACTAAATCATGCGGCAGGGGTTGGTTGCGCAGGCTGGATAAAATCGCCAGCAGCACGGCTAAATCCGCGCCAGTTTCTTGTAAACGCACCCCGCCGACGACGTTGACAAACACGTCTTGATCGTAAGTCACGACACCGCCGTGCCGATGCAATACCGCCAGCAACATGGCTAAGCGGTTTTGGTCAAGCCCCAGCGTGACGCGGCGCGGGTTGGGCATGTGCGAGCTATCCACCAACGCCTGCACTTCCACCAGCATGGGGCGGCTGCCTTCGCGTGTGACCATGATGACGCTGCCCGCAACCATTTCTTCGTGGCGCGAGAGAAAAATCGCTGAGGGGTTTTTGACTTCGCGTAAGCCTTTGTCAGTCATGGCAAATACGCCCAATTCATTGACTGCACCGAAGCGGTTTTTGACGGCGCGAATGACGCGATAACGGCTGCTGGAGTCGCCTTCAAAATACAACACGGTATCCACCATGTGCTCTAACACACGCGGTCCTGCCAGCGCGCCTTCTTTGGTCACATGCCCGACTAAAAACACCGCGACGCCGGTTTGCTTGGCAAAGCGCACCAGTTGCGCCGCCGATTCGCGCACTTGCCCAACTGAACCAGGCGCGGATTGCAGCACTTCTGTGTGTACCGTCTGAATCGAGTCAATCACCATGACTTTCGGCTTTACTTGCTGAGCCAAGTGCAAAATCCGCTCAACCTGGGTTTCTGTGAGCAATTGTACTTGTGCCGTTTCCAGCCCTAAGCGTTGCGCCCGCAGGCTGACTTGTTGCGGCGATTCTTCACCCGTGACATATAAGGGTTTTAGCCCCTGCTGTGCTCCCAGAGCGCACAGGGTTTGCAGCAGCACGGTAGATTTACCAATACCCGGATCGCCGCCAATCAACACCACCGAACCGGGCACCAAGCCGCCGCCCAGCACGCGATCCAACTCGTCTAAGCCGGTGGAAATGCGGCTTTCTTCCACTGCTTCGACGGCATCTAAGGCGCATACAGTTGCCGCTGTGCCCGCATAGCCAGCAAAGCGCGGCGAGCCTTTGTTGCCGCTGGGTTCAGCGGGCACTTCTTGCAACGTGTTCCACTCGCCGCAGTCCGCACATTGCCCCGCCCACTTGGGAAAACTAGCGCCGCAAGCCGTGCAAGCATAAAGAGATTTGTTTTTTGACATGAATGACTATCCTATTGCAGTAAAGCTGTTATAACATTTTGATTTTATAGTATAAAAAACGCAAGTCTTATAACGCGCTCTGTGGCAGTTGCGGAAAAACCGCTTGTCTTTAGTGGCTGCTGATTGCGGAAACCGCATTTCCTGTTAAAAATAGCGCCTGTATGCCGTGCAATGGCAAAGTTTCTGTGCAATGAAAGGAGTTGACTGACATGCGTATATTGGTGGTTGAAGATGATAAGGACGTCGCAAGTTACTTAAAAAAAGAGCTAACAGAAAGCCATTTCAGCGTGGATCATGCTGAAAACGGCAAGCAGGGATTATTGCTGGCGAGCACTGAACCCTATGACGTGCTGGTGGTTGACCGTATGTTGCCGGGGTTGGATGGTTTATCTTTGGTGCAAACGCTACGCGCAGCGGGGAATAAAACGCCGATTTTATTTCTCAGCGCCCTTGCCGAAGTAGATGACCGCGTGAGTGGGTTACGCGCTGGCGGCGATGACTACCTAACCAAACCTTTTGCTTTTAGTGAGTTATTGGCACGAATTGAAGCTTTATTGCGGCGTCCGTCGGGCAGTGCGCCAGAAACGCGCTTGCAAGTAGGAGATTTGGAAATGGATTGTCTAGCGCGAACGGTAGTGCGTGGCGGACATAAAATTGATTTGCAACCGCGTGAATTTCGTTTACTAGAATATTTAATGCGCCATGCACATCAGATCGTAACCCGCACCATGTTGCTGGAAAATGTCTGGGATTATCATTTTGATCCGCAAACCAATGTAATTGATGTTCATATCAGCCGCTTGCGGCGCAAAATTGACAAAGATTTTCCCAAGCCTTTGCTACATACCGCCAGAGGCACGGGCTATATGCTGAGCGAGCGACAAGAGGCTTCTTGACGCAGGCTGTCTCACCCGCCATTTTGATGTCAACAGAGCTTAAAGTATGCGGCGAGAAAAGCGGCTAACTCGGTTTGTAATAAGCTTTCTTGGGGTTTGTCTTCGCGTAAGTATTTGACTGCTATCCGTCCCTGAAGCACTTCTTCTTCGCCCAAAATTAATCCCAAATAGGCGCCGCTTTTATCGGCTTTTTTGAACTGGCTTTTGAAACTGCCGCCGCCGCAGTGCGATAGTAAACGCAAATTTGGTAAGGCATCACGCAGTTGTTCTGCCAATAGCAAGCCGGTTTGCAGGCTTTTATCCCCCGCCATGAGCAAGTAGGCGTGTGGGTTGGGGTCGGGTAAGTTGGGATTTTCCTGTTCTTCAAGCAGCGCCACGAGCCGTTCTAAACCCATCGCAAAGCCTACGCCGGGCATGGGTTTGCCGCCGATTTGTTCTGCCAGTCCATCATAGCGCCCGCCAGCACATACCGTCCCCTGTGCGCCCAGTGCGGTTGTCACCCATTCAAATACGGTGCGGTTGTAATAATCTAAGCCGCGCACCAGGCGCGGATTTATCTGAAAGCTAATGCCGGCTGCGGTTAATAGCTGCTGTAATTGCTCAAAATGCGTTAAAGAGTCGCTATCCAGGTGTTCGAGCAAGCGAGGCGCGGCGGCAATCAGGGGCTGCATTTCAGGGTTTTTACTATCCAAAATGCGCAATGGGTTGGTGTGCAAACGGCGCTGACTGTCTTCGTCAAGCGGTTGTGGATGGGCGGAAAAATAGCTGACCAGGGTGTCACGGTAAGCAGCCCGCGCTGCGGCTGAACCTAACGAATTGATTTGTAAGGCTAAGTCTTTTAAGCCCAGCGCCCGCCACAAGCGGGCAGTCATGAAAATCATTTCTGCTTCAATATCAGCCTCTTGTAAACCGTAAGCTTCTACGCCGATTTGGTGAAATTGGCGATAACGTCCTTTTTGTGGGCGTTCGTGGCGAAACATGGGTCCCATGTACCAGAGGCGTTGGGTTTGATTAAATAAGCCGTTTTCGATGCTTGCCCGCACGCAGCTTGCCGTACCTTCGGGGCGGAGGGTTAAGCTGTCGCCATTGCGGTCGTTAAAGCTGTACATTTCTTTTTCGACAATATCTGTGACTTCGCCGATAGAGCGTTGAAATAGCTCGGTTTTTTCCATGATTGGCGTGCGTATTTCTTGATAACCATAGGCATTTAGGATGCGCCGCATGGTGTTCTCTAGGTGTTGCCAATAGAGGATTTTTTCCGGCAGTATGTCGTTCATGCCGCGAATGGCTTGGATGTTTTTGCTCATTGTGACTCTAGGGTTGTAACTATAGGAAAATAAAAGAATTAAGCGGCTAAACGGCGGTGTGCTTGGCGTTGGTTTGCGCCCGTGAAAGTTGGCTTTTGCCGCCGCCAAGCGGGTATTTATAACCAATTGTTGCGTTTATTATCAAGGCGATTTTGCCGGGTCATTCTTCAAGAATGGGCTGCAAGGGGAGATGGAAGTAAAAACGGCAATGTCCGGGTTGGCTGTCTACGCCAACGCTGCCGCCATGCGATTCGATGATTTTTTTCACAATGGCAAGTCCTAAGCCGGTGCTTTTTTCGCCACCGGTGGGCTTTACGCCGAGTTTGGCAAAAGTACCGAACAGGCGTTTTTTGTGTTCTGGCGGAATGCAGGGACCTTGGTCGGTGACGTAAAAAGTAATGCGGTCTTCGTGTTGTTCTAAGTCTAGGTGAATTTCGGTGTGCGGCGGGGCGTATTTGATGGCGTTGCTGATCAGGTTGTCTATGACTTGTCCGAGGCGTTCGCGGTCAAACACCATGACGAGCTGTTTTGGTAGGTTGGTGTGGATTTGCATGTGTTTTTGTTCGGCGGCGTTGGCATTGAGACGCAAGCGGTATTGAATCAGTTCAACTAAATCAGCGTCTTGTAAACGCAGGTCGAATTTGCCGCTTTCAATCACGCTAATATCCAATAAATCATTGATTAATAGCAGCATTTCTTGGCTAACTTGATGAATAATTGAAAGAAATTCTTGCTGGCTGGTGAGCGGGAGTGAGCCACTTAGGAGTATTTTGCTAAAGCCCATGATGGAGCTGATGGGGTTGCGTAAATCGTGTGCCGCCATGCCCAGCAGTTTGTTTTTTTGATCGTCTAGTTCGAGCAGGCGTTGTTGGTAATCGAGAATGCGCATTCCGACATTTAAGCGGCTGCGCAGTTCTTCGGGTTGTACCGGTTTGATGAGAAAATCGTCCGCGCCTGCGTCTAAGCCGGTGACTATGTCGTCTTTGGTGTTTTTGCTGGTCAGTAAGATGGTGTAAATAAAGGGCATTTTGTGGCTTTCGGCTTTGATGCGCTGACAAAGCTCTAAGCCGTCCATGTTGGGCATCATCCAGTCGAGCAATGCCAGACGCGGTACTTCGGCGGCCGGCATGTTTTGCAATAATTCCCAACCTATTTTGCCGTCAGGTACGCAGAGCGGCTGATAGCCCCAGGCTTGCACCCATTCTTCTAGTACCATGCGCGAGGTGATGGCGTCTTCTGCAATTAAGATTTTCATGTCAGAAAAGTATCCCAGTTGATAGTGTCCCACTCGGCTTTGACCTTTTGGTATTCTGCCCAAAGTTGTGGAAGCAATTTATTAAGTTCTTGAACATTCTGCGCTTTGGCGGCAAGTTCGGCATGGTATGCCAGTTCTCCTAAGCGAAACACGCCTAGATTGCGGGATTCGCCTTTTAAGGAGTGAAACATGCGAATGATGGTTTCTTGCTGCGTGGCGTCTTTGAAGTCTACTTGTTCTAGCCAGATGAGTTGTTTTTCGGTTTCCTCCATAAACACCAGCACCAGGCGCTTGAGCAAATTGAGGTTGCCAATCACCACGCGGCGTAGTTGGGTTTTTTCAAAGCTTGGAAATTGCAGTAATTTGTCTGCTGACAGCGGCGTGATTTTAGCTGTCGGCGGCGTGGGTGAGTGGCTGACGGCGGGTGTGGAATAGGCTTTTACCTCGGCTGTTATCGTCGCTGTTGGAACCGCAAGCGGCGGTTTTTCTGGTTTATGCGGACTGCTGTATTTTTTAATAATTTCAATGATTTGTTCAAGACAGAAAGGTTTGGCAACATGCTCGTTCATGCCGGCTGCACGGCTTTGTTCTATGTCGCTGTGCATGGCATTGGCGGATAAAGCAATAATGGGCGTTGCGGCTTGCCCTTGTTCGGTTTGTTTGGCGCGGATCGCACGGGTGGCGTCGAGTCCGTCCATTTCTGGCATCTGAATATCCATGAAAATCAAATCCCAGGGCATACCTTGGTCAACCGCTGCTTGCCATTTTTGCACCGCTTCTACGCCATTCACGGCAACGCCAATCTGACACTTGAATTGCTCTAGCATGTTGATGGCGACTACGCGGTTGATTTCATTGTCTTCTACCAACAGCACGCGCAGGTCGGGATTTGGAGCGGCTGGCTTGAACAGGGGTTGCGACAGTGCAGGCTGTTGTTGATAGAGGCGTTGCCCAGGTACGCGCTCTAGCCAACGCGCCAGCGGCAACCAAGCAGGTGGCTGCTGGTGCGGTAGCCAAGCGGCGTACAGGATTTCTAAGCTGTAGTTAAGCTGATTGAGCGACACGGGCTTGAGCAAGCAGGCGGATAAACCGCATTCACGCGCTTCGGTTTCGTTGGGTAAATGCGTGGCGGAAGACAGTAGCACCAGGCAAATGTGCGCATATTCGCTACGGGCGCGGATGGCGGCGGCGAGGCTTTTGCCGTCTTGCTCTGGCATCAGGTAATCGAGAATTGCCAGCCAATAGGGATCGCCGCTGAGAGTGCTTTCCAGCAAGAGTTTTTGCGCTTGCTCGGCGTTATAGGCAAGACTGACGCGCACCTGCATGGCGGTCAATTGTTCGGCAATAATGCGCAAATTGATGGCGTTATCATCCACCACTAACACGCGGGTGTTGTGCATTTCGGCGCGCGCTAACTCGCCGGTGTGTGTGCTGTGCAGTGCTACGGTACGCAGCGGCAGGGCAAAATGAAAAGTTGAACCTTTACCCACTTCACTGAGTACGTTGATTTCTCCGCCCATCAAGCCGATGAGCTGGTGGCAAATGGATAAACCCAACCCAGTACCGCCGAATTTGCGTGTGCTGGAAGCATCTGCTTGGGTGAAGACTTCAAAAATCCGTTCTAATTGCTCGTAATGAATGCCAATACCGGTATCTTCTACGGAAAAATTCAGTACCACTAAATCCTGCCGTTGGCATTGCTCTGGCGGCAGTTCGCAGGAAATTTTAATCAGCACATGCCCCTGATGGGTAAATTTAATGGCATTACCAATGAGGTTGGTCATGATTTGCCGCAAACGTCCGGCATCGGCTCGCACGCCGCGTGGTGCCTGTGGTTCATACTGAAGCAGCAATTCAATGCCTTTGGCATTGGCGTCCATATCCAACAAGCGCACCACATCCATGATGACGTTTTCTAAGTGAATCGGCTGCGGTTCTAAAATCAGCTTGCTGGCTTCGATTTTGGAAAAATCCAAAATATCGTTGAGCAGCGTCAGGAGCGCATGGGCAGAGCGATGAATGGTGTTGATGTACTCCAGTTGCTTGTCGGACAAGGGCGTGTTTAGCAGCAACTCAGCCATGCCCACCACGCCGTTCATCGGCGTGCGTATTTCATGGCTCATGTTGGCGAGAAATTGGGTTTTTGCCCGCACCGAACTTTCGGCGGCTTCTTTGGCTTGCTGCAAAGCAACTTCAGCACGTTTAGCGATGCTAATATCGCGTCCCACCGCTTGGGCTTCGAGAAAATGATCCTCGGCATCAAACAAGATATGGTAAACCCAGTGCTGCCAGCGTGTTTGCCCGGGTTCTTGTATACAAAACTCTTGTTCTAAAACAGGTTTTTGTGGTTTAACCGCAAAAATTTTGCGCGTTACTCGCTCCCATTCATCTTCTGGAATGGGAGGGCGAAACGGCTGATATAAAATATCTGCCGCTTGGCATTGGAAATAGTCGCAAAAAGCGCGGTTGACAAAGGTTAAAGTGCCATCAGCACGAAAGCGATAAATGAGTTCAGTTTGATCTTGCACAATGGCGCGGTACTGGGCTTCGCTCTGCTGCAAGGCTTGCAAAGCCAGCGCCCGCTGTTCTTCTTTGCGGCTGGCAACCCAAGACAGAATGATAAATGCCAGGGCAAAACTACAAATAATCAAGAAAGTTTGGTTGTAGACTTCGTTGCGATACTGTTGCAACAGCGGATGCGTGCGTAAAGCGCCCGCCCGAAAATAGGTTTTGGGCACTTGTTGATGAGCGTTTTCCAGGCGGCTTTTTTGCCCTTCGTTAAGCTGTTCAAAATCCCACACAGTACCGCCCAGTCCGTAGCGGGAGCGCAACAACACGAGATCGCTGTGCTGATCAAACAGCAGCACTTCATATTCTGTGCTCGAGCCGTTGCGCAGAATTTTAGCCAAGGCAGTTGGCTTGAAACTGACGCAAAAAAGCCCCTGCTGATGCTTGTCATCACTCCACAGGGTCGTAATATCAAAATGATAGAGGTTTGCGCTATGATAAATGCGTAGCGGTATTTCAGGCGGTTTGAAGCTCAGAATATCCGCTTCGCACCCTTGAGTTGCATTGGCTGTTGCGGCGACAGTAGCGGGTAGCGGCAGCAGGTTTTTATCTACATCAGCCAGGCGAAAGCCCATCGCCAGCGGAAAATATTCCAACAACCGCGCCTGTAACTGTGCATAACGCGCATTGTCTGTTGGTTGCTGCGCCAATTGAATCAGCAATTTTTGATTGTGGCGCACAAACAATTGCACCTGATCGCGCTGGTCTTGCAAGAAATTATAGGTTTGCGCAACCGCATTGGTGATGGTGATATTGAGTAAATCATTTTGATTTTTCTCAAAAAAAACCAAGCGATCTTGTGCGTGCCAGACCAATACGCTGGTCAGCAATACCAGGATCGGCAGGGTATAGAGGAAAAAGTAATATTTGGCATACAGTAAGTGCAGCAAATGCGTCCATTTTGACGGCTGCGCAGGAGCGGTGGCGTTCATAATCCAAAAACGGTTACTTTTATAGTCGGATTACTGAATCTTTAAAATAAAAGATATATAAAATCATATGCTTAATAATTATAAAAATATAATTATTGAGTAATCCTACTATAAGGTCAAGGGAGTGGTTTAGCGGCATTGAGCTTAAAAAAGCCGCAGTTGTTCTAGCAAGCCTATGGGTAAACAAAGGAATCGCTTGTGATTATGTAGCAAGCCACGCAAAATTGACACTGCTTTACATACCCAAGATTTTTGCAAAAAATTAAGAAGGAAATTATGTCTGATACTCGCCACATACTGGTAACCAGCGCCCTGCCCTATGCAAATGGACCCATTCATCTGGGGCATTTAGTCGAATATATCCAAACCGATATTTGGGTACGTTTCCAAAAAACGCAGGAGCATAGCTGCTATTACGTCTGCGCTGATGATGCACACGGCACGCCGATCATGCTCAAGGCTGAGCAGGAAGGACTGCATCCAGAAGCTTTGATTGCCAAAATCGCCCGCGCACATCAAGCAGATTTTGCGGGGTTTTTGATCGGTTTTGACAATTATTATTCTACACATTCTAAAGAAAATCAGTATTTTGCCAACCGTATCTACACCCGTTTGCGTGATGGCGGACACATTCAACGCAAAACCATTGAACAGTCCTATGATCCTGAAAAACAAATGTTTTTACCGGATCGCTACATTCGCGGCGAATGCCCGCGTTGCGGAGCAGCGGATCAATACGGCGACAACTGCGAAACCTGTGGCGCAACCTACACGCCAATGGAATTAAAAAATCCCAAATCCGCTGTTTCAGGCGCAACCCCCATTACCAAAAGCTCTGAGCACTTTTTTGTGGATTTAAGCGGACTGCAAGCCATGTTGAAAGACTGGCTCAACAGCGGTGCAGTACAGGAAGCAATGGTGCGCAAGCTCAACGAATGGTTTGAAGCCGGTTTAATGCCTTGGGACATTTCCCGCGACGCGCCCTATTTCGGCTTTGAAATTCCCGACGCGCCGGGTAAATATTTTTACGTTTGGCTGGATGCACCGATTGGCTATATGGCCAGTTTCAAACATTTTTGCGACCGCGAAGGCGTTGATTTTGATGCCTATTGGGGCATGGATTCAACATACGAGCTGTACCATTTTATCGGCAAAGACATCATTTCTTTCCACGCACTGTTTTGGCCTGCCATGCTGCATGGCGCGAGTTTCCGTAAACCCAGCGGCATCTTTGCGCATGGCTTCCTGACCGTTGGTGGCGAAAAAATGTCCAAATCGCGCGGCACTTTCATCACTGCCGAAAGCTACCTAAAGCACCTCAATCCAGAATATTTGCGCTACTATTTCGCCGCTAAACTGGGCAGCGGTGTGGATGATATTGACTTGAATTTAGAAGATTTTCTCCTGCGCGTGAATGCTGATTTAGTGGGTAAAGTGGTCAATATTGCCAGTCGTTGTGCGGGTTTTATCAGCAAAAACTTTCACGGGCAACTTGCCAAACAATTGCATGACGCGCAACTATTTGAAGCTTTTGTAGCCGCTGGCGAACCCATCGCGGAAGCTTACGCCGCCCGCGAATACAGCAAAGCCATGCGCGACATCATGGCACTGGCAGACCAAGCCAATCAGTATATTGATACCCACAAACCCTGGGTAATCGCCAAGCAAAGCGGGCAAGAAGCCCTGTTGCAAGCGGTCTGTACCCAAGGTCTAAACCTGTTTCGTGTGCTGTTGGGTTATTTACAGCCAGTGCTGCCAAAAATGGCGTATGCGGTAGAAGCTTTTCTACAAGCCCCCCTGACATGGCGACCTGAGCCGTTGCTGGGGTGTTTTATCAGCCCGTATCAGCCCTTAATGACGCGCATCGAACGTCCACAAATTGACGCTATGCTGGCAGACAGTCTCCCGCCCGCCACACGGCAACCAGCGCAGCCGCAGCCCGTTGCACCAGCGCCAGCAGCACAAGCCGCAGTGATTGATTATGAAGTGTTTGCCCAAGTGGATTTGCGCATTGCCAGGATTGTCGCAGCACAAGCGGTAGAGGGCGCAGACAAGTTGCTGCAATTAACCCTGGATATTGGCGAAGCCAACACCCGCAACGTGTTTGCTGGGATCAAACCGGCTTATCCTGATCCCGCTCAATTGGAAGGGCGCTTGACGCTGATGGTGGCTAACCTTGCACCACGCAAGATGCGCTTTGGCATATCAGAAGGCATGGTACTTGCCGCGAGTGCGGGCGGCAGCGATATATTTATTCTGAGTCCAGACACAGGCGCACAGCCTGGAATGCGGGTGAAATAACTCATCAGGAATGCCAGCGGTGATTGTGGCGGGATGCGGATTTAGGCAGCACTGTTCCCGCCTTAAGCGAGTATCCATCCCGTACCAAACAAGGTTGTTTGAATGCGCATTAGCATTGTTGATCCTCACCGAACACAAGAATTACGCACTTTAATTAGCAGCGTGCCTGGATACGAAGTGGCTTGGGTAGCGACTCAGGCGCGTGAAGCCTTTCGCTTGTGTGTCGAAGATACACCTGAATTATTGCTCATGGCATTGCAACTGTCAGACATGGATGGCGTAGAAGCAACCCGCCATATCATGAAATATTCGCCCTGCCCGATTTTGCTGGTCACTAACAGCTTAGACAGCCACGCCGGCAAAATTTTTGCCGCGATGGGCGAGGGCGCTAAGGATGTGATTCATTACCCAGCGCAGCATTCAGCATTAGCAGAATTTGAACAGGCGCGTAAGGCGCTGTTGCGTAAGCTGCGCACATTGGCGACTTTGCAACGCCCTGATCCCATTAGCGAACGTAGCGGCAGCCGCTTATTGAAAGAATTCAATGCCAAAGTCAGCGCCACCAAACCTCGCGTGAAAATCGCAGAACTGCCACCGTTGGTCGTCATCGGCGCTTCCACTGGCGGTCCTAACGCGCTGGCTACCCTGTTACGGCAACTACCCAGCAATCTCAATGCGGCGCTCATTATCGTGCAGCATTTAACCGAAGAATTTTCCTTTGATCTCACCGCTTGGCTAGATACGCAAAGCCCGCTGAATGTACACCTCGCTATTGAAGACAGTCGCCCGCGTAGCAGCAACGTCTACATCGCCCACAGCGACGATCACCTGGTAGTCAGCGAAAATTGCACTTTTGCCTACACGCCTGAACCGCGCACTGCGCATTATCGTCCTTCCGTAGATATTTTTTTTCAAAGTTTGGCAACGCATTGGCGCACGCCAGGCGTAGCCGTATTGCTGACAGGCATGGGACGCGACGGCGCAGCGGGGCTGGCAGAACTTAGGCACAAAGGCTGGCACACCATCGCCCAAGATCAGCAAAGCAGCGTGGTGTACGGAATGCCCAAAGCGGCTAAAGAATTAGGTGCAGCAGTAGAAATTTTGCCCCTGAATGCTATTGGTAGCGCCATTGTGCGGCATTGCCCCAGCACCCCGCCAACTTTATCCTACTAGATTCAGACTTTACTGATTTCAAAAATCGGCAAGGTCTTGGTTGCCATCACTCATCAAAATAGGGTTGGTGGTGGAGTAGCTTATTCCACCAGCAAAGCGTCAAAAGAACCAACCAAGAACAAGCAGCTTTGAGCTTATCACCAGAGCATGGCACACCAAGCAATCGCCCACCTGGGACGCAGGTCGCGCAAAAATCATCATCCATCCACTTACCGCTTATTTTAGGAACAGCTTTTGTTGTTCGCCGTTGGGATAGCTGACCAATAAAAACTGCTGTCCATTGCTTTCGGTACTTTCTTGCCATTTAACAGTGTTGCTTTGAGTGGGCGTGCCAGGTAGCACAATATAGTCAAACACCCCCTGATAGGTACGTCCGTTTTGCGTAAAGCTTAGGCGTCCGTCGGGTGTGAGGGTGAGTTGGCTCAGTAAACCGCTGTCAGCGGCGGCTTGCCAGGCTTCGCGCTTGGCGGGAGCGGGGTAAAGTATTTGCTGTAAACGCCCGCCCAGTGCATCGTCGAAAAACAGCACTGCATCATTGATATTTGCGGCAAATCCGGCGGCGGGTTGAAACCCCAAAACGCCTGGACTGCCGCCTGGGTCTGTGCTGCCAGCCGGGGTAGAAAACCAATCTGGACGTACCAGCAAACGTCCGCTGTTGGCGGGTAGGGGAATAGTGATCATGCCGTCGGTTTGGCTGGTTGCGGTGAGGGTAAAGGTGTTGGTGAGCATTTGTGCAAAGGCTTGTGGCGTGCGCAAGGCGGGCTGGAGTAACACCTGGTAGCCGTTGGTGGTGTTAAATAGCACTGTGCCTTCTGGCGTCAAGACTAGGCTAGAGCTGCTACCGCCTTGGCGCGTGACTTTCTGTGGTGTTGCGCTGATGATGACGCTGCCTTGCGCTAGGTATATTTGCCCAGAAGCGAGTTGCTCGAAGCGGAAACCAGCGATGTCTGGTGCGTTTGCCATGCCATTGAGCGCTGTGTCGGCGGTGTCGGGCGTCAGGCTGTTGTTCAAATCTAAGGCTTGCCCGCCGGTGTCGTTTTCTTTTAAGGGTGGGAAAAGGCTGCTGAGGTCTTGGTTCAGCGGAATGTCTGCAGTGTTGCTGAATTTGACGCCAACGCCTAATTGAGCGCCTGGTTCTAGGGTGACTGAGTTGTCAATCAGTACCCCGCGCAATTGTGCACCTGCGGCAACCACTGCATTGGTGAGTTTGGGCAGCAGCGTGGGGGTTGCGACGGACTCGCCTTGTAGCAGCCCTTGCACCCGTCCGCCGCTTAGCACCGCGCCGCTGGCGAGCTGTGCGTCTCGTACCACACCTTGATTGCTGATGCTGCCGACCAAAAGCCCGCCGCCGGATACTTGGGCGTCGGCATTAAGCGTCAGGGATTCGATACGTCCTTGATTTTGCACGATGCCGCCTAACGTGCCGCCATGCACTATGCCGGTGCTGGTAATGCTCAGATCGCGTAGCACTTGTCCGCTGTTGTCAATAAAAGTGCTGATCAGGCGCTGCAACCGCGGGCTGGTGACAGCGGCTTGATTGGGCAGGCTTAAATCTACCGAGGCGCTGGTCACTTCTAGGCTATTGGTGATGGCACTGTTGTCTTGCACTAGGACGCGGATTTCGCCATTCACGCTCGCTTGGTAGGCAAGGTTGTCGAGTGTGCAGGTGACAATGCCGCTGGCAATGCTACAGGCATTGCTGCCTAACTGAGCAGAAATAAACGCCACTTGCGGCGGCAAGGTGTCGCGCAACACAATCTGGTGGGCGCTATCAGGACCGGCATTAATCAGGCTGATTTGGTACAGAATCTCCGCACCCTGCACAGCAAAGGCGGGATTAGCGCCGAGACTGACCACCAGATTCGCATTGCCAGCGATGTTGATCGGCACAGTGGCGCTGTTGTTGTTGGGTTGCGGATCGGTTTGCGAGGCACTGGCTGTTGCTGTCAGGTTAAAGTTACCGGCACTTTGTGCAACGAGCGAAATACTCACATTTTTCGTGCTATTTTTGTCCAGCGAACCCAAACGGCACGGGATATTGCCGCTGTGTTGCTGGCAAGAACCGCTACTGGTGGTAAAACTGCTGACCGATAAACCCGCCGGAATCGCTAGATTTAACTCGGTGGCAGTCGCACGATCAGGTCCTAAGTTATTGAGCAACAAGTTATAAGTCAATTCTTGTCCGGTGCCTGAGGCGTTCGTCACACTGCTCATCTGTAACGACAAATCGGCGCTGGGCAGACCAAACAGACTAATGGCATTGCTGTTTAAGCTGGCGGCATACACCTGCTGCCCGTTCGGGCTGATGCTCAGCGCACGAATGCCGCTTAAGCCTTGCACGCCCGCTGTGCCGTTAATCAGGCTGCTTTGCAGGGTTAGTTGTCCGTTGCTGGGATTGCGGCTCAAGAGCGTCAAAGCATTGCTATCGGTGGCGGCGGCATACAGGGATTTACCATCCAAACTCAAAGCCAGGTCGGTAATGTTATTTAATGCCAACCCATCGTTGAGCACTTGTAAAAATTGCAAGCTTTGGTCTGCGCCGCGCTGAAACACTGCCAGCGCATCTTCCGCGCCGCCAGCGACATACACGAACTGCTTGTCCGGGCTAACCAACAGCGCACTGGCGCCACCTAAGCCGCTGATTCCGCTCGTGGTGGTGGCGTTGCGTAACACCTGAGTGCTGCGGAGCATTCCCGTGCTGGCATCCCGCGCCAACACCACCAAGCTGCTGTCCAATGAGGCGCAGGCATAAAGCTGCGTGCCGTCAGGATTGAACGCCAGGCTGTTGACACCGTTTAAGCCGTCGCCCGTTAGATTTTGCAGCCCTTGTAAATTGGAACTGCCGCCGCTGCCCCGCTGCTGGAAAACCAGCACCGCATCGGCATTAAAATCAGCCAGATAAACGAAATTTTCCCAGACTGCTACAGCAAAGGGCGCTTGTAACGCTGTGACGCCCACCTCATCGCCTTTAATCGCCTGCGCAAAAGTCAGCTTGCCGCTGCTGGCATCGCGCCGCAAAGCCACCAGGCGATCATCGTTAAAACCCACCACATACAACCAGCTTTCATCCGGGCTAAGGATTAAGTTACCCGCGCCGCCCAAACCTGTCACACCCGCGTCCGCTTTGCTTAAAAACTGCACAAAAGTCAAAGCGCCCGTGTTGAGATCGCGCTGCAAGACCAATACGCCGCTGAGGTTAAAGCTGCTGGCATACAAAAATTTTCCGTCCTGACTGAGCGCCAGATCAAAAGGGCTTTGCAGCCCACTGATGCCATTAGCGGCGTTGAAATACACCAAGCCTTGACTGAGCGCCACAGGTGCGCTGACGCGGCTGCTGAGGCTCAGGCTATTATTGGCGGTATTGGTGTCTTGTACCGTGCTTTGCAGGTTGGCGGTGGTGGCGAAAGTGCCTGCTTCGTGCGGCTGTAATCGCACTTCAATTTGATTTTGTGCCAATGCCGCCAAACGCCCCAGACTGCAACGCAAAAGGGTGTTTTCTAAGGTGCAGTCGCTACCGCCGACGATTTTCGCAGAGAGCAGAGAAAAACTGAGGGCGGGTAACTGGAGTTCAAATTGTGCATTATTGGCTTGGCTAGGACCCTGATTCGTAACGGAAAAACTAAACGCTAATTCATCGTCTTGAGTGACCAGAGCAGGCGTGAGGCTGCCTGTGAGTTTTAAGTCCGCCGTTGCGGTTTGGACTGTCACGCTACGATTGGCGCTATTGTTGGCGCTGTTGGCGTCAAAGCTATCGCTGCGCAATAGCGCACTGACTTGCACGTCGGCATTGCTGGTAGGGCGCACTGTGAGCGTCAAGGCAATGCTGCCTGTCGCCGCAATATTGCCCAAATTGCAGACCACTGTGCCGGCGGTTTCGTTGCAGCCCGTACCCTGGTTTGCCGTTGCGCCTATGTAATCCACGCTGGTGGGTAAGCTGATGGAAACTGAAGCGTTTTTTGCCAAAGCGGTGGCGTGCGTGTTGGTAATGGTCATGCCAAAATTCAGCGGATTGCCGATAAATGCTGGATTTGGCGTTGCGGCAGCCATCGTCAGCGCCAAGTCAATGGCATCGCCCGTAACAGTCACTTGGTTAGCCGCCAACTGGTTATTGCTGAGATCGGTATCTGTGTCGCTATTGCTTACCTTAAAGCTGGCGTCGAGCGTTCCGGCGCTGAGCGGCAAAACAGACAGTTGCACTGTGACGGGATTTGCTAACGCATTCAAAGTACCCAACGCACAGCGCACTACGCCTTGTCCCTGATCGCTACAGATATTGAAAGCATCTGTTACGTCGGGTTTGGTGGTAGACGCAGATACATAGCGCAGACCGCTTGCAGGTGTGAGCGTGGCTTCCAGCACCAGATTTTTCGCCGGAGCGGTCGCCAGATTGCGCACGCCCGCCTCATAAGTGAGCAATTGCCCCACCGCGACCGAGTTTAGCGACGGAAAAGCGCCTGTCAGCGCCAGATCAGTGGTTAATGACTCAGCGCGGCTGGTTAGGTTTTGGCTATTATTAGTCTTTTGTAAATCTATTTCGCTGGCGCTGACGGTAACGCGGGCGGTCATGTCAGTCGCCTGATTAGGACTGAGCAAAGTGATGTTGATGAGGCTGTTATTATTGGCTTTAAGCAGATTCAGGGTGCAGCGCACCTGGTTACCGCCAACGGCGTTGCAAGTGGCTTGGCTGCTTTGGGTGTTGACCACACTGGTGCCGGAAGGTTGCGTAAACAGCACCACCAGGGTATTGGCATCCACCGGACCTGCATTACTTACCTGTATCTGGTAAGTAACTGAACTGCCTAGATTAACGGGATTGTGGTCAACTGTTAGAGCAACGCCCAAATCAGCGGTAAGCTGTTGATCAATAATCAGCGTGCCGCTAGACGCGCTATTGTTGGCGCTATTGCTGTCGGGTTCAGTGCTGCTGACTTTGAATTGTGCACTGGCAGTGCCGGCGCTGTTGGTTTTTACCGACAGACTCACATCTGCGCTCTGCCCCGCCGCGATAGCTCCTAAAGCGCAAGTCACGACAGCACCAGTGGCGCTACAGCGCACATCCGTGCCCTGGGTATTCAGGCTTAGTTGCGTAGGCAAGGTCGTTGTGAGCGTTACAGCAGCGGCGCTGCCGGGACCTAAGTTATCCACCCGCACGCTGTAATTGAAATCAGCCCCTATTTGCGCCTCCGCTGGGGCGCTTACAGTCACGCTGAGATTGGCAGAATTGACACTGAAGCGGCTGATACTGCTGGCATTTAAAGCGCTGCTGTACAGTTGTTGCGCTTGATCATCCAGCACTGCCGCACTGACGCCAGACAAGCCGCTGATGCCAGCTTGTCCTTGTCGGGCAACATGATTGAACGCCAAAGGACCCGCAGCCACCGTCGCGCCGCGCACATCAAACACTGCCAGCGCGTTGTCGCTGTTAGCCACCGCCACCAACAGCTTACCATCGCGGCTTAAGGCTAAACGCTGCACGCCCAGCAACCCAGAGACGCCCCCTACGCCTTCCTTGTAAGTGCGCAAATAGCGCAAGCTCCCATCGCTTTCGCGGGCGAAGACCACAATTGCCGCATCCGTGTTACCGCTGACAAACACCAAACTACCATCCGGGCTGATTTGCACATCGTAAGCCCCGCCTAAACCGGTGACGCCATTGATACCATTAGGAATATGCGCCCAAAAACTTAAAACACCGCTGTTAGGATCACGGCGAAAAAACGCCAAACTGTTATCGCTGCGTCCGGTCACATACAGCATCTTCCCGTCACTGCTGACCGCTGCTGACGTTGCGCCACCGATACCAGAAAAGCCAGGTTGATTAGTGAGATAGCGCACAACAAAGCTCAATTGCCCAGTGCTGGTATCGCGGTAAAACAGACTTAAAGCATTGGTCGAAATGCTGTATAGCCGAGTGCCAGTCGCATCAAAGGCGAGATTATTGACCTGGTAAAGTCCATTGCTGCCATCATTTGTCACTGCTTGCACAAAAGTCAGACGCCCGTCACTGGCGTTGCGGCTAAACACGGCAACCGCATGAGCAGAAAAACCAACCACATAGAGATGCGCCCCGTCAGGACTGAGGCGCAGGCTCAGCGCCCCCTGTAAACCAGAAACGCCGCCAACGCCTTGCTTATAGCTGGCTAAAAAAGTCAGTTTGCCAGTGCTGGTATCACGGCTAAAGGCGCTGACAGCAGCACTATTGAAGGCGCAAGCATAGAGAAATTTTTGATCGGGACTGAGCACGAGATCACTCGCACCGGATAAATCCTGGATAGCGCCCTGCCCATTACTATAACTGTCCAATAAAACCAACGCCTGGACAGGCACAGCAAAAGCACAAAAGCTCATTAATAATAGTTGTAGGTAAATCCGTATTCTATTGTTCATCGTCTTAACGTCCGCTTTAAGTATTTGATAATAAAAAACCTCACGCCAGAAGGTCTGGGTGAGGTTTTATGATAAATATTGCCGATGGAATTAGCGCAGGCTAAATCCACCGCCAACTTACCAACAATCGGCGCTATTTGCCGTACCGCTGCTGGAATCTGCGGCGGTTTTTTGTCCGCGAGAATTGATGGACAGGCTTGCGCAGCGTTCTCTTTCCCACTTTTGATCTTGAGCTTTGCCAGCGGCAATGGTAGCGGTCAGGATAAAACCAGAAACAAAGTCCGCTCCTGTTCCGGTTTTGCCGGCTAAATCAGTCACAGTCAAAGTGTAAAAACCTTCTGGTGTAGTCGCCACAGTGCCAGCAGCTTCACAAATGCCCTTGTGCTCACAGTTCAGACCACCAGTGCCTAACAGAGTGTCGGCATACTGATTGGCATTATTCATATTGAAGCTTTCCTGTAATTGCGCCAAAGCCAGCAATGCAGTTTTCGCATCGGCACGGCGGCTTTTGAGCATTTGCTTATCATAAGCGGGCAATGCAAAAGCCAAAATGGTACCGATAATGGCGACCACAATCATCAATTCAATCAGTGTAAAACCCGCTGATTTATATATCCGCATTTTCGCAACCCTCATTGATAGAAAATAACAACTGTAGGGGCAGAAAATTTTCTGCCCCTACAATACCCGCCGCAACAACTATTCCTGATACCAGTACATTTGACCTCTGGGTAAACCGAGCAAGACATTTAAACGATGCAGCTCATCACCTGATGGGATCGTTACCACCACTTCGTCGCTGTCTTCTATAAAGATAGGCGTTGCTTGAGACGGAATACCCTCGCCTAAATTTTTAGCACGATCAGATTTTTCCAACAAGTCACCCGAAATATCGTTGCCATTATCCAAATTCATAGCAGCACCACTAGAGTATATATTCAACACATAGACTCGACCGTGACCTTCCTGAGTTTCGCAAGTGGTAGAAGCTAAATTAGCTGGGCGTTCAAAGTCATAAGGACCGCAAGCCCCCATATGATCGAAAGGATGATTTTCCAAATGTGCTTCAGCGCTGTTACTACCACTTCCCGTCATCGGCAAACACATAGACTGTGAATTTTCTGGATTGCCTGGCGGTGAATGGCAGAATTTCACTTTACCCTCTTGGCACTCGGTATCGCGGTGCGGGTCATTGTAAGTACGGCTTGTGCCACCGCTGCCGCTACCTGAGCCACTACCAGAGCTCAAAACATCGCTTAAAGGCGCGCCTGGTGGTACAAAGGTGGTGAAAAACACTTGACCATTTAGAACCGTAGGCATAGACAGGTTTTTCTCACCTTGATAGGGCAGGTCAATAAACCAGCCATGTTTAACCCGCAATTTTTGCTGCTCTGCCTTGTCTTCGCCCAAGTTAATTTCTTGCTGCACCAAGTTATTGGTCGCATCATAAAGCGCGTCATAATCACCGTCTTGACCGCCCTTATTCACGCCATGCTTGAGGGTAAAGAATTTAGCCGAACCTGATGTTTTGGGATCAGCTAATTGTCCATACACCTCTTCATCAACAGGATTACTATCAGATAAATCGCCTGGTATATCCATTTTCGCATTTGCCAACTTACCGGAATTAGCGGAGTCTGCTTGCAAGCCCAATGTCGCACGATCTCGTAGTCCATACAACCGATCTGTCACAATGGTACTTAATGGACTGGGGCGGAAACCACTGCCCAACAAAATTAGATCGTATTTAGGATGGGCGGATAAAGTGCTTTCATTCGCCTGCACTATATCAGGACGATAGAAAAAGCGACGGGCATGTTGTGAAGTATCAGGATTGCTTAAGATGGCTAAGCGCCCACCCAGACTGCTGCCACGACTATTACCGCTGCTACTGACACCGTTCAAATCAATACGCCACACCTGACCACCGGTATCACCTACATAGATACGATTAATCAAGCCATCACCATAAGAGCTAAACATGGCTAAATCCGCTGGTATGGAGTACTCCATGCCGGTCAACTCCATGTGCGCACCAGAACCTTCATTGCCAATTTTCAAAATCAAGCTACCGTTTTCTGCATCCACAATGAAAATCCCATTGCCTTTATTGGCTTTTGAAGGAATACCAATGTTGTCTTGTGTGGCTTCATCATAACCGCCGCCAAATATCAGGACAGTTTTTGCTGTGCCATTTACCAATATTTGTACCGGACGCGGGATTGACCAGGTTTGTCCTAAACGATCAAAACCTGCTGTAGAACCACCCTTGATTTGCCACATAAATTTCGGCGCATTCGGATCAGACAGATCAAGCGCGTAAATGGAACGCCCGCCGCGCCGCATCCCAACATACAAGCGCACACTATCACCATCAGCGGTTTCAATATTGCCATCCTCATCTTCATCATTGATCCAAAACGCTGGCGTGCCATCAATACCGTAGAGGTGTTGAGTGCTGGAGGTATTTTCCATTAAGGCTTGCTGCATTGGCAGCAAATCTTTCGGAATAAACGTCCAATCTTCATTACCCGTTTCGGCATCAATTTGGCGGATCGCACCTTCATTGCTAGCGATATACACTTTCTCTATTTCAGCACTAAACGTAATAGCTCCTGGGGTACTATGAAGCGTATCCCCCATCATCCAGTCACGTTTGCCAGCACTTTGATCACCATCTTTATAGCCCTGTAACCAATTAATAATCTTGGTTCTTTCTGCATTGGTTGAGACCGAGAACATCGCATTGGTTGTATTGCTCTCAGTTAAAGCATTATTAGGCAACGACAAGTTGACATTCACATCGCCACTACGATTAGTATAAAGCTTGCGGCTGCCAACATCGGGACCCACCGTGAAAAATGCAGCACCATTTCCACCTTTAGTTACCACAGAACCATCTGCCTCGCTTGAGATATTCCACAAATCAAAAGCTTCGGGCTTAATCCCACCATCATCATCGGTTGCTGGCATACCGTTTTTATCCAAGAGCGTACCCAGGCATTTTTTGGTATCTCCACTAGGACAGCAATGCTCCTTACCGTCACAGATTTTGTATTTTTTCACATTACCTGCCCAAGCACGGGTTAATTCCGGTTTGAACAAAGCGAAATAAAGTTCATCATTGTGATACAGCTTATTAAAAGCATTCACGCTTAATGTTGGTGCTGCAAATGAAGTGCTTTCGGTTTTGATGGAAGTCAAAATTTGTCGAAACGCATCTAACAAAGTAGCCGCATCAGAAGCGGGGAGGAATTTACCGCCGCCCGCGTCCGCCCAGTCGGTCAACATTTTAGCGTCCGCGTCAAGAAAACCCACAGTATGCGTGATAATGTTTTGTTTACCTGGCATCTCCGTATCGAAATCCGTGTTATACAGATATTCAATAATATCTAAGCCGCATTTTTCATCATCTGCAAAATTGCCGCTCAAATTACCTCTAGTCGCGCAACTTTTACCCACGATCCGCGCAATTTCATCGGTTGCATAACTATCTGTACCATTGGCTTCACCGTCAGTCATGAATACAATGTAATTGGGTTGGCAAGGTGAAAAGGGTGGGCGGATATAGTTCACTGTTGCTGCCTTGTCATACTCAAGAGCGCCACATTTGCCGTAAACAGAAAAATTACCATTATCTGCGGTACAGAGTAATTGACCACTACAGCCAGAACCCCAGACATCCAAAGTTTCTAAAGTGCATTTAGGCGGCGGCAAGTACATAGCTCCGCCCGCATAGCTGGCTGGATGACTGACACGATTACTGAGACTATTAGCACGATGATCGCCGTAATAAAGCTTGCCACCCGTATAGTAATTTGCCATTTCTAGCAGCGAAGGTACTAAAGGTGTTGCACCACCAGTACTAATAGTTGGCACCCATTCCAACAGGGTTTTGCGCACCGAATCCGTGTTATCCGCATAGCGTTCAGCCACGCGCAATTTCAACACCGGAACATTTGCGCCATTACTGGATTCAAAGCTTTCTGCCTGACGATAGCCCGTACCTTCTTGATAATTGCCTTCCTCAGTAATGAATAACGCCAGATTATTAAAGCGATCCCAAGTGCCTTGAATCACCTCTTTAACAGGTTGAGTCACATCCACTGAATACACCTGCCCTGATGTCCAAGGACCTGGCACCCAAGAGATAGCGGCTGTTTTACTACGTTGCCCCAGGTTATCCACATTCGCCACCCCACCCTTGAAGGCTTCTGCATTACCTGCTTCAGCACTCACTTTTAAGGTGGGCGGGTTAGTTTCTGCTGCGCTATTTTCATCCGCCGTCAAGGATAATTCTGCACTGATGACTTTCGCACCTGAGCTAATCGGCAGTTCAGCAAAACGCAAACCTATTAAACGCCGCGTCAAATTAGGCTCAACCCCATTGGTGGCTAACACAAAAGGCACCGAAGAAGGGTTTTGTGAAACGTGAAACACGTTATTGTCATTGGCAATCCCGTCACGCATGGGGGTTTGTAGCGCGTCATTGTCAGCAGAGGTAACGCTGAAGGTATAAGAACGTGTCACACAGGCATTTGCGGGTACGGTTTTTAAGTCGTATTGCACCGACAAACGCGGCATGGCATCCAGTGCATTTTGCGCCACCGCACCTTCATAAGACAGCGCCGAGCGTAAAGGCTTACTATCACCTTTAGGCGCAATGAAAATATTGATTGCATTACCGCCGCACCAGCCATTATTAGTGGCGCCTGGCGTACCTATCACCTGTTGAATAAGCGGACTCAGATCAGGAGTGCTAACTGGACTTGCGATACCCCAAGTGGGCGCTGGTGTCCACTCAATTGAAGCTGTTCGGCTGCGATTGGTAAGATTGCCGGGGGTAGGCTGAAATGCCGCAGACGCAGGCGCGTTTTCCACCGTAATCAAATAAGTATCTGTACCTGAAGCAGTTGATGCACTGGTTAAAGTGACATTGGCACTCAGCACATCAGCCCCTTGCGGTACTTCGACATTTTGAAAACGCAAGCCGACGATTTGGTTGTTAATCACTACAGGTTCGCCTGAGCCAGTACCACCAGTACCACCTGTGGCTGCACAAGGCGTAGGAACTGGTAGTTGACCTTTAAAGGCTTTATCAACAGCCGTTGCTGTCCATTTTTTGTCAGTGAATACGAGTTGATCGATTGAGCTTTTAAACGCATTCCCACCCCCTACTTTGCCCCCAATAAACCAATCTGAGATACGCTCAGGAATAGAGAAGGCTTGAGACGCAGCAGCAATTGCATTTTCATTAGTATAGTTAGGCAATAGAGTGCCATTCACATACACTTGTTTACCATTGGCATCACCCGTCAAAACAAGATGCATCCACGTATTTTTGGTTTTTTGGATGTTATCGTATCTGACTTGTAAACCTTTAGTATTGGAGTCAGTGTCATATTGTCTCCAATAAACAAAATTCCCATTTAGATATAACTCGTAACGATCATCAGCACTATAAGAACTGCTATTGTAGCGACGAGCTAATAGACGGACATTATTGTCATCATTGGTTTTGTAATACCAGAATGAAATGGTGCCTTCTTTCTTAGCAAATTCAAACAAATCATGTCTCGGTAATTTCAGACGTTCATTGCTTTCATCGAATTGTAGGGCTTTGCCAAAGTCGGTCTTTCCAGTAACGAATCCCTCTGTACCATCCACCATTACTCCTGCATGAGTAGGAATGACTTTATTCTCTAGCGAATCTTCAAAATCAAAATACCCTAAATAATTACCAAACAAAGCCTTATCCGCATCCGTCATACCTGTACCACCTGTACCTGTACCCGTAGTAGGACAAGCCGTTGCTTCAGCTTCCGCTGCTGCCAAGGTGGCGTCATAGAGTTTTTTAACGGTTTCGGCAGTCCACACGGCATCATAAAAACCGAGTTCATCAATCAAACCAATAAAATCTCTCTCATTATCAGTATCCATACCGACAAACCAGTCGTAGGCACTCGCCTGCGCAACAAAAGATGTAGTGCTTGAATCAACCAAATCACCATTGAGGTACAACTTAACGCCTGTATCGTCACCCGCAACTACCACATGAATCCATTGGTTAACCGTGTTGTTGGAAATGCCATGTTCAGTTTTGCTAGTAACAACTACATTACTAGATTGCACCTGATTCCAAGTGATATTTGAATTGTTGATTTTAACTCGAAAGCTATCAACAACACCGTTGGCATCTTGTCGGGATAAGAATGTTTGATTGTTACCTGTAGTGGTTTTCTTGTACCAGAAAGAGATAGTACCTTTATTGTTGAACTCAAAAGCTTCTAGGCTTGGCAAGGTAACATGCTGATCGGTACCATTAAATTTGATCGCATTGCCTTTAATGCCTTTTTCAAAGGCTGGCGTGCCATTATGAAATATGCCGGTATGTCCGGCGAGCACTTGGTTTTCTAAGGTATCGTTAAAGGAAAAATAGCCAAGACTTCTACCCACACCAACAAAATCATCACTGACATTATCTGCACCATCAGAACCCGTGAGTTGCAATAGCTTATCGCTTAACACCACTTGCCCCGTCTTTTCCCCTTCGGTGAATTGTTCTGCGTCATCTTCGCCACTGGCTATGCTGCTAGTGACAACTTTCGTTGCTGCCCCTACCGCTAAGCTGGCAGCCGGTGAATCAATGTTGGTAGCGGGATAATTGACCGGAATCTGTTTTTTATGTCCAGAATCTATAAATGTCATAAAGCCAATGCGCACATTGGTGACTTCAGAAATAAGTTGTTTTAAGGCGTATTGTAGGTGATCCATACGGCGGCAATTGGGACCAGGTTCAGTTTCAATGCCGCATTTAGCAGCACCACTTCCACCTGTTAGGTAATAGTCCATACTCCCTGAGCGGTCGAGCATGAAGACTACATTGGGTACATCAGACTGACTGATATTAGAGAGTTGTCCCCGGTAAAGTTCAGTATCATCTGCGAGCAAGGGCATGGACAAGGCTGTCAGTAGCCCCAGTACCATCGCACCGATAAATTGCATGAGTTTTTTCATGGTGTGTCTCCTGTTGAGGATGGAATTAAAATCTTAGTTGGGCGCAGCTTGGCAAAAACCGCTACGCAGTTTGAGGCTGCGTTGCCTTGGTGCGCTTTGTCCTTCGGTTAAGGTTTCAAAATAGCGTAGTGTATAGGATTGGCTACTAGAGGGGGGGGCTGTACCGCAGACCTCGCCGCGCTGAATGCCAAATTTTCCTTTGTAGGCGATTTGGGTATTTTGCGAGCTTGCCGTGACCGTTTGTGCGGTGGTGGATATGTCTTGGCGATCAATGCTGACTTCCTCGCCCGCAGTAAAGCGACGTTCGCGGCTGTCCGTCATTAGGGTTTGAATCTGGGTGTTAAGCACGGGCGTGCTGAGCATGAGTCCATTTTCAGCGACTCGCAGCGCGTAGTTTTGCTCTCGGCTATTTTTCGCCAGATTGGTTTCTATGATCGTGCTGTCCATGGAGGAAACCCCTAACAGGGTGATGATAATGAGAAAGATGAGGGCAACGATAAGTGCCGCGCCTTGTTGTTGATGGAAAGTGTGTTTCATAGTCTGTGCCTCGCTGCTGGCTGATTAGTTGCGCAATACGATGGTGGAACTGAAGACACGGCGAATCCGGTGATCGTCAGGGGGATCGTAGGGATTGTTGGGTTCGCTTGCATCTAGCGGGTAAGTGAGTTCGTCCCGGTCGCGGTTGTAGCGTTCATCGGTGCTTTGCATTAAGAGGGTTAAGCGCACACTGACTACATTGTCCCATTGCACGGTGGCATCTACTTGTGCGGCGGTCATGTATTGCAGGGTGTTGTTGGCGGTATTGGATACACCGTAGCGGATTTGTAAGTTTTCTACGCCTTCAATCAGTTCATTATTGTCTTGGCAGTTGGTGGCAGTTAATAAGTCGGCGTTGTCTCGACAGAGCGCAAAGTATTGCCGCCCGTTGCGATTGACTTGTGCAACGTAATAACGCCAAGTGCGCAGTTGGCGCAGTTCGCTGCCATAGCTTTGTGCTTGTCCTCTAAAGGCGTTGTTGTAACTGCGTACTAAGCCTGATTGACCTGTGATGCGATACTGAAGGCTTAATTTGTCGCCGTTTAAGGTTGCGTCATATAGGTCGCTACCCGCACAGTCTGCGGCAACCAAAATATCGCCACTGAGGACATCTCCGGAAATCACGAAACCGGGCGGGGATATGGCGGCTAGATTTAGCGGTGAACCGCTAGTTCCTGCTCCTGCTAGCAAGGGAGTTGCTTTTACAGCGATTTTAAAATTGCCGAAATCGGTGCGCGGCGGGCAAACGCTGGCAGCTTGGTAGTCGGCTTCAGTGGTGTAGCCGGTGCTTTGTAAATAGTTTCGATACGCCGCATAGGGTGGACAATGAATAATCGCAAAGGCGTTTTGGTTGGTGTCCATGTAGCTGACTCGGATCAGGTCGGATTGCACGCTACTAGCGCCAACAGTGAGGTTGTCACGACCTCTTAACACGGTGAAATTGTTGGCAGTATTGTTCGGTATTCCGCCAGAACAGCCAAAATAGCCCGCCATACGGATACCTTTACCAATGAAATCCAGCGCATAACGGGCATTTTCTTGAATGCGGCTGGCGTCGTTTTGGGTGTCGTAGGACGTTTTGCTGCCGCGCATGATGACCACTACACCCGCCAGTAAAAGCAGGCTGAGGGTCATGGCTATCATCATCTCAATGAGGGTTACGCCTTGTTGCTTACGCACGCTAGGCATGATCAGCGTTTTCATAAAGTCAGGCTCCATTGTTGTTGGCGTAACCCTGTATCACCATCTGAACGCTCGGCATCTTTTAACCGCCATTGAATGCTGATAAGGTAAGTTACTGTGGTTGCGCCTGTTGCTGGCGCAACTGGTACGCTGATACGAGCCGTGCCTGAGGGCAGAGTGCGAGCCAGCTCTGCATACCATTCGTTTAAATCAAAGGTGCGTAAATTTGCCGGGGTGCAAGCATTTGCCAGGCAATCTACGCTACCGCCAGGCGCGGTGTTGGTAATGTAACCGTTGCCAGTGGCAGTACCATTATCTAGCGCATCCTGTCGCGCAAAAGCCGCGTTAGCGCGCATTTTATCCATAATGTTATAGGCTTGAGTAACAGATTGAGTGACTATGTAAGAGGCTTGCGTTGCCAATTGTCCACGCGACTGCAAAGCGGCAACGCCTAATAAACCAATGGAAATAATCACTAGCGTTATCAGCATTTCGATCATGCTGACGCCTTTGATTTTGCGCGATATTTTTGTGCAACTGCTGATGTTTCTGTTCATGCGTGACACCCCTTAATACTCCTTTTTAGGGACAAGGAAACTCATTATCCAACAAGGTAACTCGTCCAGTTACGCGGTTAATGCGTATGTTGCGCCCTCTTTCATTTTTGCGATTATCACAAAGGGTAAAATCTAAAGAGGCAGTTGCGTCTTTTAGCGCAGGCGTTCCATCCCCACCGCGAAACATCAGTGTATTGGTATTATTTGCTGCACCGGTTACTGTGGCAGCACTTAAGGCACTGAATGATCCAGCCATATCAATAGTGACTGAAGCATCGTTAAAAGCAAATTCTTTGAGCACTTCATTACAACCGCCAGCCGTTTCTTCTAAGATTTGGTTCGGCGTATTGACGACACCGCCCGCTCTACAGGCAGGGGTTTGCAGACCATCTACCCAAACTTTCCAACCGTTGCCCCATTCGTTGGTACTATCACTCACATCTAAGGCGGTTAAAAATACATTAGAACCACGACTAATGGCTTCGCCCCTGGCAAAATTCAGCACCGAAACCAGGGTATTGGTTTGCGTGGTCAAGCGGCTATTTTTCAGAAAGGTATTCAACTGCGGTAGACCCACAGTGAGCAAAATACCTAAAACTGCTACTGTGATCATGAGTTCTTGCAAGGTGAAGCCACCTGTCGCTTTATGCTGATGCGTTAAGCCTGTATTTGTGTCCATAGTGCTAATGTATACCCCGTGCAAACTGTTTTACATGGCGAAGAGAGATAAGCGGCGCAAGACTCACGACCAGCGTAGATGCAACAGACAAAAAAGCTGTAAATACAGTGCATTGTTGCAGACATGTTGCTTTACATGCAACGCTTTTGTGACAATCATTTACTGCTTTTTTGGGCTTGGCTGACACGAATTTGCCCCCCCAGATCGAGACTGGCAGTGATCCTAGTATAGCCATAGCCATGCTGCGTAAGCAAATGCTGCACCGCCTCACTTTGGTTATAACCGTGTTCTAAACAAAGCCAACCGCCAGGCTGCAAATACGCCGGTGCTTGGCTAATGATATGTTGCAATGCCGCTAAACCCTGGGCTTCGGCAATTAATGCACTCAGGGGTTCATAGCGTACATCACCTTGCTGAAGATGAGGATCATCAGGGGAGATATAAGGTGGATTAGAAACGATAAGGGTAAAGGGTTGAGGTTTGAGTGCTCTAAACCAATGGCTGGCTAACCAGCGTACATTCGGTAAAGCCAGATGTGTTGCGTTTTGTTGTGCGACTTGCAGTGCAGAGTAAGAGATGTCCACGCCCAGCACTTGCGCGTCGGGGCGTTCGTATGCGATAGCCAGCGCGATAGCCCCTGATCCCGTGCCTAAATCCAACACCTGTGGCTGTTGCTCTGCGCTTATGCGTTCTAAGGCTTGTGCTACGAGGATTTCTGTGTCAGGGCGCGGGATGAGTGTTGCTTCAGTCACATGCAAGGGTAGCGACCAAAATTCCCGCGTACCTGTCAAATAGGCAACAGGCTTGCCGGCGGCGCGGGCGCTGATCAATTGCGCAAAGGCGGCTTGCTGCGTGGTGGATAGATCGCGCTCAGGCCAGGTAAATAAATAACTACGCTGGCAGTGCAACACCTGACAAAGCAACACTTCGGCATCTAAGCGTGGCGAATCCGAATGATTAAGGCGTTGTACTGCTTGCTGTAATTCGGCGCGAATGTTCATAGGCAACCTGCGCTGATGAGCCAGATAAAGAGGCGATTAATGCTCAGTATCGCCCAAACTGGCAAGCAAGTCCATCTGGTGCTCGTGGCGTAAGGGTTCGAGCAGTAACGCCAATTGTCCGCCCATCACGTCCTCTAAGCGATAAAGCGTTAAATTAATGCGGTGTTCGGTAACGCGCCCTTGCGGATAATTGTAAGTACGGATGCGCTCTGAGCGGTCTCCGCTACCGACCAGATTGCGCCGCGTTTCCGCTTCGGCGGAACGCTGTTTTTCTCGCTCGGCGGCTAACAAACGCGCTTGCAGCAAAGACATGGCGCGGGCGCGGTTTTTGTGCTGCGAACGCTCGTCTTGGCACTCTACCACAGTGTTTGTCGGCAAATGTGTAATGCGGATTGCGGAATCAGTTTTATTCACATGCTGACCACCCGCACCCGAAGCACGAAAAGTATCAACCTTTAAATCGGCTGGATTAATTTCAATGGCGTTGATTTCCGCCACTTCTGCCATCACCGCCACTGTACAGGCTGAGGTATGAATACGCCCTTGTGCTTCGGTTTCTGGCACCCGCTGTACGCGATGCCCACCGGATTCAAATTTGAGTTCTGAATACACGCCTGTGCCGCTGACCCGCGCAATGACTTCTTTGTAGCCACCATGTTCACCCAGATTTTCACTGACGACTTCCACGCCCCATTTTTTCTGCTCGGCATAACGCGCATACATACGAAACAAATCGCCCGCGAAAATCGCCGCTTCGTCGCCGCCCGTGCCGGCACGGACTTCTAAAAACACATTGCACTGATCATCTGGGTCTTTAGGCAGTAACAAAATCTGTAATTCTTGTTCTAATTGGTCACGTTGCGCTTTGGCGGTGGTTAATTCTTCTTCTGCCAATTCACGCATTTCTGCATCCGGGTCATTCAACATTTCTTGAGCATTTTCAATGGACTGCTCGGCAGTACGGTATGCCAAAAAAACCTCTACAACCGGTTTAAGGTCGGCATATTCAATGGATAAGCCTCTGAATTTATTTTGATTATTGATGACTTCTCGCTCTGCCAGTAGCCCATCTAATTCTTGCAGCCGATCCGCGAGATTTTCTAGCTTATTACGGATGGAGGCTTTCATGCCTTATAACTCCTTGTTTGCAAAGTTTTCTATAAAAACCAATGTGCTATTGATCGAAAGGTGCTTACGCGCCGAAAAACGCGCCAGAATAGCACCGCTGTCTGGCTTAAGAAAAGCGATTTTATTGATCAGCAATAGACGATAGCGCACTTGCCTGGGCATAATAACAGCGCATAAATCAGGCTAAAATGGCTAAAAATCACTGAAAAAGGGGCTTAAAATGAACTATACCCGCATTGGTATCTCGTTACTCTGTGTTGTGTGTTTGGCGCTACCGCCAGCTTGGGCGGAGCCGCCCACCCGGCGCGGCATTTTGGATGATATAGGCAATGCTGTTGGAGGCATTGGGCAAGACCTCAGTAATTGGTGGAATGGCTTTGATCCGCTCAATAGCGCCTCTTGGCCGGCTGATTTGGGCAGCATTGACAGCAGCTTGTTTAGCCACTTTGACGCAGCTTCGGTGGCAACCTTTTTCCACAGCGCCGGAACGCGGGTGAAAGAATTGAGCAGCAATCTGTTTGCCCAGATGGATTGGCAGGCATTCAGCGCACTGGGACAAGAGGCGCTGAGTCAATTAAGCGCCAGCCAGTTTTTTGCTTTGCCTGACGCGGTTTTTAGCCAATTACAAGAAAGCCAAGTGGCGGCATTGGCAAAGGAAGTATGGCAGCAAGTAGAGGTGGCGAGTTTTAAGCGCCTGCCGCAGCGCCTTTATTCCGCCATAGATGCTGATAGCTTAGGGCAGTTGCCGGCAACGCTGTTTGCGCAATTGAACGCCGAAGAATTTGCCGCCTTTACAGCGGAGAGCTTGCAAGGCTTAAACAGTGCGCAATTTGCCCTGGTACGCGACGAGGCGCTGGCGCAATTGAACACCGAACAATTAGCGCAATTGCCGTTGGCAGTGCTCAATCGCGTTGGTTTGCCCGAATTGCAAAGTTTTGACCGCGCTGCTTGGTGGGGTTTGGCGCAACAAGCGCCTGGGCGTTTCAGCGATTGGCTAACGCAATTAGATAACGCACGCATTACGCCAGAACAATTGCAAGCCTATTTGCCGCAAGGGTTGAAAATTGATCCGCAAACTGGGGAATTTGTGCTGTTACCCGAAGATTTCTTGCTGTCTTATCCGCGTTTGCAATTTGCTGCTGGCTTGCTGCCTGATAACCTACGTTATGCACCGCCTTATGATTTGCGCAAAGGCTTTGGTCTGGGCGGTAGCGGCGCGGATGCGCTGGGGCAGATACAGAACATTATCAACGGACAAGTTGCCGGTTTCAGCTTGCAGCAAAGCGCCGAAGGCGTGCTAGAACTGGCAGGACCTGACGGCATTAGCCTGCCTTTTTGGGTGTTAGATGCGCAGGTGCGTAAAGTTTCTGACAGCGTACCACCCGGCATAGGCGTAGATTTAGCCTCTGGTGCATTCACCCTTACTTCAGAAAATGCTATTCAATTCAAAGTTGTTTACGCACCGCCAGGGATTTTACGGCTGGCAAAAGCCTTTGGTATAGGCGCTAATGCAAACGACCCAGGCAGCATGAGCATCAATGCGCAGGGGGTCATTTGCACAGTGCCGCCCCGTAGTCGCCAAGCTGACACAGAGGCTTGGTTTCCGCCCTATCGAGTTCACGCCTACACGCCCGCCCAAGCTCAGGAAACCGCGCCCAGCGTAGAACGCTTACCTGCTGATGCGGGCGGCTTTAACCAACGCTTGCGCATTCAGTACGCTGATGGAAGCACGCAAATCGCCTATCCCACCGTGCCCAATCCAGAAGAATTTAGCCAAACTTTACAACAACTGGGTATCCCTGCATCTCATATCCAGCCGCTTGCTGATGGTGGTTTTAGTGTGTTAATTCCACAGGCGGACGACAGCCTGAAAGCGCTGAAAGTCTGGTTTAGCACCCACCCTGAGATGAGCGATCTGGCGCCGGGAGAAAAACTGCAAGCCGCTTTTGATTTTGGTGACTTAGGAAATATGGCTTTTGTCACACAACTGGATTGCGCTACGCACAAACGTCTGCGTTTACCCTTTGTTATTCAGTGGTTAGAGTAAGTTTATCGATCTTAAAGATGTGGTAAAACATGTAACTTTAGCGAATTTCAGGTATAAAATGCTTTTGTTTGCTGCCGACTACCAGCCGCTCAATTTTTCTGCGACAGCGGCAAGTTGGCTACCGAGAGCCTCCAAATATGTGGTTTTCATATAAGAACCCCGGAAAACCCATTCAGAGCTTTACTTTAAAGTCGTTTTTCCACACCTAAAAACCGAACCCTATGCCACATTTCAAAGACCTGTTTATTTCTTACGGGCGACGAGAAAGCTTAAGCTTTGTCGCGCACTTACATCAACGCTTACGCCTCTCAGGCTATGACGCCTGGTTTGATAAGGTGAATATTCCTGATGGTGAAGATTATTCTATACGCATCAGGCATGGCATTGAATCTGCCCATAATTTTCTATTTGTAATGGCGCCGCGTGCGCTCTGTTCGCCCTATTGTCTGATTGAGTTGGAATATGCTCGCCTTCTGGGTAAGCGCATTATTCCGGTCAATCAGATGGTGATTTTCCAGACGGAAAATAAACCGTTATCAGAAGGCGATTGCCAGGTATTGGCGCGGTTTTATGCGCAACATGAAATGCCTAATCAAGGCATTGTTTCTACGCAGCAGGTGTTGGATCGTTCGCTGATGTTGATTGGAGCAACAGATTGGCTGGATAGCCAGGAGAGCCTAAGCGATGCGGATTGCCAAGAACTGGCACAGTGGGCGCGGTGTTATGAAAACTATTGGCATAGGCATGATGATTTGGGCTATTTGAGCGGGCTAAGCTTGCCGCAATTCGGTACGCGCTTGGATTCGTTAGACAGCACCTTAGAGCGTGTAATAACGGTGCTGGAGCGGCATCGCGCCCATGTGGAACAGCATACGCGGATTTTAGATCAGGCTCTGGATTGGTCGCGGAGCCAGTTTGCGCCTCGGTATTTGCTGCGCGAAGAAATCCGCCTAGCGGCGCAGCAGTGGTTATTGACCGAGTTTAAGGCGGGAGAACAAGCGCCCTGTGAGCCAAGTCCGGTGATGTCGGCGTTTATTTGTGCTTCACGCAAAGCCGCAGAAAACGCCACCTTTGATGTGTTTATCGCGTATGCGCAGGTGGACAAAGGCTTGCGCACTCAAGTGATTACCGCTTTGTCTCGTTATGGGATCACGGTGTGGCAGTCTGAAATGGATATTCCAAGAGGTAAGTCGTACTTGGTGGCGATTAACGAAGGTATTGAAAAATCTAATAATTTTTTGTATTTCATTGCCCCAGAAACAGCTACGGATGAACTTTGTCCGCCCGCCTTGGCGTATGCCGTGCAGCATGGCAAACGGATTATTCCTTTGCTGATACGGGCAACTGATACCCACCTGATACCTGAAGCAGTGCGTTCTTTGCAAGAAATTGAATGGTATGGAGCAGACAGCCCAGAGGCGGGAAAAAGTCTTGATAATTTGTTGCAAGTGCTGCGTCATGATGCTGATTATTATGCGCAACGCAAGCGTTTGCTCGTAGAGGCTTTGCGCTGGCAAGCAAATCCAGAACAAAGAGCCTGTTTGTTGCGCGGTTATAAATTGGATAATGCCGTGACCTGGTTGCGCTTAAATGAACAGCGTCCGCAACATGCGCCAACTGAATTGCATAAAACCTTTATTCAAGCCAGTGAAGACGCGGCGGATGGGCAAACCAACACGGAAGTTTTTATTGCCTATTCGCGCTATGACAGCAGCGATTTTGCGCGGCAAATTTATCGGCATTTACAAGCCACTGGAAAGGTTATCTGGTTTGATCAGGAAAACCTTGGTGGAGACGTGGATATTCTCAAAGAAATCAAGGAAGGTATTGATAGTACAGATAATTTTGTTTTTATCATGTCGCCTGCGGCATTCGCTTCAGAGTACTGTGCTGAAGAAATCGAGTACGCTACCCAACAGGCAAAACGCTTTATTCCCTTGCTCTACCGTGAATCAGATAGCCACATTCAAGCCATACCTTCTGACTGCAAACCCATTGATTTTATTAATCAACCTTTTGATCAAGCCTTTGCTGAATTGATCCAAGCGATTGACTTAGATCGGGATCATGCACGCCAGCACACGATTTGGCAGCAGCGCGCTACCGAATGGAAAGAACAGGGGCAAAGTCAGGAATTTTTGCTCAATGCCATTGCCTGTGAAAATGCCGAGCGTTGGATGAAAATCGCGCTGGATGACCAAAAAACCCCGATACCCACTCAGTTACAACAGGCTTTTATTGGGCACAGTCGGGAAAAACTCCGGCAATTGGCAAAGAAAGAAAAACACCGTATGGCAGTGCTGGCGGTCTTACTGGTATTGTCTGTTATTGCTGGAATCAATGCTTGGTTTCAAAGCATTGAAGCCAAACGCCAAGAGGTTTTAGCGCGTAAAAATTCTAACTGGGCAACCTCTCTTACTTTGACTAGCTATGCTAATCAAGCGGTGCATGAACATACGCCTAATGCCGCTGCCTTGCTAAGTATTGCTGCCCTGACTCGTCCGGGGGCTGAACCCGATAGCTCCTATGCACCAACCGCTGAAACGCTGCTCTATGAATCTAGCATGGTTCTTGATGATAAACAGCTGGTGATTCAGGGAGACGGTAAGGAAGGTCATACCAGCGGCGTGAATCGCGCCAGCTATAGCCCTGATGGACAGCACATTCTCTCGGCATCTGATGACAAGAGTGTGCGTATATGGAATGCGCGCACAGGTCAGCTAGAACATCTCTTAAGCGGGCACACAGATGAGGTCTGGCGGGCGCTATACAGTCCTGACGGCAAACAAATAGCCTCAGGTTCGCGGGATAAAAGCGTGCATTTGTGGGATGCGCACAGCGGCGCACTCCTTGCCGTGTTAGCGCACGAAGCCATGATCAACGCGCTGGCATACAGCCCTGATGGGCGCTTTCTTGCCAGCGGCGCATTTGATGGCAAAATTCGCATTTGGGATGTGCAAACCCATACCATGCTCAGACAATTGGAGGGACACCAGTCGTCTATCAACAGCCTTCAATACAGCGCCGACGGAAATCGCCTGTTATCGGCAAGCAACGATAATGGTGTATTTTTGTGGGACCTAGACACAGGCAACATTCTTAAGAAATTTGAAGGGCATACAGATTGGGTGCTATCCGCTACTTTCAGTTCTGACGAGCAACAAATCGCTTCTTCTTCCTGGGATGGTGCTGTGTATCTGTGGGATGTCAACAGCGGCGCGCAACTCACTAAACTGAGCCAGTGTGACAGTGGCGCTCGGTTTAATAAATTGGTGTACAGTCCAGATGGCAAATATTTGCTGGCAGCAGCGGCTAACCGAGCCATTACTGTCTGGGACCTTGCCTCCCGCCAAGTGCAAAACACCGTGTACGGACACTATGCTGCTGTCTGGTCAGTGGCATTTAGCCCAGATGCTCAATCTATTGTGTCTGCCTCCGTTGACCGCTCTATACGAGTCTGGGATGCCAGCAGCGTACTCAACAGTAACATTGTTGGGCGCCATGGAGATGAAGTATGGGACGCAGTTTATAGCCCAGATGGAAAACAAATTGCCAGCGGCGGCTGGGATGGAAAACTCTATTTGCGCGACAGCGAGACAAGCGAAACTCAAGCTGTTTTATCCCTCCAAGGAGGAATTGTCAGAGCTGGCCAAGGCGGGATTGCTGAAATCAGCTATGCACCTGATGGACAGCACATAGCTGCTGCCAGTTATGACCACAACCTTTACATCTGGAATTTGCATCAGCCAGACGTAGCCGCACGGCAGCTCACTGGACACACTAACGCAGTCACCTCTGTTGCCTATAGTCCAGACGGCAAACAGCTCGCCAGCGCCTCCAAAGACAAAAGCATTCGTTTGTGGAACGCTGAAACGGGCGAGGCGCAAAAAATTCTCACTGGACACACAGACGAAGTGTTTCTCATTGACTACGATCCACAAGGCAAATTACTCGCCTCCGCCTCCCGCGATCAATTAGTGCGTCTGTGGGATATTCAAACCGGACAGCAAGTGCGGGTACTCAAGGGACACACCTACTACGTTCAAACTGTGAACTTCAGTCCTGACGGCAAGCGCCTCGTGTCCTCTGGACAAGATCAAAGTGTGCGCGTGTGGAATGTGGCAAGCGGAGAACAAGAACTGGTGCTCAAAGAACACAAAGACATTGTGTACGATGCCATCTTTAGTCCTGATGGACGCTACATAGTCTCAGGTTCGGGAGATAAAAGCATCATCATCTGGAATGCCGACACCGGCGCTATGCGTTACACCCTCGCTGGACATAACAAGCAGATCAATTCCCTGGGTTTTAGCAGTGACGGACGCTTTTTGCTTTCAGGTTCCGCTGATCGCACAGTACGCCGCTGGCTATTTTTGCCCGATACCGAAAGCCTCGTCGCCTATGCCAAAGCTCAACTGTGGTCAGACAGCTTCTCGACTGACGCCCGCGAACGCTGGCAACTTGATCGTCTGTTAGGCGCACCCCAATAACTCCCTCACTGCGCACCTTACTAAAGCGACATCCCCACCGCCAAGGCGCATGCCCTGGCGGTGGGTTTCAGTTTCCAGCCACTTTACGGAACCCCTCATGTCCTCCACATTCAACCTCGAAGTCATAGCCCCGCTGCAACAAGCCCTTGACGAACACCCCGTCTACGCCGCGCTTGACAGCCTCGAAAAGCTCCGTTGCTTCATGCAGCACCATGTTTTTTCTGTATGGGATTTTATGTCTTTAATCAAATACTTGCAGCGCGAGATCGCACCCGCCGTCTATCCTTGGTTACCCCAAGGCGAGGGCGCAGTACGGCGCTTTATCAACGAATTAGTGCTCGAAGAAGAATCCGACCAGGGCGCACCTGGCAGCAACATCAGCTTCAGTAGCCATTTTGAACTCTACTGCGGCGCTATGAGCGACGTAGGCGCAGATGTCAGCATCCCACAACGCTTCATTGCCAGCGTGCGTGAGCACGGCATCCAAGCAGCCCTCATGCAGCCTTACGTTCCCAACGCCGCACGACGCTTCACCCGTACCACCTTTGCCTTTCTCGACAGCGGAAAGCCGCATGTAGTCGCCGCTGTGCTTGCGCTAGGGCGCGAAAAAATCATCCCCGTCATGTTCCGCGCCTTCCTCGCCAAAATGCGCATCAGCGCAACGGACGTACCGACTTTTCATTACTACCTAGAACGCCACATTCACCTTGACGAAGACTTTCACGCGCCCCTGTCCCTGCGCCTGCTCGAACACCTGTGCGACGCTGATCCAAACAAAATCGCCGAAGCCGAACTCGCCGCTCAGCAAGCGCTACAAGCGCGACTACTGTTTTGGGACGGCGTACTCGAAGTCCTGCATTA